>NZNW01000107.1 GCA_002695065.1 Salinicola sp. | reverse complement strand
TGGCTCAAGGATGAACCGGCCTCGAGGAGAGAGCCGGTGATCCGTGAACTCGCCGTCGTCGACCGCATCGTCACCCAGGCGTGAGCGGTCACAGCGAGTGTGGTCGTTCGCTTTCTGAATCGCGGACACAAAAAACCGGGCCTGAGGCCCGGTTTTGCTATCGATCGCCGATCGCTTAGAAGCGAGCGGTGACACCGGCACCGACGGTGACCGGATCGAGATCGATATCGCGGCCGCCACTGATGTCGGCGCTGACATCGGTGTACTGCGCGAAAGCGTTGAAGCCGAAGTTTTCGGTGACGTTCAGGTCGACGCCCAACTGGCCGGCTGCGCCCCAGGAATCGTCGACGCTACCGACACCGCTTTCGTCGGAGAACGTGGTGTAGTTGACGCCGACACCAGCATAGGGCTGGACAGCAGAGTCCATGCCGCCGAGCGGGTAGTACTGAGCCATCAGGTTGATCGGAACCTGCTTGAAGTTGCCGCCTTCAGCGTGAACCTTGGTTTCGGTCATGGAGCTCAGCTCGACACCGATCTTGTCGTGAACCATGTAACCCAGGCCCAGGTAGGCGCCCTTGTCGTTGTCATCGGTATAACCGGTGTCAACGTCGGTCTTGGCAACGCCCAGACGGCCATAGAAGTCGCCGGCGCCATAGGCGAAAGCGGCTTGGGTTCCGAATGCGCAAGCGCCGGCAACCACCATTGCAGAAAACAGTTTGGTCTTGGTCATGATAAGTACTCCCTTCCTTTCATCATGAAGCCGTGTTACCGGCCTTCACATTCTATGAGACAACGTCGCTATGATAGGAAACGGTGTTTTTTATGTCCAGTAAAATTTTGAAACAGCGTTTTTTTACATTCCGGTAGCGTATACGCCTGGCTGTGCGCAGTCGCCTTTCTACCGCTAGGATTACCCTAGTCGCTGATGGATGACGTCGCCAATCCAGATAAGCCGACGACACCGACCGAGGAGAGGAGCTTCCGTGGAGAGACACCGAAAGGATTGGATGTTGTCGATCGTGGTGCCGGTCATGAACGAGGAGGATGCGATCGACCGGTTCCTGCAGGCGGTGGACCGTGAGCTCGGTGACAGGCTGCCGGCGCTGGAGATACTGTTCGTCGACGACGGTTCTACCGATGGAACGCTGGAGAGACTCCGCAGGAGCGCCTCCAGCGACCCTCGGGTTCGGGTGCTGTCCTTGACGCGAAATTTC
The DNA here is from genome assembly GCA_002695065.1 of Salinicola sp. GTDB lineage: Bacteria > Pseudomonadota > Gammaproteobacteria > Pseudomonadales > Halomonadaceae > Salinicola. The sequence continues at coordinate 70,016 of NZNW01000107.1, read as the reverse complement.
GGCAAGGAAGCCGCCATGACCGCCGGCCTCGATCACGCGCGGGGAGATGCCGTCGTACCCATGGATGTCGATCTGCAGGATCCCCCGGCGGTGATTCTGGAATTCGTCCGTCTGTGGCAGGAGGAGGGCTACGACATGATTTACGGCATTCGTGGCTCCCGAGACGAGGATACGCAGGCCAAGCGCGCCTACGCCGGCCTTTTCTATCGCTTTTTCAACCGCCTGGCCGAAACGCACATTCCCAGCAACGCGGGGGATTTCCGGCTGATGGACCGTCGCGTGGTGGAGGCCATCAAGCGATTGCCCGAGCGCAACCGGTTCATGAAGGGCCTGTTCAGCTGGCCGGGGTATCGCTCCATCGGTGTCTCCTACGATCGGCCGGCTCGGGAGAGCGGGGAGAGCAAGTTCAACTTCTGGAAGTTGTGGAATTTCGCCATAGACGGTTTCGTCAGCTTTTCTACCTGGCCACTGCGTATCTGGATGTACTTCGGCGCGGTCATCGCAGGGCTCGCCTTCGTCTATATCCTGCTTCTCGTCGGACGGGTGATCGTGGTGGGCAATGACCTGCCGGGTTATGCCTCCCTGATGACTGCGATCCTGTTCTTTGGCGGCATGCAGCTGCTGTCGGTCGGTATCCTGGGCGAGTACGTCGGGCGTCTTTTCATCGAGACCAAGCAGCGACCGCTTTATCTGGTCGCCGAGGACAGCCTGGTCGCCGAACAGAGCCCGACCGGCAGGGAAGGCCGGGTCGACGACATGTCCGACGCCTCGTGAAGCGTCGACTCAAGCGCGAGGCGAAGACCGCCGCTCGGTTCGGGCTGGTGGGGGGTGTCGCGACGGCGGCGCATCTGTCGGTCGCGGCCGTTCTCAGCGCCCTGTGGCCGGCGCTGTCGGAGTTCCTGGTCAACCTGTGCGGCTTTCTGGTCGCCTTCCAGATCTCGCTGATCGGTCACCGACGCTTGACGTTTCGGCGTCGGGGAAAGGCCAGGCGCTTCTTCGCGCTGGCGCTTTCGGGATTCGTCCTCAATAACGGCGTCCTGGCCGTGCTGTTGGCTTCGACCCGAATTTCGGGGTTCTGGGCCATCGGCATCGCGACGCTCACCGTGCCGGTGATTACCTACATCGGCTCGAGACTGTGGGCCTTTCGCGAGCATCCCCGCTGAGCCCCGGTGCCCGCGCGGTGGCAGGCACGAAAAAGGGCTCCCGCAGGAGCCCTCGATCTTGTCGGTCGAGCTGCGCTCAGCGTGTGATCTGACGATACTCGCCGGCGTCGTTGGTCATGCGGCTCACCACCACGATGGCGATGAAGGAGGCGATGAAGCCGGGAATGATCTCGTAGACGCCGGGGCCGCCCAGGAACGAGTTGCTGAAGCCCAGCGCGATCCACACGATCACCGTCAGCGCACCCACCACCATGCCGGCGATGGCGCCGGCGCCGTTGGTCCGCGACCACATCAGCGACAGCAGGATCAGCGGGCCGAAGGCGGCGCCGAAGCCGGCCCAGGCGTTGCTGACCAGACCCAGTACCTGGGAGTCGGGATTGGAGGCGATGATCGCTGCTACCAGGCCGACCGCGACCACGCTCAGACGACCAATGGTGACGGTCTCCTTCTCGCTCGCTTCCTTGCGCAGGAACAGGCGGTAGAAGTCCTCGGTGAGCGATGAGGAGGCCACCAGCAGCTGGCTGGAGATGGTGCTCATGATCGCCGCCAGCAGCGCCGCGTAGAGGAACCCGGTGATCAGCGGATGGAACAGCAGGTTGGAGAGGATGATGAAGATCGTCTCCGGGTCCTGCACCTCGAGACCGTTGCGGATCGCATAGGCGCGGCCGAAGATGCCGACCGAGATCGCGCCGACCAGCGAGATGAACATCCAAGTCATGCCGATGTTACGTGCCGTGGGCACGTCCTTGACCGAGCGAATCGCCATGAAGCGCACGATGATGTGGGGCTGGCCGAAATAGCCCAGGCCCCAGGTGACCGCGGAGAGCCAGCCGACGATGGTCAGACCGTCGGTCCAGGAGAGCAGGGTGGGGTCTACCTGATTGAGCGTCTGCTGGGCCTGGCTGAAGCCGCCGCCGCCCTCGCCGAAGAGCACCACCGCGGGCATGATCACCAGCGCCAGCATCATGATGCAGCCCTGTACGAAGTCGGTCATACTCACCGCCAGGAAGCCGCCGACCACGGTATAGACCAGCACCACTCCGAGGGTGAGGATCACGCCGGTGGCGTAGTCGCTGAGCCCGCCGATATCGATGACGCCGGAGAAGGCGCTCTCGAACAGCTTGCCGCCGGCCACCAGGCCCGAGGCGGTGTAGACCGAGAAGAACACCACGATGACGATGGCCGAGACCGTGCGCAGCGACAGCGCGCGGGTCGGGAAGCGATTGGCCAGGAACGCCGGAATGGTGATGGCGTTACCGTAGTGTACGGTCTGCTCGCGCAGCCGTGGCGCGACCAGCAGCCAGTTGAAGAAGGCACCGACGAACAGGCCGATCCCGATCCAGGCCGAGCCCAGGCCGGAGACGAACATCGCCCCGGGCAGTCCCAGCAGCAACCAGCCGCTCATGTCCGAAGCGCCGGCCGACAGGGCCGCGACCTGGGGACTGAGCGTTCTTCCGCCCAGCATGTAATCCTCGGAAGTGGCGGTGGAAGTGCGCATGGCGTAGAGGCCGATGGCGATCATGAGCACGAAGTAGGCGATGAGGCTTATCCAGACACCGATAGCCATAGGGACGTCTCCTTTCTCTTAATTATTAGAGAGTTGTTAGTTGGTTGTTAGGTGGTTGTCAGATAGTCACCTGATCCGCCGCGCTGCCGACCGGCCTTGGACACGCCGGCAGGCCGGAGCACGGGTGGGGCGCATCGCGACTGGCGAGCGCGCGCGTTGTCCCCCTGTTGGTGTTGTTTGCGATCATGCAGAGCTCCCTTCGGCTTGTCGTTGTTGTCGACGAGTGGAAGTCACTCGTCTCCCATCGCGAGCAGCGAAGCATTCCCCCCCAGCGCAGCCGTGTTGATGGTGCGCGTCTTCTCCGTGGCGAAGCGCAACAGATAGTGCGGTCCACCTGCCTTCGGGCCGGTGCCGGAGAAACCCTGCCCGCCGAATGGTTGCACGCCGACGACAGCGCCGATGATGTCGCGATTGACGTAGACGTTGCCGACGCGGATGCGACTGGCGACATGGTTGGTGAAGTTCTCGTTGCGGCTGTGGACGCCGAACGTCAGGCCGTAGCCCTTGGCATTGATGGCGTCGATGACCTCCTCGAGCTGGTCGGCACGATAACGGGCGATGTGCAGCAGGGGGCCGAACTGCTCGGCTTGCATCGATTCGATGCCGTCGATGGCGAAGGCCATGGGGGCGACGAAGGTGCCGTTGTCGGTCTGTGCCGGGTCGAGCCTGGCCTCGGCCAGCAGGCGCCCCTCGGCCTGCATCTTCTCGACATGCGCGAGCAGGCCCTTGCGGGCGTCCTCGTCGATGACCGGGCCGACGTCGGTGCCGAGATCCCGGGGGTCGCCAATCCGCAGTTCCTCCATGGCGCCGCGCAGGATCTCGATGACCCGGTCGGCGATGTCTTCCTGCAGATAGAGGACGCGAAGGGCGGAGCAGCGCTGGCCGGCGCTCTGGAAAGCCGAGTGGACGACATCCGCGACGACCTGCTCGGGCAGGGCGGTGGAGTCGACGATCATCGCATTCATGCCACCGGTCTCGGCGATCAGCGTGGGCAGCGCGGCGTTTTCCCTGGCCGCCAGTGCCCGGTTGATGATCTGCGCGGTATCGGTGGAGCCGGTGAAGACCACGCCGGTAATCCGCGGGTCGCTGCTCAGCACGCTGCCCACGGTGGGGCCATCGCCGGGCAGGAGCTGCACCACGTCCCGGGGCATCCCGGCTTCGTACAGCAGTTCGATCACGCGGTTGGCGACCAGCGAGGTCTGCTCGGCGGGTTTGGCCAGCACGCTGTTGCCGGCCACGGCGGCGGCCACCAGTTGACCGGTGAAAATGGCGACGGGGAAGTTCCACGGGCTGATCGCGGCGAACACGCCCTTGCCGCTCATCATCAGTTCGTTGGACTCTCCGGTCGGCCCCGGCAGCACGGTCGGTTCGGCGAACAGCTCGCGGGCGCGGGCGGCATAGTAGCGACAGAAATCCACCGCCTCGCGAATCTCGTCGACCCCATCGGTCAGCAGCTTGCCGCCCTCGCGTGAGCAGAGCGTCATCAACTCCGCCAGATGGGTCTCCATCAGGTCCGCGTGACGCTCGAGAATGGCCGCGCGCTCGTCGACCGGCGTCTCGCTCCAGCGGGGAAAGGCTTGCCAGGCGATGTCGACGGCCTGTTGGGCCTGCTCGCGTGTCGCCCACTGCACGCTGCCAACCGCCTGGCGGCGGTCGTAGGGGCTGGTGACTCGCTGACGCTGGCTCTCGTCGTCGGCGATGTCGACGCCCAGCAGCGGCTTGGCGTGATATTCCCGATCCATGAACTCCGCCATGCGATCGACGAGCGGCTGGTATTCACTGTTGATGTTCAAGTTGACGCCTTTGGAGTTCTTGCGTGCCGGACCGTAGATGTCCCTCGGCAACGGAATCTTGGTGTTGGCGAAGGTCGGATAGGGCTTGAGCGTTGCCACCGGATGGACACAGAGCGACTCCACCGGGACCCGGGGGTCGACCAGTTGATGGACGAACGACGAGTTGGCGCCATTCTCCAGCAGGCGACGCACCAGATAGGGCAGCAGGTCCTTGTGGGCGCCGACGGGGGCGTAGATGCGGCAGTAGGTGCCCTGTGGCGCTCGCGTCAGTGCGGCGTCATAGAGGGCTTCGCCCATGCCATGCAGACGCTGGAATTCGAACGCGCGCCCAGCATCGTTGGCCAGCTCGAGGATGGTGGTGATGGTGTGGGCGTTGTGGGTCGCGAACTGGGGGAAGATGCGGCCGCGGGTGTTCTCGGACAGCAGAAACCGGGCGCAGGCGAGATAGGCGACATCGGTACAGGCCTTGCGGGTGTAGACCGGATAGCCATCGACCCCGAGCTTCTGCGACTCCTTGATCTCGGTATCCCAGTACGCGCCCTTGACCAGGCGCAGGGGAATTTCGTCACCCTGCTGGTCCGCCAGGCGATTGATGTAGTGCAGTACCGGCAGGGCGCGCTTGGCGTAAGCCTGGACCACCAGGCCGAAGTGGCCCCAACCGCGGCAGACATCGCTTTCGAAGACGGCGCGGAAGACCTCCAGCGAGAGTTCGAGACGGTCCACTTCCTCGGCGTCGACGGTCAGCGCCACATGACGCTCCCGAGCCATCTCGACCAGCTGCTTGACGGTGCCTACCAGTTCGTCGAGAACCTGGGTGCGGCGGCCGAACTCGTAGCGCGGATGCAGTGCGGAGAGCTTGATCGAGACGGACGGGGCCGGCGTGCTGGCGTCCAGCTTGAGGCTGGTCTCGCCCACCTGGCGGATCGCCGAGGCGTAGTCGTCGAAATAGCGCTTGGCATCCTGGCGGGTACGGGCCGCCTCGCCCAGCATATCGTAAGAGTAGGTGTAGCCCTTGTTGAACAGCGGCCTGGAACGCTTGAGCGCCTCGTCGATCGTGCGACCCAGTACGAACTGTTGTCCCATGATCTTCATCGCCTGGTACATCGCACTGCGAATGACCGGCTCGCCCATGCGATTGACCATGCGGTTGATGAAGTTGGCCGGCTTGCCTTCCCGTGGCTTGTCCATCTGGATGACGTTGCCCGTCATCAGCAGGCCCCAGGTCGAGGCGTTGACGAACCAGGACTCGCTCTGCCCCAGGTAACGTTTCCAGTCGGCGACGCCCAGCTTGTCTTCGATCAGCGCATCGGCGGTGGCCTTGTCGGGGATACGCAGCAGCGCCTCGGCCAAGCACATCAGCAGCACGCCTTCCTGGGTGTCGAGACTGTACTGCTGGAGCAGCTCGTCGATGGAGTCGACGGCCGTGTCCATGGTGCGAACATCACGAACCAGTTGCGCCGTCTTGTCACCGATGCGGGCGAAATCCGCCTCGTCGGCGTCCAGCATGGCGCACAGCTCGCCCAGGTAGGCTTCCTCGTCAACGATATAGTGGTCGCTGATCCTGGCGAACAGCGCCTCCAGCGAGGTCTGCCAGGTGGCGGCGTCCAGCATTTGGTCGGCTTTTAGCATTGTTGAACCCCATGATAATCAGCGTTGGCGATGGTGGCCGCTCGCCGGAAGCGTGCGGTGAACTGCGCCAATGGAAAAGGAGTGGTGGCTGACTCTATCGTGAAACAGGGCGACGGTACTTGCCAATTATCCGGGGGTATTTGCGAAAAAGGCCGGGTCATCGCGCTAGCGAGAGGGGCGTCGCAACTGCATGGGCGGATGGCCATAGCGACGGCGAAAGGCGTTGCTCAGGGCGCTTTGATTGGCAAATCCGGTGCGTTCCGCAATATCGGCGAGCGGCATGTCGGTCAACATGGTCAGTTCACGGGCCCGGTTCAATCGCAGCCGCATCACGAACTGATAGGGTGTGATGCCGGTCTGTTCGCGAAAGCGCTCGGCGAAGTGCGCTTCGCTCAGACAGGCGAGACGGGCCAGGTCGGATACGCTCAGGCGCTGGTCCAGCCGCTCGAGGACGAACTGCTCGAGTCGCTGGACGTCGAGCGATCGACCGCTTCGCCTCGCCAATGGGGGCGAAGCCAGGGTCGCGCCGAGGCGGGCACGCAGTGAACTGAGCAGGGTGGTGACCAGCAGATCCCCTGGCGCGTGACTGGCTTGGCTCATTTCGTGGATCAGGAACTGCAGATAGTGCTGGAGCGATTCATCGAGAGAAAAGTAGCCAGGACGGTCGAACAGGGCTCTCGATGGCCGATTCATGCCGGTCAGGGGAGAGGCGTCGTCCGGCAGGTCGATGATCAATTGACGGTTGTCCCCGATTCCCTCGTAGTAATGTTCGATATTGGCGGGAACCAGGCAACCGGAAAGCGGTGCCACGACCCCTCCCTGGCCGGCGATCTCGAACTCCGCGTAACCGGACAGCCCGATCACGATCTGGTGATAGTCGTGGTGGTGGTGGTGGATGGCGTTGTCGAGCGGCGCCAGCCGGATGATATCGGTCATGGTGTTCGCCGCGGCATGGCTGGCTCAGGCATGATACTCGCTCCCTTGGAGCGCCTGGTGGGCAGCCAGGTGATCGCGCAATGCCGCCAGTTCTTCCCGACCACTGCGGGAAAAGAGCGACCCGCCCTGGGCGGCCTGCCAGGGGCGCCCGTGAGTTTCCATCAGGTGTTGGCTGCGGCGGCGCAGATTCTCCAGGTAGGCATCGTGTCGGATCGGGTAGCCGATCAAGGTGTGCCAGCGCGCTTCGCTGGCGCGGTTGTCCAGTACCGCGTCGAAAAGGTCGAGAAGATCCTGCGCCTGTGTTCGATAACGTGGAGTGCGCGATAGCATCAGCGCAGCCACGGTGGCCAGGCTGATCAGCAGGCAGATGAGGAAGACCACGAAGAAAAGTGGCATGCAGATGCTCCGGATGCGCGGCAACCGGCATAGTTTAACACGCTGGCCGCGGCGGCCCCCATAGGTCTGCCGAAGCGGTTCTCGGCAACTCGTGCCCACCTGGTGCCTGTGCTACGGGTGCCGGCGATGGGGCGAGCCCGGGAAAACGGAGCCGATTCTGTCTCGTGAGGCCGCCATTCAGACAAAAAAATCGCCGCGCAGAGCGCGGCGATAACGATCATTGCAGTAAGCTCGAGAATCCGCATAGCGACTGCTATTCAGTATCTCTTGACCCTTGAGAGTGTTTGTCGATGGAAAAGTTCCCCTCGGACGGGAACCGCCGAAGCTCTCACGCCGAGTTCTGGAACCGTACCCATCAAGGTAGTGCCTTGGCGCTTGCGGTGAATGGCGCATCTTCGGTCCACTGCCTGACCTGGCCGGTCTCGGCCACCCAGAACACGGTGACGCCCTGGCGTAGACAGAAGTCCTTCATCCCTGCCATCCGGCGGCGAAAGTCCGTGGTGTCCGGCAGGGCCAGCGATACCTGGGTCTGATCATCCGGCATCTCGCTGTCCCGGATGAGATAAAAGAAGGCCTGGGTGATCTCCATCCAGGGATCCTGACCGGCCTCGACGCTGAGCTCTCCCCGACAATCGACGATGAGGCGCTTCTGGCCGAACACCGACGTCGCTTCGAGATCGATTTCCGAGCGGGTGCCAAGGCGGTTGGCTTCACATCGATAGCCATTGCTGGCAAGCCAGCCGGCCATCGCCTGAACGACATGAGCATGAGTTATGGAAGTCATCGTTTTTGTCATGAATTTAATTAATGTTATGAAATGACGCGATTCAACTCTAGCTTGATACTCCAATGATAAGATTAACATAGACCTGCTCATCGATAGATGCATAGTTCGTATAGGGTCACACCCGTTCTGCATGAGGCGTCACCAGCAACGTTTTCGCCTGACAATCGGCGCCTCTTGGCTGATTTTTCAGCGGATTCCCGGTTTTAAAACTGTAATTTCGACTTTCGAACTGGAAACGAGGGCAGCGGGGCGGGCGGCATCTCGCGTCGTTCAGCGAATTGTGCGGCAGTGCAATTCGAGCAATTCGTTAAGATATTTCTACTTTAATATTAAAGTTCAAGTTTCATACAAACGTTCGGCTTTGGACATCGAAAGCTCAACGTATTGCTGCCAGGACGCAATCTCGGCGCTTCCTCTTTCTGCCAGCTGGGTACCGATTCCGGATTGGCCGCCGGGCCATCGAAAATATTGCCGGGCAGCGGTTCCCATACCGCTGGCTGACGTGAATAATTGCAGCCAATCTTGTTCGACTAAAGTAGGAGATGCTCGTGGCCGATGATCACTCGACCGGGGCTATCAAGCCCTCCCGGCGACATGCGCTGTTGATAGAGATGGCGCTTGCCGTGGGCGGGTTCGCCATTGGCGTTGGCGAGTTCACCATCATGGGGCTGATGCCGGACGTGGCCAGGGCGTTGAGCATCTCGGAGCCGCAGGTGGGTAACGTCATCAGCGCTTACGCGCTGGGTGTCGTCGTGGGCGCGCCGCTGATCGCCGTCATGGGGGCCCACTTCTATCGCCGTCATCTTCTGCTGATGCTGATGGCTTTCTTCGCTCTCGGCAATATCGCCAGCGCCTTGGCGCTCGACTATCACACCTTGATGATCTTTCGCTTCATCTCCGGACTGCCGCACGGCGCCTATTTCGGCGTCGCCTCCCTGGTCGCGGCATCGCTCGTTCCCCCGCACAAGCGCGCGCAGGCGGTGAGCCGGGTCATGTCCGGCCTGACCATCGCCATGCTGGCAGGCAACCCGCTAGCCACCTGGCTGAGCCAGATGATGAGTTGGCGCCTGGCCTTTGCGCTGGTGGGTGGCATCGCCGTCTTGACGGTCGTCCTGGTGTTCATCTATCTGCCGTTGAACCGACAGGAGAAGCGCAATAGTCCGGCGCAGGAGCTGACGGCACTCAAGCGCTCGCAAGTCTGGTTGACGCTGGGTGTGGGTGCCATCGGCTTCGCCGGCATGTTCTGCGTCTTCAGCTATCTGGCGCCGGTCCTCGTCAACGTGACGCAGGTATCGCCGTACTGGATTCCCGTGGCCCAGGCGGCGTTTGGCGCCGGTGCCATCGTCGGCAATATCGTCGGCGGAAAATTGTACGATCGCATGCAGCTCAAGGGCGTCGGCTGGTTGCTGGTCTGGTGCATCGTCATCCTGCTGCTCTTTCCGCTGGCCGCGCAGTCGCTGTGGTCGATACTGCCGATCTGTGTGGCGATCGGTACCATGGTATCGCTCTCACCGGCACTGCAGACACGCCTGATGGATGTGGCGGCGGATGCCCAGACGCTGGCCGCCGCTTCGAACCACGCTGCCTTCAACGTGGCCAATGCGCTGGGGCCATGGCTCGGCGGCATGGCCATCGGCGCAGGACTGGGGTGGACCGCGACTGGCTATGTGGGGGCGGCGGCGGCGGCAGGGGGGTTGGTCGTGTTCTTCTTCGCCTATCGGCAGCAGCGCCGGTACGGTTGAGTCCGGCAGGGCCGAGTCGACCGACTAGATCGGAAGGAGGCCTGGCCGCCTGTCTCAGGCCTCCGGAGCAGTTCCCGCAGGTGGGGTGTCAAGAGTCGGTGCGAGGGTCAGACGGTCTCGACGGTAGTGGAAGCGGAGCCGGGAACGGCGACGTAGGCATCCTCACTGGGGCAGCGCTCGCACTTGATGCTGACCGCCATTTGCTCTTCGGCGTCAGAACTGGCCAGCGTCAGCGGCTGCTCGTGGCCACAGGCGCGACAGCACGCCATCAACGAACTCTCGGATTTTGTCACCGTAAACATTTCCATCGGGTTCTCCTTCACCGTGATGTCTGGTCCTTACCCACTCCTCTACCCGTGGCGTACGGGGCAAGAGGCGTTAGACGATAGTCTGATGTCAACTGTATAGCCGAGCGCCGGAAATGCAAGGTCTGACGGGCCTGGGGCTCACCGTGTCGGCGCCGGCGAGCCGGCCGTCATTGACGGCTCCAGCGTGCCCTGACGTAGCCGACGATGCGAAACGGCGGATGACGAACGCTCTCCACGGTCACGCCGTGAAGCTGCTCTCCGCTGACCCGCATTCTGCCGGAGGCCAGGTGTTCGAGGTACTGAATCTGCAGGATCCCTTCCCGTTCGAGCAGATAAAGGCCGTCCTGCTGGAACTTGTCGCACGCCACGATGGCAGCCAGATCGCCCTCGAACAAGAAATCGAACGATTCGTTTTCCGCAGGCGTCACCAGATGACAGTCCTGGGTCAGCATCTGCAGCGTGGACATGGCGTCCGGCTCCGGCCCCTGCTGCTCCCAGGGAGCCGCCAGATGCGAATGGAGGCTCATGACGGCTCTACCCGACGCCTGGGAGCCGACCGCCATGGCGCTGAGAGAGTCATCATCGAGCAGCTGTTTGATCGAACAGTTCAGCGCCGACGTGAGGGCCACGAGACGCTCATGCCCGATCTGCTTGATGGTGCCTGACTCCCAGTAGGAAATCGTGACGTCAGAGACGCCCACTCGTCTCGCCAGTGCGGCCTTGCTCATGCCTGCCTGGAGGCGGAGTTGTTTGATTCGTGGTCCTAACCCGTCCATCCATGAATCTCGCCTGCGTATTGGTGCTGTGAGGATATCCACTCAATGCCGAAGTATGTTTCGGGTTGCGAGCTTGTTGTCATATGTTTGTCTAGTTTTTCGGACAGAGCGTTGGGCCAGCGGCGCGAATCGTCAAGGCGCAAATTCAACGCGCCGGCGCGTCCCCGGGCTGCCGACGATCTTCCTCTGGGGGCCGCTCCCGACCTCCTGAATGGGCAGCAAGCGCTGCAGCCACCCCTCGGGAAGGCGTACAATCACGTGGCTCGTTCATCAACGGAATGGAATTCATGACGGTACGCACGCGCATCGCGCCTTCGCCCACCGGCGACCCGCACGTCGGGACGGCCTATATCGCACTCTTCAATCTCTGCTTCGCTCGCCTGCATGGCGGGCAGTTCGTCTTGCGAATCGAGGATACCGATCGTCAGCGCTCCACTGCCGAATCGGAGAACATGATTCTCGACTCCCTGCGCTGGCTGGGTCTGGATTGGGACGAAGGGCCGGATGTCGGTGGCCCTCATGGCCCTTATCGACAGAGTGAGCGCGGCGCCATCTATGCCCAGCACGCCGAACGCCTGCTCGAGAGCGGGCACGCTTTCAAGTGCTACCGCACCAGCGAAGAGCTGGACGCACTCCGTGAAGAGCGAAGGGCGGCAGGGTTGCATCTTGCGTTGAAACCGCGAGATCTGGCGCTGGATCCGGACGAGCAGCGCAAACGGGAAGCGGGGGGCTATCCCTACGTCATCCGCATGCAGGTGCCTTCCGAGGGTGTCTGTGTCGTCCAGGACATGCTTCGCGGGGAGATAGAGGTCGATTGGGCGCAAGTCGATGCGCAGATCCTGATGAAGTCGGACGGAATGCCGACCTACCACCTGGCCAATGTGGTCGACGACCACTTGATGGGGATCACTCATGTCCTCAGGGGCGAGGAGTGGATCAACTCCGCGCCCAAGCATCAATTGCTGTACGAATATTTCGGCTGGCCGATGCCGCAACTGTGCCACATGCCGCTGCTGCGCAACCCGGACAAGTCGAAGTTGTCCAAGCGCAAGAACCCGACGTCGATCAACTACTACCGCCGGATGGGATTTCTACCCCAGGCGGTCACCAACTATCTTGGGCGGATGGGTTGGTCGATGCCGGACGAGCGCGAGAAATTCACTCTCGAAGAGATGATGGCTCACTTCGACCTGCAGCGGGTCTCGCTGGGTGGTCCGGTTTTCGAGCTCGACAAGCTGAGCTGGCTCAACGGCGTCTATATACGCGAGGACCTGGATGACGCGGCGCTGCTGCAGGCGCTGCGCGAGTGGGCGTTCAACGAGGCCTACGTCGGGCAGATCCTGCCGCAGATTCGGCCCAGAATCACCACGCTCTCCGAAGCGATGCCGTTGGCCGGCCATTTCTTTGCCGGCCTGCCCGAGATCAGCGAAAAGAGCTTCGATGGCGTCACTCTGGAACGCGACACGCTGGTGGCGCTGCTGCAGTTTCTGGTATGGCGGCTGGAAACCATCCCGCGGTGGGAGAAAGAGGAACTGCTGGACCAGGTCAAGCTGCTCGCGGGGCACTTCGAACTGAAGATGAAAGCGTTTCTGGCTCCCGTGTTCATCGCGGTGACGGGCAGTGCCCATTCGACGTCGGTGCTCGATGCGATGACGATTCTGGGTTCGGATGTGACGCGGGCTCGCCTTCGGCATGCGATCGAGGTACTCGGCGGTGTTTCCAAGAAACAGGCCAAGCGCCTGGAGAAGCAGTATCGAGAGCTGTAACTCGATATGAGTGCCGTCCCCGGCAGCGCCTCGGATTTTTTTGTGTAAAGCGTTGACTTATCAGTGGGATGGCCGTATATTTCGCCCCGTTCTTGGAACGGGGCCTTAGCTCAGCTGGGAGAGCGCGACACTGGCAGTGTCGAGGTCAGCGGTTCGATCCCGCTAGGCTCCACCACAAGAACCGACTTGCGAGTCGTTTTCAGCGTCCCATTCGTCTAGTGGTCCAGGACACCGCCCTTTCACGGCGGTAACAGGGGTTCGAACCCCCTATGGGACGCCACTTCTTCTCCCGCTTTCCTCCTTCCGATATCCAGCTTCGTCGATTCTTGCGGCTGTTGATAACTGTTCGGTATCGATCCTTCCAGGCTTGACATTCTGCCGGCTTTTCCACCGTGCAGGTTCTCTGCCCCTTGACGCCGCTAACTTACTGAAAATAGGTAAATGAAATTTTTATCTATTTAAATCAACAGGTTAGAAGTGGTTAAAATTTAAGCAATCTGTTGTCAGCGCGCTTCTGGAGGCGGTTTGGTGACATTATCGAGGGGTTTTGAACAGGCTTATCCACAGGAAGTGTGGAAATCTCCGTGGAGGCGCAGGCCTGGCGAAAAAAAGCCGCCGGCAGTCGCCGGCGGCTTCATGGTTGGCTCCCTGCAAGCTGGCGGCTACTGCTTCGGGTAATCGCGCTTGTCGTAGCCGGTGTAGAGCTGGCGGGGGCGGCTGATCCGGTAGCCGTTGGTGATCATCTCGTTCCAGTGGGAAATCCAGCCAACGGTTCGCGCCATGGCAAAGATGACGGTGAACATGTTGGTCGGAATGCCGATCGCCTTGAGAATGATCCCGGAGTAGAAATCGACGTTGGGGTATAGCTTGCGCTCGATGAAATACTCATCCTCCAGCGCTATCTGCTCGAGTCGCTTGGCGATCTGCAGTTGTGCGTCGTCGCCGATTCCCAGCTCTCCCAGCACCTCGTCGCAGGTCTCCTTCATCACCTTGGCGCGCGGATCGAAGTTGCGGTAGACCCGGTGGCCGAACCCCATCAGCTTGAACGGGTCGTCCTTGTCCTTGGCCTTGTCGATGAAGCGCTGGATGTTCTCTTCCGAGTCGTCGCCGATCTCGTCCAGCATCGCCAGTACCGCCTCGTTGGCGCCGCCATGTGCCGGCCCCCAGAGTGCGGCGATGCCGGCGCTGATGCAGGCGAAGGGGTTGGCGCCGGTGGAGCCGGCCAGGCGCACGGTGGAGGTCGAAGCGTTCTGCTCGTGATCGGCGTGCAGCATGAAGATTCGATCCATCGCCTTGGCGATGACCGGATTGACCTCGTAGCTCTCGCAGGGATTGCCGAACATCATGTGCAGGAAGTTTTCGGAGTAATTGAGGTCGTTGCGCGGGTACATGAACGGCTGGCCGATGTTGTACTTGTGGCACATCGCCGCCAGCGTCGGCATCTTGGCGATCAGGCGAATGGCGCTGACGTGGCGTTGATCGGCCTGGGTGATGTCGAGATTGTCGTGATAGAAGGCGGCCAGGCCACCGACCACGCCGCAGAGGACGGCCATGGGGTGGGCGTCACGCCGAAACCCCTTGTAGAAGTTGACGATCTGCTCGTGGACCATGGTGTGACGACCGATGGTGTCGCTGAACTTCTCGTACTCCTCGGGAGAGGGGAGTTCGCCGAACATCAGCAGATAGCACAGCTCCACGTAGTTGGAGTTATGGGCCAGCTGCTCGATCGGGTAGCCGCGGTGGAGCAGCGTGCCGGCGGCGCCATCGATGTAGGTAATGCCGGATTCGCACGAGGCGGTAGCGACGAAGCCAGGATCGTAGGTGAACAGGCCTTCTGCGGTCAGGCTGCGGACGTCGATGACATCGGGGCCGATGGTGCCGGCATATACCGGCAGCTCGATGGCGTTGTCGACACCATCGACCGATAGTTTCGCTTTTCTGTCAGCCATGTTGGCCTCCTTTATCGTGACATAAGTCTTTGTCTTTACTGCCGTGCGGGCGAAAAATAGTTTGCCCACTATAGATTTCCGCGGGGGATTGTCAATTCGCCTAGGCCGCCTTGACACCGTGGTTGCGGCGTTTGTCCCGGATTCTGGGAAGGTGGCGGAGTGCCGGGGACAATGATGTGATCCGTGGCCTTTCGGGCCGAGTCGCCATCATACCCATCGAGTGGGGCGGGCCGACAGCGACAAAATAAATTTCATGGACTGTCGACAACCCGGAAGCCAGCGGCGGCGGGGCCGGTGGGGCATTTTCCCTGTCAATGGCGTGTGTGGTGATTTGTCATACCGTTACCCAAACCCTATAATCTGCAACCGCACGATATGGCATCGTCAGCCGGTTTGGGCCGCATCGGAACTGCATCTTGCGACCGTGATCCAGCTTCTAAAAACCACCGCCCTGAACGGGCACGACCCGTTTGGGTTAAGAGAGTGTTTAAGAGCCGTGAATAGCAAACGTCCAGTAAACCTCGACCTGTCCACCATCCATTTTCCACTTCCCGCACTCACCTCTATCGCACATCGCATCACCGGCGTCATCCTTTTCGTCGGGCTGATCTTCGGCTTCTGGGCGCTGGACGCTTCGCTGTCTTCTCCCGAGGGGTTCGAGTCGGTGCGTAGTGCCCTGGCGCACAACGTGCTGGTGAAGCTGATTGCCTGGGGCCTGCTGTCGGCGCTCGGCTTCCACTTCGTTGCGGGGATCAAGCACCTGCTGATGGACACCGGCTACGGTGTCGATCTCGAGGGTGGCAATCGCAAGGCGCAGATCACCGTCGTGATCAGTGCCGTTCTGGTGGTTCTGGCAGGAGTCTGGGTATGGTAACCAACATCACGAACCTCGGCCGCAGCGGCTTGTCCGACTGGCTGATCCAGCGTGTCTCCGCCGTGGTGCTGGCGCTTTATGCACTGTTTGTCGTGGCTTATCTGCTGTTTCATCCGAACCTGGACTACGCCACCTGGAGTGGACTGTTCGCCCAGACCTGGATGCGCATCTTCTCCTTGCTGGCCTTCATTTCCATGGCCGCTCACGCCTGGGTCGGTCTGTGGACGGTATCCACCGACTATCTCAAGCACACCGGTGTTCGCTTCGGCTTCCAGGCCGTCGTGATTCTTGCCATCTTCGTTTTTCTGGTGTGGGGCGTTCAAGTCCTCTGGGGAGCCTGATTCATGTCTACCATGCGTAACCTGACATTCGACGCCATCATCATCGGTGGTGGCGGTTCCGGCCTGCGAGCGGCGCTCGAACTGGCCAAGTCCGGCAAGAAGACCGCGGTCCTGTCCAAGGTTTTCCCGACCCGTTCCCACACCGTTTCCGCGCAGGGCGGCATTACCTGTGCCATCGCTTCCGCTGATCCCAATGACGACTGGCGCTGGCACATGTACGACACGGTCAAGGGCGGCGACTACATCGCCGACCAGGACGCAGCGGAGTATCTCTGCTCCGAGGGACCCAAGGCGGTGTTCGAGCTCGAGCACATGGGGTTGCCGTTCTCGCGTTTCGACAACGGCCGGATCTACCAGCGTCCGTTCGGCGGTCAGTCCAAGGATTTCGGCAAGGGCGGGCAGGCCGCGCGGACCTGCGCCGCCGCCGACCGTACCGGGCATGCGCTGCTGCACACGCTCTATCAGAACAACCTGAAGAACAACACGGTCTTTCTCGACGAGTGGTACGCCATCGATCTGGTGAAGAACGCCAACGGCGATGTCGTCGGCTGCATCGCGCTGTGCATCGAGACCGGTGAAATCGTTCACGTCAAATCCAAGGCGACCGTGCTGGCGACCGGCGGGGCGGGTCGTATCTACGCCTCGACCACCAATGCCCTGATCAATACCGGCGACGGTATCGGGATGGCGCTGCGCGCCGGCTTCCCGATGCAGGACATGGAGATGTGGCAGTTCCACCCGACCGGCATCTATGGCGCCGGCACGCTGGTCACCGAAGGATGTCGCGGTGAAGGCGGCTACCTGATCAACAAGGACGGCGAACGGTTCATGGAGCGCTATGCGCCCAATGCCAAGGATCTGGCCGGCCGCGACGTAGTCGCCCGCTCCATGGTCATGGAAGTGCTGGAAGGGCGCGGCTGCGGTGAAAATGGCGACCACGTCATGCTGAAGCTCGATCATCTGGGCGAAGAGGTGTTGATGAAGCGCCTGCCCGGTATCGTCGAGCTCTCCAAGACGTTCGCCCATGTCGATCCGGTCAAGGAGCCGATCCCGGTCACGCCGACCTGCCACTACATGATGGGCGGGATCCCGACCAACGTGCACGGCCAGGCCATCACCCAGGATGGCGACGGCAACGACCGGATCGTCAACGGTCTGTTCGCCTGTGGCGAGGCGGCCTGCGTCTCGGTTCACGGCGCCAATCGCCTGGGGGGCAACTCGCTGCTCGATCTGGTGGTGTTTGGCCGGGCTGCCGGGATCTATATCGACCAGGCGCTCAGCGAGGGTATCGACTATCTCGACGCCTCCGCCTCGGACATCGAGCGTGCGACCAGCCGGTTGGCACGCTGGAACGAGTCCAGTGGCGGCGAGTCCGTCCCCGAACTCAAGGCCGAGCTGCAGAACACCATGCAGAACGCCTTCGGTGTCTTCCGCCAGGAAGACAACATGCAGGAAGGGGTCAAGAAGCTGGCGGAGCTGCGCGAGCGTATCGGACAGGCCCACCTGGGCGACAAGTCCGACGTCTTCAATACGGCGCGTGTCGAGGCGCTGGAGCTCGACAACCTGCTGGAGGTGGCCGAGGCCACCGCGATCGCGGCGCTCGATCGCAAGGAGAGCCGCGGCGCTCACTCGCGCTACGACTATCCGGATCGCGACGACGTCAACTGGCTCAAGCACTCGCTCTTCCATCCGGGCGACAAGACCGTGACCAAGCGTGACGTCAATTTCACGCCGAAGACGGTCGATACTTTCGAGCCGAAAGTCCGTACCTACTAAGGGGGTTGTCAACGATGTCCAATCTTCAGGTTTCCGTTTACCGCTACAACCCTGAGACCGATTCCGCGCCCTATATGCAGGAGTTTCAGGTCGATACCCAGGGGCGCGATCTGATGGTTCTCAACGTGCTGACCATGATCAAGGATCAGGACAGCTCACTGGCTTTCCGTCGCAGTTGCCGAGAGGGCGTCTGCGGCTCCGACGGCATGAACATGAACGGCACCAATGGCCTGGCCTGCATCACGCCGCTGTCGGACGTGGCCAAGGACAACAAGCTGGTGCTGCGCCCGCTGCCGGGCCTGCCGGTCATGCGCGACCTGGTGGTCGACATGGGTCTGTTCTACAAGCAGTACGAGCGCATGCAGCCGTATCTGCAGAACGACACGACGGCGCCGGCGATCGAGCGTCTCCAGTCTCCGGAAGAGCGCGACAAGCTGGATGGCCTGTACGAATGCATCCTGTGCGCCTGCTGCTCGACCTCCTGCCCGTCTTTCTGGTGGAACCCGGACAAGTTCGTCGGTCCCGCCGGCCTGCTGCAGGCCTATCGCTTCCTGGCGGATTCGCGGGACAACGCCACCCAGGCGCGTCTGGCCGAGCTGGAAGACCCGTTCAGCCTGTTCCGGTGCCGCGGCATCATGAACTGCGTCGCGGTCTGTCCGAAAGGGCTGAATCCGACCCGGGCCATCGGGAAAATTCGCGAAATGCTGTTGTCCAACGCGACCTGATCGTCAAAGGCGGCATCTACGACTTAAATCGTAGCGCTGGGCTTGTTATCATGTCGCCACGCTACCGGCTGCGGCGCGATGTCGCAGCCGGTCAGAGCTCAAGATGTCAGCCGGTGCCTCGTGCACCGGCTTTTAACGATCATGAAGACGCCTTGAATGGCATGGTCGTTGGCCGTCTCGCGACGGTTCCGGAGTGACGCCGAGGCGCAGCTGCGACCGGCGCCGACAACACCCCATCAGTGTAGGGTGAACGAGAGATGCAAGAAGGCATAATGGAGTTGATGTGGCGCACTTCCCACATGAGCGGCGGCAACGCCCACTATGTGGAAGCGCTCTACGAGCAGTACCTGAATGATCCCGCGACCGTTCCCGATGAGTGGCGCCAAGCTTTCGAACAGTTGCCACGCCTGGAAGGCTCTCCCTCCCAAGACGTCCCCCTCAGTCCCATCCGGGAACAGTTCTATCAGCTGGCGCGTGAGCGCCGCGCCCCGGCGACCGCCGCCACCGGCAGCAGCGAGAACCGCAAGCAGGTCAAGGTTCTCCAACTGATCAACGCGTATCGCTTCCGCGGCCACCAGCGCGCGAACATCGACCCGCTCGGTCTGCGCAAGCCCGACACGGTTCCCGATCTCGACCTCTCCTTCCACGATTTGACCCAAGCCGACATGAACACCGAGTTCCAGACCGGTTCGTTCTTTCTGGGCAAGGAAGAGGCGTCACTCAAGGAGATCGTCGAGGCGCTGGAGCAGACCTACTGCCGCTCGATCGGCTGCGAGTTCATGCACATCGTCAACACCGAGGAGAAGCGCTGGTTGCAGCAGCGTTTCGAGTCGGTGCGTTCCAAGCCGAAATACAGTCAGAGCGAACGCCAACATCTGCTGGAGCGCCTGACCGCGGCGGAGGGGCTGGAGAGCTATCTCGCTTCCAAGTACCCGGGTACCAAGCGGTTCGGTCTGGAGGGGGGCGAATCCTTCATCCCGATGATGGACGAGGTGATTCAGCGCAGCGGCAACTACGGCGTCAAGGAAGTGGTGATCGGCATGGCCCACCGCGGACGTCTCAACCTGCTGGTCAACATCCTCGGCAAGAGCCCGTCGGAACTGATCGACGAATTCGATGGCAAGAAGCAGATCGAACAGGGTTCCGGGGACGTCAAGTATCACCAGGGCTTCAGCTCCAATGTGATGACGCCCGGTGGCGAGGTCCACCTGGCACTGGCGTTCAACCCCTCGCACCTGGAGATCGTCTCTCCGGTGGTGGAAGGGTCCGTTCGGGCGCGTCAGGATCGCCGTCAGGACGGCGACGGCAAGCAGGTACTGCCGGTGGTGGTGCATGGCGATGCCGCCTTCGCCGGCCAGGGCGTGGTGATGGAAACCTTCCAGATGTCGCAGACCCGGGGCTACAAGACCGGCGGGACATTGCACATCGTGATCAACAACCAGGTCGGTTTCACCACCTCGCGTGCCGACGATGCGCGTTCGACGGAGTATTGCACCGATATCGCCAAGATGGTCCAGGCGCCGATTCTGCACGTCAATGGCGACGACCCGGAAGCGGTGCTCCATGCGACCCAGGTCGCCGTGGACTATCGCAACGAGTTCCAGCGCGACGTCGTCATCGACCTGGTCTGCTACCGTCGCCGTGGCCACAACGAGGCCGACGAGCCCTCCGGCACCCAGCCGTTGATGTATTCCAAGATCAAGTCCCACAAGTCGACGCGGACGCTCTACGTCGAGCAGCTGATCGAGGAAGGCGTGCTGGACGAGGACCAGGCCAAGCAGATGGGCGAGCAGTATCGCGACGATCTGCTGGCCGGGAACCATGTCGCCAACGCGCTGGTCAAGCAGCCCAACACCGGCCTGTTCGTCGATTGGACGCCGTACCTCGGTCACGAGTGGAGCGGAGACACCGACACCAGTTGCGATCTCGACCATCTGACCCAGTTGGCGCAGAAGATGAGCGAGATCCCCAACGGCATCGACGTCCAGCGTCAGGTCGCGCGGGTCTACGAGGAGCGGCGCAAGATGCTGGCCGGCAACCAGCCGCTCAACTGGGGCTTTGCCGAGACGCTGGCCTACGCCACCCTGGTCGATGCCGGCCATCCGGTGCGCCTGACCGGGCAGGATACCGGGCGGGGGACGTTCTCCCATCGCCATGCCGTGGTGCATAACCAGGCCGATGCCTCGACCTATGTCCCGCTGCAACATATCAAGGACGACCAGCCCGCCTTCGCCATCTACGACTCCTTCCTGTCGGAAGAGGCCGTCCTGGCGTTCGAATACGGCTACGCCACCACCGCGCCCAACTCGCTGATCATCTGGGAAGCCCAGTTCGGTGACTTCTTCAACGGCGCTCAGGTCGTGGTCGATCAGTTCATCTCCTCGGGCGAGTCGAAATGGGCGCGTCTGTGCGGCCTGACGCTGCTGCTGCCGCATGGCTACGAGGGGCAGGGGCCGGAGCACTCCTCCGCGCGCCTCGAGCGTTTCCTGCAGCTCTGTGCCGAGCACAACATGCAGGTCTGCGTGCCGACCACGCCGGCGCAGATCTTCCACCTGTTACGCCGTCAGGTGATCCGTCCGCTGCGCAAGCCGCTGGTGGTGATGTCTCCCAAGAGCCTGCTGCGCCACAAGGATGCGACCTCGACCATGGAAGAGCTGGCGGAAGGGCGCTTCCAGATGGTCATCCCCGACGTCGGCGAACGGGATCCTCAGCAGGTCAAACGGGCCGTGCTCTGCTCGGGCAAGGTCTACTACGATCTCGCGACCTACCGGTCCGAAAACGAGCGTGACGACACGGCAATCATTCGTGTCGAGCAGCTCTATCCGTTCCCCAAGGACGAGCTATGGGAAGCGCTCAAGACCTATCCGAACCTGGAACAGGTCGTCTGGTGTCAGGAAGAGCCGCTCAACCAGGGCGCCTGGTATCAGAGTCAGCACCATCTGCGCCTGGTGGCGGGCATGGTGCGCGAGGGATTGGATCACAGCCTCAAGTTCGCGGGTCGTCCGGCATCCGCCGCGCCAGCCGCGGGCTACATGTCTGTCCATGTGGCCCAACAGAGCCAGCTGGTCGACGACGCTTTCAACGCGTAAGGCGCCTTGCCGCTGAGACAGGCGCGAGAGAAAAGAGACTAAGGATACGACATGGCTACTGATATCAAAGCGCCGACTTTTCCCGAATCCGTTGCCGAGGGAACGGTCGCCACTTGGCACAAGAAAGTGGGCGACAGCGTCGAGCGCGATGAACTGATCGTCGAGATCGAGACCGACAAGGTCGTCCTCGAGGTGGTGGCGCCCGAGGCCGGTACGCTTTCCGAGATCAAGATCGAAGAGGGCGACACCTGCGAATCCGAGCAGGTGCTGGGCGTTCTCGGCGCGGCTTCGGAAGGCGGCAAGAGTGAAGAGAAGCCGGCCGCCGATGAGCAGTCGGAAGGCGAGGAAAAGTCGGGTAGCGAGAAGCCGGCGGCCAAGCCTGCCGCGTCCGGCAAGAGCTTCGAGGTCAAGGCGCCGAGCTTCCCCGAATCCGTGCAGGAAGGCACCGTCGCCAGTTGGACCAAGAAAGTCGGTGAAGCGGTCAAGCGCGACGAAGTGCTGGCCGAGATCGAGACCGACAAGGTCGTGCTCGAAGTCGTCGCCCCGGCCGACGGCGCGCTCTCCGAGATCAAGGTCGAGGAAGGCGAGGTGGTCGAATCCGAAGCGGTCCTGGCGCTCTTCTCCGAAGGCACGGGTGGGGAGGGCGATAGCGGCGCTTCCGCCGAATCCGCCGGCGACCAGGACGAGGCTCCCGCCGCCGACGGCGAGGAAGACGCCAAGGTGGACGGCAAGATCCTGGCCCCTGCCGCGCGCAAGCTGGCCGCCGAGAACGATCTCGACGTCAGCAAGATCGAGGGCACCGGCAAGGGCGGTCGGATATTGAAGGAAGACGTGCAGAAGGCGGTCAAGGACGGCTCGGCGAAGAAGTCCGCCAAGCCGGCTGCCGCCTCCGCACCGAAAGCGGCTGCGGCGCCGGCGGTCGAGGGCGAGCGTCCCGAGCAGCGCGTGCCGATGAGCCGTCTGCGCCAGACCATTGCCAAGCGCCTGGTCCAGGCTCAGCAGACTGCCGCCATGCTCACCACCTACAACGAGGTGGACATGAGCGCGGTGATGGCACTGCGCAGTGAATACAAGGACACCTTCCTCAAGGCGCA
Source organism: Salinicola sp. (assembly GCA_002695065.1). Lineage (GTDB taxonomy): Bacteria > Pseudomonadota > Gammaproteobacteria > Pseudomonadales > Halomonadaceae > Salinicola. The sequence continues at coordinate 47,305 of NZNW01000107.1, read as the reverse complement.
CGACGTCAAGCTCGGCTTCATGGGCTTCTTCGTCAAGGCGGCGACCGAGGCGCTCAAGCGCTTCCCCGACGTCAATGCCTCCATCGACGGCACCGATATCGTCTACCACGGCTACCAGGATATCGGCGTCGCCGTCTCCACGCCGCGGGGGCTGGTGGTGCCGGTCCTGCGTGATACCGACAGCATGAAGCTGGCCGATGTCGAGAAGGCGATCGGCGATTTCGGCAAGCGCGGTCGCGAAGGCAAGCTCGGCATCGACGACATGCAGGGCGGCACCTTCACCATTACCAATGGCGGCATCTTCGGCTCGCTGATGTCGACGCCGATCCTGAATCCGCCGCAGACCGCGATCCTGGGCATGCACAAGATCCAGGAGCGCCCGATGGCGGTGAACGGCAAGGTCGAGATTCGCCCGATGATGTACCTCGCCGTCTCCTACGACCACCGCATGATCGACGGCAAGGACGCGGTTCAGTTCCTGGTGGCGATCAAGTCGCTGCTGGAAGACCCGGCGCGCCTGTTGCTGGATATCTGATGACCGGAGCCCGGACCTCTCGCGTCCGGGCCAGCGGATATTCGCACCGTCGCACACGAATTCGAAGACTGAACGTCAAACGAAGCGAACAGGAAACTTTTCATGGCCGATAAATTCGATGTGATCGTCATTGGCGCTGGCCCGGGAGGCTACGTCGCCGCGATTCACGCCGCGCAACTGGGCCTCAAGACAGCCTGCGTCGAGAAGTGGGTCAACAAGGAAGGCAAGACGGTTCACGGCGGCACCTGCCTGAACGTGGGCTGCATCCCCTCCAAGGCACTGCTGGAGACTTCGCACAAGTTCGTCGAGACGCGCGACCATTATGCCGAAATCGGCATCAACGTCGGCGATGTGGCGACCGACGTGAAGAAGATGATGGAGTTCAAGAACAGCGTCATCGCCAAGAACACCGGCGGTATCAGCATGCTGTTCAAGTCCAACGGCGTCACGGCGCTGGAAGGCACCGGCAAGCTGCTCGATGGCAAGAAGGTCGAAGTGACCGGTCACGACGGCAAGACCGAGACCTATGAGGCCGACAACGTCATCATCGCCTCCGGTTCGGTGCCGGTGAACATTCCGCCGGCGCCGATGACCGACGACGTTATCGTCGATTCCGCCGGTGCGCTGGAGTTCGCCGAGGCGCCCAAGCGTCTGGGCGTGATCGGCGCCGGGGTCATCGGTCTCGAGCTGGGCAGCGTCTGGAGCCGCCTGGGCAGCGAAGTCACCGTCCTCGAGGCGCTGGATACCTTCCTGCCGATGGTCGACCAGGCGATCGCCAAGGATGCCCAGAAGCTGTTCAAGAAACAGGGCCTGGACATCAAGATGGGCGCGCGGGTGACCGGCTCGGAGATCAAGGGCAAGGGCAAGTCCCGCGAGGTCGTGGTCAAGTACACCGACAGCGACGGCGAGCAGGAACAGACCTTCGACAAGCTGATCGTCTGTGTCGGCCGCAAGCCCTATACCGAGAATCTGCTCGACGATGGCGCCGGCATCAAGCTCGACGAGCGTGGCTTCATCTTCGTCGATGACCAGTGCCGTACCAATGTCTCCGGCGTCTACGCCATCGGCGACGTGGTGCGTGGCCCGATGCTGGCCCACAAGGCGTCCGAAGAGGGCGTCATGGTCGCCGACATCATCGCCGGCCAGAAGCCGGAGATGAACTACGACGCCATTCCCAGCGTCATCTACACGGCGCCGGAAGTGGCCTGGGTCGGTATCAACGAGCAGCAGGCCAAGGAGCAGGGCATCGAGGTCAAGACCGGTGCCTTCCCGTTCTCGGCCAGCGGTCGCGCACTGGCCAACAATGCGCCGGAAGGGATGGTCAAGGTCATCGCCGATGCCGAGACCGACCGCGTCCTGGGCATCCATATTCTCGGCCAGCACGCCGGCGAATTGATCGCCCAGGGTGTGATTGCCATGGAGTTCGGTTCCAGTGCCGAAGACCTGGCGCTGACCTGTTTCGCACACCCGACGCTGTCGGAGGCGGTGCACGAGGCGGCGCTGGCTGTCGATGGGCACGCCATTCACATGGCCAACCGCAAGAAACGCAAATAGGTCATTCTCCAGCGTTTCCTGCACTAGGTGCCATTCCCATGGGGATGGCACGGGGGCGACGGGCCGGTTTTCGGCTCGTTGCCATTCGAGTCACATGCAACCTAATGGCATGAATCGATGAACCTTCACGAGTATCAGGGCAAACAGCTGTTTGCCGATTACGGTCTTCCCGTTTCCAAAGGCTTCGCCGTCGACACGCCGGATGAAGCCGCGCAGGCCTGCAAGAAAATCGGGGGCGACAAGTGGGTCGTCAAGGCTCAGGTTCACGCGGGCGGCCGCGGCAAGGCCGGCGGCGTCAAGCTGATCAAGAGCCCGGAAGAAGCCAAGGCGTTTGCCGAGCAGTGGCTGGGCAAGAACCTGGTGACCTATCAGACCGACGAGAAAGGTCAGCCGGTCGCCAAGATTCTGGTCGAGAACTGCACCGATATCGCCAGCGAGCTGTATCTGGGCGCCGTGGTCGATCGCGCCACCCGTCGCGTGGTCTTCATGGCCTCCACCGAAGGTGGCGTCGAGATCGAGAAAGTGGCCGAGGAAACCCCCGAGAAGATCCTCAAGGCCGAGATCGATCCGCTGGTCGGCGCTCAGCCGTACCAGGCGCGCGAGCTGGCGTTCCAGCTGGGCCTGAACAAGGACCAGATCAAGCAGTTCACCAAGATCTTCCTGGGCCTCTCCAAGCTGTTCCACGACAAGGATCTGGCGCTTCTCGAGATCAACCCGCTGGTGATCACCGACGAAGGCAATCTCCACTGCCTCGACGCCAAGATCAATCTCGATGCCAACGCCATGTATCGCCACCCTGATTTGCAGGCGATGCGCGATCCGTCCCAGGAAGACGAGCGCGAAGCCCACGCCCAGGAGTGGGAACTCAACTACGTGGCGCTCGACGGCAACATCGGTTGCATGGTCAACGGTGCGGGCCTGGCCATGGGTACCATGGACATCGTCAACCTCAACGGCGGCAGCCCGGCCAACTTCCTGGATGTCGGCGGTGGCGCGACCAAGGAGCGCGTGGCGGAAGCGTTCAAGATCATCCTCTCCGATACCAACGTCAAGGCCGTCCTGGTCAACATCTTCGGTGGTATCGTGCGCTGCGACATGATCGCCGAGGGGATCATCGGTGCCGTCGAGCAGGTCGGCGTCAACGTGCCGGTCGTGGTGCGTCTGGAAGGTAACAACGCCGAGCTGGGTGCCGAGAAGCTGGCTTCCAGCGGTCTGAACATCATCGCTGCTACCAGCCTGACTGACGCGGCTCAGCAGGTCGTCAAAGCGGCGGAGGGCAAGTAATGAGTATCCTGATCGACAAGAGCACCAAGGTCATCTGCCAGGGCTTCACCGGTGGCCAGGGGACCTTCCACTCCGAGCAGGCGATCGCCTACGGCACCAACATGGTCGGCGGTGTCACGCCGGGCAAGGGTGGCCAGGAGCATCTGGGCCTGCCGGTGTTCAACACCGTCAAGGAAGCGGTCGAGAAGACCGGCGCCGAAGCGTCCGTCATCTACGTTCCTGCCGCGTTCTGCAAGGACTCGATCCTCGAAGCCGCCAATGCCGGCATCAAGCTGATCGTCTGCATCACCGAAGGCATCCCGACGCTGGACATGCTCGACGTCAAGGTCAAGTGTGACGAGCTGGGCGTGCGCCTGATCGGGCCGAACTGCCCGGGCGTGATCACACCGGGCGAGACCAAGATCGGCATCATGCCGGGTCACATCCACAAGCCCGGTCGCGTCGGTATCGTGTCGCGCTCCGGCACCCTGACCTACGAAGCGGTCAAGCAGACCACCGATCACGGCTTCGGTCAGTCCACCTGCGTGGGCATCGGCGGCGATCCGATCCCGGGTTCCACCTTCATCGACATCCTCGAGATGTTCGAAAAGGACCCGCAGACCGAGGCGATCGTGATGATCGGCGAGATCGGCGGCACCGCCGAAGAGGAAGCCGCAGCCTACATCAAGGCCAACGTCTCCAAGCCGGTGGTCTCCTACATCGCGGGCGTTACCGCCCCTCCGGGCAAGCGCATGGGCCATGCCGGCGCGATCATCTCCGGTGGCAAAGGCACGGCGGATGAAAAGTTCGCCGCGCTGGAAGATGCAGGCGTCAAGACCGTGCGTTCGCTGGCCGAGATCGGTGATGCACTGAAGGCTGTGACTGGCTGGTAAGTCCGCCTGGCAAGTCGTTAGAGACGGCGTCGTCTCTCTCATCGCCCCGTCGGGTTCGCCTGACGGGGCGATGTTTTTGTAGGGCCTAGCGCTCCTGGCGGCTTGCTTCGGGTCAGCCTTTGGCTGCGCTCTTCTGCTTGTTCATCATGCGCAGAAACGCTCTGCCTGCCGTGGCGATGAATATCGGAAAGCCGGCCAGCAAGTAGAAGTAATAGGTGACGAAGCGCCAGATCAGCACGGCCGCAGCGGCGCTCTGTGCGCCGATCAGCGGCGTCAACAGTGCCGACGACGTCAACTCGGCGCCCCCCGCGCCCCCCGGCAGGAAGCTCAGCTGGCCGGCTGCCATCGACACCATCTGCACCAGGAACGTCCAGGCCCAGTCGATATGCTGCCCCAGGCCCTGAACGACCAGATACAGGATGCTGTAACGCACCAGCCAGTGTGTGCAGCAGAGCAGGAACACGCCGAGCAGCAACCAGCGCGGCAGCCGCAGGGTTTCCATCAGTGAGTTGCGGAAGTGGAGCAGGCGGCGGGCGAATCCGAAGCGCGATCTGCGCTTGACGTTGAGCTTGGCCAGCCAGCGTCCGGTGATATGCATCACCCTCGAGTAGTTGCTGAGCGTCAGCCAGAGCATGGCAAGCGCGGTGAGCAGCAGGAGCGTGGGCAGCCCAACCAGCCAGCCGAGCTTCAGGTCCACCGCCTCGATCAGCACGTAGAGGGCCACGCCGATCAGGCCCGAGAGGAAGAACAGCAGGTCGGTCAGCTGGTCGACGGCGAAGATGGCGGACGCCTGCGCCGGACGGACACCGCGCCGGGCCAGCAGGCCGAGCAGGGTCAGCGGGCCGCCCGTACCCCCCGGCGTGGCACAGATGGCGAACTCGGTGGCCATGACGATGGAGAAGGCTCGGATCTGGGAGAGCTTTCCCGCGCGCCCGGCCAGCAGCAACCTCAGCCGCAGGGCATTGACGTTCCAGCAGATCACGATCATGCCCATCATCAGCAGCAGCTGCGAGGTGGGAAAGCCTCGCAGTTCGGTGACGATGCCGCGCCCGCCAATCAGGATGGGTATCGCCAGCGCTGCCACCAGGCCCAGCGCCAGTAGCCACAGGATGCGCTTCATGCCGCGGAGCGATCCTTGTCCGCCGGTCCGGCGAAGTTGTCCTGGGCGAGATCGGGGGCGGCCTGGTCGAGCCAGGCCTGCTTGGTCAACGGTTGTCGACCCACCTCCAGCAGATGCTCGACGAGATGCAGCCAGTAGTCATGGGAGGCGCGATGGCGCATATCCACGGGATGCAGAGCCAATCGCAGCAGTGCCGCGTGCTGGAAGCGGCGGTACTGGAGCGCGCTGACCACTCTCGACATGCCGCGGCGCCAGGCGCTGCGGGCGCTCCAGACGATGCTGGGCGCAGCCAGCGACGACAGCGATGGCAAGCGATAGAGGTGTTGCAGGTCGCTGGTGTAAGTGAACGGGCGTTCCTGCAACGCCTTTCGGGTCCCTTCGCTCATCAACCAGGCGGGGGCGACGAAGCCGCCATGCGGCCAGCCGCAGGCGTCGAACTGGGCCATGCCCTCATCGAGCAGGGCGCCGGCGCGCGCCTGGTCGAGAGTGTAGAACTCGCCCTCCCAGGTGTAGATTCGGCGCATGTAGAAATCCCGCAAGGAGCGGGGTGCCGGCGCATCGTCCCGGTGAAAGTAGCCATGCAGCGTCAGTTCGTCGCCCCGCTCCAGGCGATCATCGAGAACCCGGCGCAACGTGTCGCTATCGCGGCACTTGCCCCGGCCATGGAAGTCGGGGACGACGAGCCAGGTCATTGGAATGCGCTGACCGAGCCGTTCGCCGAGACGGTCGATCGACTCGACGAACGGTTGATAATCGGACCAGGTTTCGGGGGCGATGTCGTGGAGTACCAGCGAGAAATGTGACTTATCCATGCTGGGAACCCTGCTGGGCTTCTCCTGCACCTTCGGTGGCGCTGGTCAGCCGTCGATAGTGAGAGAGCAGGCCGTCGATGACGACATCCCAGTCGTGGTTGCGCTCCACGTAGCGTCGCGCGCGGCGCCCGGCTTGGGCGGCATCGTGATTGGCGAACAGTTCCTTGACCGCGCGTGCCATGTCCGCGGGCGAATGGGGTTCGCTCAACAGGCCGCAGCCCAGCGGCACGTTCTCGGCCAGTGCACCCGCCCGGGCGGCGACCACGGGGATGCCGCTCGCCATGGCTTCCAGCGCCACCAGGCCGAAGGTCTCCTGGGTGCCAGCGTGAACCAGGGCATCGCTGGAAGCCAGCCAGCTCGCGACCTCTTCGGTCGGCGTATAGCGGTCGATCACGCTGACATTGTCCGGTACCTGGCTGGGCATGCTGGGGCCGACCAGCAGCAGGTGGTAGCCCTTGCCCAGCAGCCGGGCGGTTTTCAGCAGGTCGTGGAGATTCTTCTCGCGTGAACCCCGGCCGACGAAGATCAGCAGTTTCGTGGTGTCGTCGAGATTCAGCCGCTCACGTAGAGCCAGGTCCCGACGGCTCGGGTGGAACGTCTCCAGGTCCACGCCCAGCGGCTGGATGGCAACCCGCTCGATACCGAGTCGGGTCAGGCGCTCGGCCATGACCCGGCTCGGCGCGAGGACCTGATCGAAGCGGCGATAAAGCTGGTGGACGTAGCGCTCGATCAGCTTGTCGGTGCCACTGCCCAGCCGGTTGCTGATCAACCGGGGCAGGTCCGAGTGGTAGAAGCCCACCACCGGCACGTCCAGCTTGCGTCCGGCGCGTAGCGCCGCCCAGGCGGTGACATAGGGATCGCCGGCCTCGATGATGTCCGGTGACAGGCGCACCAGCTCCCGTTCCCAGCCGCGACGACGCAGGGGAAATCGGTAACCTTGGCTGAACGGCAACGGCGGGGACGGAACCTCGTGAATGCCGTTGTGGGTGAAGAGCTGGGAACCGGGGATGAGAAGGCTGCAGGTGACGCCAGGCAGCTTGGCGAGGCGCCGATGCTTGGCATCGAGATAAGTACGGACCCCACCACTGGCGGGGGCATAGAACATCGTAACGTCGGCAATGTGCAACGAGCCGCTCCTCTTGAAGACTTCCCTGTCGATACGGCGCATTCCTGGGAATGGCGATGACTACATTGCAGTATATCTTTTTACTGCCACAGGGCGTTCACACCAAAGTGGTAGCCTGCCGCCGCCGCTTCCGGCGCCGGCAGGCCGTTACCGCGTTCACTCGGCGGGCGCGGCCACCAGCGAGCGCGTCGCTTCACGGGCTTCGACGAGCTTGACGCGCAGTGAGCCGCCGAGCTGATAACGCAGCTCACCGTCGATCCGGATGCGGCCTTCCTTGTCGTCGATCGCCATCTGGTTGCGGTCGCTGTGAATCAGCGGCGCCGGCACGAAGGCGGTGGCGCCGTTGGCCGTCAGACGGACGCGCATGCCACCACGGCGGATGTCGATGATATCGGCGTCGAAAACTTCACCCTTTTCGATGGTGGCGCCCAGATAACGCACGTAAAGCCAGTCTTTGACGTCACGCTCGGCCATTCGGTTCAGTCGGCGACGTTCGGTCAACTGCTCCGTCAGCTGCTGGCTGGCCTCGGCCGGCGCCGCTTCGGACTTCAACACCCGCTTGATCAGGCGATGATTGACCATGTCGCCGTACTTGCGGATCGGCGATGTCCAGGTGGCGTAGGCGGGAAGCCCGAGGCCGAAGTGCGGCCCCGGCCGGGCCGACATGTTGGTGTAGCCCTGGAAGCGCCGCAGGCGGGCATCCAGCCAGGCATCCTCACGCGCGTCCAGCGTCCGGCGCAGCTCCTTGTAGCGCGGCAGCTCGGCGAGCTGCTCACGCTCGACGGCGATTTCCTGGGTGGCCAGGAACTCGACGGCCTGGTCGATCTTCTCCGGCTCGAAGGCGTTGTGGACGTTGAAGATACCGTGGCCGATCTCCTTGGCCAGCAGGTCGGCGCAGCAGGCGTTGGCAACGATCATCGCCTCTTCGATCATGCGCTGGCCGATGCGACGCTCTTCGATGACGATGCCCAGCACATTGCCGGCGTCGTCGAGGTCGAACGCATAGTCCGGACGATCCTTGAATACCAGCGTGTTGGCTTCCCGCCAGGCCGCGCGGGCCCGGGCGAGGTCGGCCAGCGCCTCGAGCTGCCCGGCGATGGGCGCAGCCGGCGCCTCGGCGCCGGATCGCCCCTCGATCCAGTCGGAGACATCGTCGTAGGCCAGACGGGCCTGGGAGCGAATCGTGGCGGCGAAAAAGCGGTACTCGCCCAGCGTGCCGTCGCGGCCGACCTGCAGCCGGCAAGCCAGCACCGGGCGATCCACGTCCGGCTTCAGCGAGCACAGGTCGTCGGCCAGCGCTTCCGGCAGCATGGTGATGTTCTGGCCCGGCAGGTAGACCGTGAAGGCGCGGGTGCGGGCCTCCTTGTCGGCCGGGTGGGACTCGTCGACATAGGCGGTTGGGTCGGCGATCGCGACCGTCATCGTCCAGCCGTCGTCGGTCGCTTCGACCCGCAGCGCATCGTCCATGTCCCGCGTCTTCTCACCATCGATGGTGAAGAACGGCTCGGCGGTCAGGTCCTCGCGCACCAGGCCCTCGTCCTGCAGCGGCCACGCTTCGGCCGCTGGCGGACACTCCTGTTCGAGCGCGTGGCGTGCCAGGGTGACGCGCCACGGCACCGCCGGGTCGTCGCTCTTGACCACCAGCTCGTCGATCTGGGTGAAGAACCCCCTGTCGTCGGGGCGCAGCGGATGGCGAATCAGGCGCGCGACGACCCAGTCGCCGTCGGCGATGTCGGACTCCTCCAGCGAGCGCTTGAGGCGTGCCTTCAGCGACAGGTTGATCGAGGGGTGGTCGGGAATCACGGCCAGGCGGCCGTCGCGTTTCTGCACGCGGGCCACGAAGCGATCCAGCGATGCCTCGATCAGCGTCTCGGGGTCTGCCTGTTTCTTGTCGCCATCCTGCTTGATCACCGCTTCGATGCGGTCGCCGTGAACGACCTGCTTCATGGCGGGGGGCGGAATGAAGTAGGAGGTGCCGTCTTCGGCTTCGAGAAACCCGAAGCCCTTGTCGGTGGCCTTGATGGTGCCCTGGACACGCGGCGTGTTGGCGCGGATGTCCTGCTTCAGCTGGGCCAGAAGAGAGTTGTTCTGCAGCATCGGATCGGATCGGTCGGTGGACGAGAGCGACACTATACGGATTCCGGGTTGGCCACGCCAATCGCACGCGGCCCCTCGAGGTAGCGTCGACCGGGACGCTCTCGGGGACGCGGGGAGGTGCGACCAAAGTCGTCCCCCACGGGACTGGTGAATTGGTATTCGACTGGTTATGTTGGTGGTATTGAACTGGTATCAGTCAACGTCACTTTGGAACCGACCTTCATGGCACCGACGCTATCCCGGCTCAAGCTGGATGCCGCCCAGTCGACCCCGCTCTATCGCCAACTGGCCCAGCAACTGGTCGAAGCGATCGAGGCGGGGGACTGGGAGACCGGCGAGGCCTTGCCCTCGGAGCGGGTCCTGGCGGAGTCGCTCAGCATCTCGCGGATCACCGCGCGCAAGGCGCTCGACCGACTCGTGGCGCTGGGGCTGATTCAGCGCACCCACGGCTCCGGGACGTTCATCGCGCCGCGACTCAACCAGTCGCTGACACGTCTGACCAGCTTTACCGAACTGCTGGTTCAGCGCGGTCATCGGCCCAGCTCGCGCTGGCTGAGCCGCTGCTCGGGGACTCCCACGGTGGAAGAGAGCCTGCGTCTCGGCTTGAGTGCGGACCACCAGGTCTCGCGGCTCAAACGCCTGCGGTTGGCGGACGATGTGGTCGTCGCCGTCGAGGAGAGCTGCCTGCCGAGTCGGGTCCTGCCCGACCCGGAGAGCGTCACCCATTCGCTCTATCGCCATCTCGACGATCTGGGTACGCCGATCGTGCGGGCCCTGCAGCACGTCTCGGCGGTCAACGCCGACGCCGAGCTGGCGCAATTGGCGCAGGTGCCGCCGTCCCAGGCGCTGTTGATGATGACGCGCCTCGGCTATCTGGCCGACGGCCGCCCCGGGGAGCTGACGGTGACCTACTGCCGCACCGACTACTACGACTTCATGGTGGAGTTGACCCAATGAGATCGCGCGAACGGGAGACGGCATGCTCTACGGCAATATTCTGACCCCCCGGGGATGGCGACTGGGCACGCTGGAGTGGCGCGATGGCCGGATAGCCGCCATCGGTGGGGAGCCGGTCGATCCCACGACCAACGCGCATCCCCGGCTGCTGCCGGGGTTCGTCGACCTGCACGTGCACGGCGGCGGCGGGGCGGACGCCATGGAGGGGGGCGATGCCGCCGCGATCATGGCGCGAACCCATGTCCGTTTCGGCACCACCAGCCTGCTGGTGACCACCATGACGGCACCGCTGCCCGATATTCGTCAGGCGCTACGGGACATCGCCCGCACCATGGATCGACCGCCGGCCGGGGCGGCGCGGCTGCTGGGCGTCCATCTCGAGGGACCCTATCTCAATCCCGGCAAGCTGGGCGCGCAGCCCCCGTATGCCCACCCCGGCGCGATCGCGGACGTCGAGGCGCTGATGGAACTGGCGCCGATCCGGCTGCTGACGCTGGCGCCCGAGCTTTCGGGCCATGCCGCGCTCATTGGCCAACTCCGCGAGCGCGGCGTCCGCGTGCAGATGGGGCATACCCTGGGCAGCTACGAGGAGGGCGTGGCCGGACTCGAGCATGGCGCCCACGGCTTCACCCACCTGTTCAATGCCATGACCGGGCTCCACCATCGCAAGCCCGGCATGGTCGGGGCGGCACTGGCGCACGCCGACTATGCCGAAATCATCCCCGATCTGCTGCATGTGCATCCCGGCGCCATTCGTACGGCACTGCGCTGCATTCCCCATCTCTTCGGCGTGACCGATTCCACGGCCGCCGCCGGCATGCCCGATGGCGAGTACCGTCTCGGCGAGCAGCACGTCACCAAGTGCCTGGGCGGCGTTCGCCTGGCCGACGGCACGCTGGCGGGCAGCACGCTGACCATGGACCAGGCGTTGCGCAATCTGGTCCAGATCGGTCTCGAGCTGGGCGACGCCTCTCGGCGGTTGTCGCAGTATCCCGCCGATTTCCTCGGTGAGAGCGAGATCGGACGGATCGAGATCGGCTGTCGGGCCGATGTCGTGGTCATGGATGCCCGCCTTGAGATCGATGCCGTCTACGTCGGAGGCGAACGGGTCCACCGCCCCTCGTCGGCCTCGGACGACCCGACCACACCCCAGGCGGCCGGCGCGTCGCAGGAGAGAGACCAATGTCGTTGATGCTTCAAGAGGCGCAGAGCGCGCCGGATTGCCTGCGAGCCCAATGGCGGGCCAACGCCGCCATCCTCTCCGAGCTCGGCAGCGCCCTGCGCGGGGCGGACCTGCATGGCGCGCTGACGGTGGCGCGGGGCAGCTCCGATCACGCCGCTGCCTACTTTGCCTATCTCGGCATGAAGCACCTGGGTCTGCCGATGGCCTCGGTGCCGCCGTCGTTGACGACCGTCGCCGACACGCCGTGGCGGGTTCGCGGGCAACTGGCGGTGGCGATCTCGCAGTCCGGCGCCAGCCCCGATCTCATCGCGACCCAGCGGGCCCTGGTCGATGGCGGCGCGTTAAGCGTGGCGCTGGTCAACACGCCGCACTCGCTGTTGGGCGAGACTTCGGAGCACGAGATCGCGCTACACGCCGGCGTCGAGAAGAGCGTCGCCGCCACCAAGAGCTATCTGGCCACGCTGGCCGCCTGTGCGCACCTGATCGGGGCCTGGGCGGAAGACGACACACTGCTGGCGGCGTTGAAAGCGCTGCCGTCAGCGCTCGAGACGGCGGCGCAGCAGGAGTGGCAGCCGGCGGTGGATGCGCTGGTCGATGTCGACAGGATGCTGGTCATCGGCCGCGGCGTAGGCCTTGCCGTGGCCCAGGAGGCCGCGCTCAAGTTCAAGGAGACCTGCGCCATCCAGGCCGAGCCGTTCAGTGCCGCCGAGGTTCGTCACGGGCCGATGGCGCTGATCGGCCCGGGCTATCCGGTCCTGGTCCTCGCGCCACCGGGGCCGGACCAGCCCGGGTTGCTGGAGCTGGCCGAGTGGCTGGAGAGCATCGGCGCCAGGGTGCTGCTGGCCGCCGACGAGAGCGTCGGGTCGCGCCAGTTGACGCTGGTCGATGGCGGTCATGACGACCTGCAGCCGCTGTCGGTGATCCAGAGCTTCTACGTGATGGCGGCCAGGCTGGCCGTCGCCCGTGGCGGCGATCCGGATCAGCCTCGTCACCTGCAGAAGGTGACGCGAACGCTGTGAGTCGTCGGTGATGTCTTGCGTTGCCGCGAATCGCCGCCTGACCTGAATGGCAGCACGTGGCGAATCGGTCGGGATTGGAACAACAACAAGTCGGGAGTCTTCATGTCATCCACATCACGGTTTCTCTGCGCCCCGCTGCGCGGGGTGGTGGTTCCACTCGGCGAAGTGCCGGATCCGGCCTTCGCCGAAGGCGCCCTGGGGCCAGGGGTCGCCATCGACCCGTTGGACGAGACGCTGCATGCGCCATTCGACGGCGAGGTCATCCAGTGCGCGCGGACCGCACATGCGCTCACGCTGCGCGACGATCACGGCCATGAATGGCTGTTGCACATCGGCATCGATACCGTCGACCTGGGCGGAGAGGGATTCGAGCTGCTGGTCGCGACCGGCGAGCGTGTCTCCGTCGGCGATCCGCTGTGCCGGTTCGATGTCGACGGGCTTTCCCGGCGTGCCAAGGCCCTGGTCACGCCGATCGTGGTGACCAACGCCTCCGACCTCGCCTTGGAGACGCTGGTCAAGCCGGGGACGATCGTCGACAAGGGCGAGGTGCTGCTGCAGTGGCAGGCACCGGTCCCGGCGGCGGAGACCGCCGGTCGGGAGGTCCCCACCCAGGCGTCCGCCCGCGGAGAGGCAACGATCGCTGCCGCCCACGGCCTGCATGCCCGCCCGGCGTCGAGGCTAAGGTCGATCGCCCAGAAGCACGACGTCGAACTGAGGCTGGCGCGAGACGACGAGGCCGGTAAAGACCGATCCGACGTCGACGGCGCGAGCGTCGCCAGCCTGAGCGCGTTGCTCAACCTGGGCCTGATCCGGGGCGACCGGGTTCTGGTCACGGCTTGCGGAGCGGCGGCCCAGGCCGCGGTCGACGCGGCCGTCATGCTGCTGGAGACGCCCGAGCACGATGCCGGTCGGGCCGATGTTTCCGCCGGCCCGAGCGTCGCACCCGCCGCGGAGGCGACGCCGGGCACGTTGAACGGTCTGTCGGCGAGCCCGGGCCTGGCTGTCGGCCCGCTGGTCCGCTACCGGGCCGCACTACCCAGCGTTGCCGACACCGCCGACGACCCCGAACGGGAGCGAAGGGCGCTGGCCGCTGCCGTGGCCGAGGTGGATGCTGACCTGGAACGGTCGATGCGCGCGGCCGGGTCGCGTGGACAGCAGGCCGAGGCGGATATCTTCGAGGCGCACCGGGCCTGGCTGGACGACCCCGATCTGCGGGCGTCGGCGAAATCGAAGATCGCGGAGGGCGCCAGCGCCGGACGCGCCTGGTACCTGGCCCTCGAGACCGAGATCCAGCGCCTGCGTGGCAGCGGCAACGCGTTGCTGGCCGGTCGGGCCGACGATCTCCACGATCTGCAGCGTCAGGTCATGCAGCGCTTCGCTACCCACGACGCCGTCGCCACCACCGGACTCGAAGGGGCGATCCTGGTCGCGCGGGAAATGACCCCCTCGCAGTTCGTCGAGGTCGCGGGGCAGATCGGCGGGCTGTGCCTGGCGGGCGGCGGCTCGACCTCCCACGTCTCGATTCTGGCTCGGACACGAGGGTTGCCCTGTCTGGTGGCGATGGGGGATGCCCTGCTGGAGGCCAGCGGCGAACGGGTCTGCCTCGATGCCGACCGGGGGCGGCTGGAGCTGGCCCCCGACGAGCGGCGCCTGGCGGCGGTCGAGGCCGAGCAGGCGCGCCAGCGCCAGCGCTCCGAGGCCGACCTGGCCGTCGCCTTCGAGCCGGTGACGATGCGCGACGGGCGCCATCTTCATGTCGCCGCCAATATCGCCTCCGGCGCGGAGGCGCAAGGTGCCCTGGACGCCGGTGCCGACGGGGTCGGGCTGATGCGCAGCGAATTCCTGTTCCTGGCGCGGCAGGCCGCGCCGGATCTCGCCGAGCAGCAGGCCGAGTATCGCGCCGCCGTCGAGGCGATGGCGGGAAGACCGGTGGTCGTCCGGCTGCTGGATATCGGGGCCGACAAGCAACTTCCCTACCTGGCGCTTCCCGCGACGCCCAACCCGGCGCTGGGGGAACGTGGCGCGAGACTGTGGCAAGCGCATCCCGAGATGTTCGACACCCAACTGGATGCGTTGCTGGAAGCGGGTCGCGGGCTGCCGGTCTGCGAGGATGGCCTGACGAGACTACGACTGATGGTGCCGATGATCGCGGACGTCGGCGAGCTGCGCTGGGTGCGCCGGCGGTTGGCGACGAGGGCTGCCGCGCTCGGCATCGAACGGCTGCCGTCGCTCGGCGCCATGGTGGAAGTGCCGACGGCGGCGCTCTGTGCCGGTACTCTCGCCGGCGAGGCGGATTTCCTCTCCATCGGCACCAACGACCTGACCCAGTACGCCCTGGCGATGGATCGTGAAGTCGCATCGCTGGCGGCGCGCAGCGATGTGCTGCATCCGGGGGTGCTACGTCTGATCGCCCTGTGTCTCGAGGGCGCCGGCGGTCGATGCCCGGTGGCGGTCTGCGGCACCGCGGCAGGTGATCCGCTGGCGGGGGCGTTGCTGGCCGCCATGGGCGTCGACGAACTCTCCGTCGAACCGGCGCGGGTGGCGCTGGTCAAGGCGACGCTGCGCAGGCTGGACGCCGAAGCGTTGGCGGCGCAGCTCCCGGCGCTGCTGGCACTGGACGATGCGGCCGCGGTGAGAGAGGCACTGGCAACGATGCTGGCATCGTCCGCCGAAGCGGCGACACCCGCCTCCGGCGACGCCACGACCTCCACCGACACGACAACAAGATCCTGAGGACTCGTCATGACCACCACCTTCGGTTCCCGGCTCATGGCCGGTCTGCAGAAACTCGGACGCTCGCTGATGCTGCCGATCGCGGTGCTGCCGGTGGCAGGGCTGCTGCTGCGCCTGGGCCAGCCCGACCTGCTCGACATCGGCTTCGTCGCCAACGCGGGCAATGCGATCTTCTCCAACCTGGCGCTGATCTTCGCCATCGGCGTGGCGGTCGGCTTCGCCGATGATGACAACGGCGCGGCCGGGCTGGCGGGGGTGATCGGCTACCTGGTGCTCAACGCGGTGCTGGAGACGCTGAACCCCGACATCAACATGGGCGTGCTGTCGGGCATCATCATCGGCAGCGTGGCCGGTGTGCTCTACAACCGCTACAAGGCGATCAAGTTGCCGGACTATCTGGCTTTCTTCGGCGGGCGGCGCTTCATTCCCATCGTCACCGGGCTCTCCGCCGTCGTGCTGGGCGGCCTCTTCGGTCTGATCTGGCCGCCGATCCAGCAGGGCATCGATCAACTGGGGCAGTGGCTGATCGACGCCGGCGATCTGGGCCTGTTCGTCTACGGCGTGCTCAACCGGATTCTGATCGTGACCGGGCTGCACCACGTGCTCAACAGCTTCGTGTGGTTCGTCTTCGGCAGTTTCGACGGCGTCACCGGCGATCTTAACCGCTTCTTCGCCGGCGATCCGACCGCGGGCAGCTTCATGACCGGCTTCTTCCCGGTGATGATGTTCGGCCTGCCCGCCGCCGCGCTGGCGATGTACCACGCCGCGCCGCGCTCCCGCCGGGCTCAGGTCGGCGGCCTGCTGCTGTCTCTGGCCTTGACCGCCTTCCTGACCGGCGTGACCGAGCCGATCGAGTTCTCGTTCATGTTCCTGGCGCCCGCCCTGTACGCGATGCATGCGGTTCTCACCGGTATCTCGATGGCGTTGATGGACATGCTCGACGTCAAGCTGGGGTTCACCTTCTCCGCCGGGGCGTTCGACTACGCGCTCTCCTATGGCCTCTCGACCAACGGCTGGATGATGATCCCGGTGGGACTCTGCTACTTCGCGCTCTATTACGGCATCTTTCGCTGGGCGATCGTGCGTTTCGACCTGCCGACCCCCGGGCGCGAGCCGGAACTGGCGACGAGTAGCGTCAGCCACGACGCCGGCGAGCGCGGGCCCGCCTTCGTGACCGCGCTGGGCGGGGCAGCCAACATGGTCAGCGTCGGCGCCTGTACTACCCGGCTGCGGCTGGTGATGCACGACGATGCCGCGATCGACGAGCCAGCGCTCAAGGCGCTGGGGGCCCGCGGCATTCTGCATCTGCGCGGTGGTGGCCTGCAGGTGATCCTGGGGCCGATCGCCGATGCCGTGGCCGACGACATCCGAGTGGCGGTACGCGATCACGGCAAGACGCTGGAGACGGCGCCGGCGGTCGGGGACGATACGGTACCGACCGATGCCCGGCTCGACGAGGCGTCGCGCCAGGCGTGGATGGCGGCGCTGGGTGGCGCCGAGAACATTCGCCACGTCGCCGCGGTGGCCACCACCCGCCTGCGGCTGGAGCTGGGGGATCGCGGGAAAGTGGACGAGTCCGCGCTGGCGGGGCTGGGCGCCGCCGGTATCCAGGACCTGGAGCACGGTGTCGTCCATCTGGTGCTGGGGCGCCAGGCGGGGGCGATAGCCAACGGCATCGATACCAAGCCTGCCTGACGGGAGGCCCGTCCAGGCCCGGGCGGGACGTTTTCCGTACAGGGCATCGCGCCAGTCGCCGAATCGGCGGTTGGTGCTTTGCGTTCGGTCTTTGACACCGTTCGCCCGAAGCTCGAAGCTGCTATCGACAGCGCCCCGCAGCCGGCGCTTGTCGAAGCCCCATGCCGCCGACCCGAGGAGACTCCATGTCCCAGTACCTGATCGCCAGCGATCTCGACAACACGCTGTTGAATGCCGAGCATCGCGTCGATGCCCTGACCCGCGACACCCTGCAGGCGCTGTCGGCTCGGGGTCACGTGATCGCGCTGGCCTCCGGACGCCACTACCAGGATATCGCGGCGATCCGGCGCCAACTGGACATTTCCGCCTGGATCATCAGCAGCAACGGTGCCCATGTGCACGACACCGACGATCGTGTCGTCAGCGACACGCTGGTGCCCACGGAGCTGGTCAGGGCGCTGGTGGATCTGCCGCGACCGCCATCGGTCAGGCTCAATCTCTACACCCACGACCGCTGGTTGATCGATGCCGAAGCGCCGGAGCTGCTACCGCTGCATGCGATGACCGGCTTCACCTACCAGGTCGACGAGATGGCCGATCTGGACAGTGAGCACGTCGGCAAGGTGCTCTACATCGGCGAACCGGCGCTGCTGAAGCCGCTGGAGCTCACCCTGAGGGAGCGCCACGGCGAGGCGCTGCACATCACCTACTCGGCGGCCAACTCGCTCGAGATCATGCAGCGGGGAGTGAACAAGGCGACGGCGCTGAGCCGGGCGCTCAGGGCGCTCGATCTTCCTACCGAGAGAGCGCTGGCGTTCGGCGACAACTTCAACGACGTCGAGATGCTGACGCTGGCGGGTCACGCCTACGTGGTCTCCAATGCTCATCCCGACGTCATCGGACAACTGCCACGGGCGAAGACCATCGGCGCCCACCACGAGTCTGCGGTGGCGCATGCCCTGCGGGAGTTCTTCGCGCTCGAGTGAGGGCGCGACGGCGGGCTTCAGCGCGGCTCCGCGCGATCGTCCAGCCTGCGCAGCTGCTGCCAGACCTCGCGGCGGAGGTCGGCCAGCCGTGGCTGTTCGTCCCCCTCGAACGCGATCGGTCGAATCGTGCGCATGGCACGCAGCCCCAGGCGCGCGGTCAGCAGTCCGGCACCGAGGCCCTGCCCGGCGCGGGTGGACAGCTTGGCCGCCAGGTTCATCGACAGCAGGTCCATGCCGGCGTCGCTGACCATCTCGCTGGCACCGGCGAAAGCCATGTTGCGCAGGACTTCCCGGAACAGTCGCAGGCGGCTGGCATAGCCGAGCTGCAGGCCGTAGAGCGCGGCAATGCGGTCGAGCATGGCGATGTTGCGCCAGGCCATCAGGGACATGTCGACCAGCGTCAACGGGCTGACCGCGACCATCACGGCGGTCTCCCCAGACATCCGGGTCACCAGCCGTCGTGCCGCCCGATCGCGCGGATGCAGGAGATAGTGGGCGATCAACTGGCGGGTCTCCTGGGCGGTGTGATGCGACTGGTGAGCGGCGAGAAAGGATTGCCACTGGGGGTGGTCCCTGGGCAGGCCCATCTGCTCGCGCAGCTCTCCGGCCAGGGTCAGCGGGTCCGTGTGGGGGGCCGGGGCGTCGTCGACCCACTCCTCGTCCAGTTGCCGGCGCAGGCGAGCGTGCCGGCGCAGCTTGCGCAGCCGCCAGAGTTCGCCGAACAGCGCCCGGGCGCCCAGGCCAACGGCAGTCAGGCCGATCAGACTCCAGGCGCCGGCGAGCCAGTCGCCGCCGAGGGTCGAGAGGTAGAGCGTCTGGGCGGCCTCCAGGGTGCCGAGGCCCAGCGCGCCGCCGAGGATGATCATCAATCCCCAGCGCCGTTTGCGCGGTGGCGCGATCGCGGCATCGATGGCGGGGGAGTCGGGGATCTCGTCCTGGTGGTAGGGATCGCTCGCCTGGGTGGGCAGATAGTGCCGCGCGCCCTGAAGTGCGGTGGGCTCCCCAGGGGCGGGGGCATCGTCGAGGCTGAAGCGCTGTCCGGGCCGAGGATCGCTCATCGCAGTTTGTCTCCCATCAGCCACTCCAGGGCGGCATCCATGCGGATGTGAGGTAGCGCCTGGGACCGGCAGGGCGCCGGTCGAAAGGCGGTGAAGTCGAACCCCTGGCGTTGCCAGAACCCTCTCTCGGGGAGCCTGTCGGGGACGTCGCCGGGGTAGATCAGCACTGGCTCTCCGTCGAGACCGTGGCCGCGAAGTGCCGGCTGTCGCTTGCCGTCGGTCTCTATCTCCCGGGTTTCGGTGGCGCGTATCGAGGCCAGGGAGAACGCCCGCACCGGTACGTCCGCGTAGCGCAGGTCCTTGATCGGTTCGGCCAGCAGCGATTCGAGCAGCGCCACCAGGTTGGCATGCTGGTCCGGCGTGACGTGATCCGCCTTGGTGGCGGCGATCGCCAGGCGGTCGATGCGCGGCGAGAACAGGCGGTTGATCAGGCTGCGTTTGCCGTAGTCGAAGCTCCGCATCAGGGTCGCCAGCGCGTCGGAGAGATCCTCGAAGCGCTCCGGGCCGGCGTTGAGCGCGCCAAGCACGTCGACTAGCACGATCTGGCGGTCGAAGCGGCGGAAATGCTCGCGGTAGAAGGGTTTGACCACATGCTGCTGATAGAAGCGAAAGCGCTTTTTCAGCGTCTGGTAAAGGCTGCCGGCGGGTAGCGCCTCGAGTGTCTGGCGATCAGACTCCCCGACGCCCGGTAGCGGAAAGAACTGCAGCACCGGGGCTCCCTGCAGGTCGCCGGGGAGCAGGAAGCGGCCCGGCTGCAGGTGGGAGAAGCCGGCTTCCCGCGCGCTGCGCAGCGAGGCCGCGTAGTGCTCGGCGAGTTCGGCCAGGCGGGATTCGTCCACTTCCTCGTCGGGGCGATGCCGGTCGAGCGCCGCGCGCCAGGCTTCGGCATGCTGCCGGCGCTCCGGCCCCGTTCGTCGGAGCTGGCTTTCACTCCAGCTGAGAAAATCGTGCTCGAGCAGCGGCAGATCCAGCAGCCACTCGCCAGGGTAGTCGATCAGGTCGAGCGTCAGCGTCGCCGTGTCGCCCAGCAGGCCTCTTGCGCGCCGGGTCTTGTAGCGCAACTGCAGGCGCAGTTCGCTGATGCCGCGCGTCGGCTCGGGCCAGCGTGGCGGCGTCGATTCGAGCGCGGCGATCGCTTCGTCGTAGGGAAAGCGAGGGATCCCGAGATCCGGCTGCGAGATCCGCTGCGCGCCGAGCAGGCGCTCCTCGCGGGCGGACTTGAGCAAGTCGAGACGCGCATCGATACCGGCATGGCGCAACTGGTTGACCAGCGACGTCAAGAACGCCGTCTTGCCGGCGCGGGAGAGCCCGGTGACCGCCAGTCGCAGTTGGCGATCCCGGCCGCGATCGAGCAGATTCCGAAGTTCGTGAGTCAGGTGTCGGGCCATCGCCTCTATTTCCGAAGAAACCAGTCCGCATGGTAAACGATAACGGCGGTCGTCAGGGAACCCCGGGCAGGTAGGGCAGAGCCGAAAACGACGACGCCTCGCACCAGAGGCGAGGCGTCGTCGGGTTGTGGTTCGACCCCGGTCGCGTCAACCGGCGAAGGCGAAGTAGATCGCGAAGACCAGGATCAGCAGCACGATCGCTACCGGTACCGCCCCCTTCCAGGGCGTCAGATCGACCGCCTTGACGTCCTCGTGCACCCAGGCCTCGCGGCGCGGCGCGATCTTGCCGATCAGCAGCATGCCGAGCACCAGCACCACGAAGACGCCGGCCACGAAGTGATACTGGTTGGTGATCTCCAGGATGCCGTTGAACGGCGGCACGAAGTAGCCGGCCGCAATCAGTACGATGCCGCCGATCAGCCCGAAGATGGCAGCGGACTCCGGCACCCGCTTGGTCAGCAGGCCCACGATCACCACCGCCAGGATCGGGATGAAGTAGATCGCATTCATCGTTTGCAGGTAGTCGAAGAGACTGTCCTGGCCGGCCAGCAGCGGGGCGATCACCATGGCCGCGACGGCCATGACCCAACCGAAGATCTTGCCGGCGTTGACCACCTGCTGCTCGCTCGCTTCCTTCTTGAATATCCCTTTGTAGATACCCAGGCTGAACAGTGTCGTGGTGCTGTTCAGGGCCGAATTGAACGACGACAGGATCGCACCGACCATGACGGCGGCGAAGAAGCCGGTCAGCCAGGGCGGCAGCAGGTGGAAGACCAGGTAGCCATAGGCCTGGTCGCCGGCGATGCCCTCATCGGCGTAGAGCTGGTAGGCGATGATCCCGGGCAGTACCAGGTAGAGCGGTCCGAGGAGCTTGAGGAAACCGGTCAGCAGGACGCCTTTCTGGCCTTCGGAGAGGCTCCTGGCGGCAAAGGTGCGCTGGATGATCTGCTGGTTGGTGGACCAGTAGAACAGGTTGATCAGGAAGACGCCGGTAAACAGTGTCGGCCAGGGGACCTGCTGATCCGGGCGACCCAGGGAGTTGAGGCGTTCGGGCTGGGCCTGCTGGATGGCCTGCCAGCCGGCCGCGATACCGTTGCCATCGCCGGCGGCGTTGAGACCCAGATAAACGATCAGGAAACCGCCGACCAGCAGGCCGATGGCATTGATGGTGTCGGAGACGGCGACCGTCCGCAGGCCGCCGAACAGGGCGTAGATCGCGCCGATGATGCCGACACCCCAGACCGTCAGCCACAGCAGCGTGGTGCTGGACTCGATGCCCGTCAGTACCGGCAGATCCAGCATCCCCTGAAGACCGACGGCACCGGAGTAGAGAATGATCGGCAGCAGGATGACCGCGTAGGCGACCAGGAAGATGACGTTGCAGATCAGTTGCGTCGTCGGGCCAAACCGCGCCTGCAACAGTTGTGGAACGGTGGCAATACCGCTGCGCAGGAAGCGGGGCAGAAAGAACAGCGCCAGCAGCACCAGGGCGACGACGGCAACGACTTCCCAGGCCATGACGCTCAACCCGTCGGAGAAGGCCGCGCCGTTGAGACCGACCATCTGCTCCGTCGAGAGGTTGGTCATCAGTAGCGAGCCCGCGATCAGCGGAAAGCTCAGGCTGCGACCGGCGAGAAAGTAGCCCCGCGTATTGCTGAGATCGTCACGGTGAGTGATACGCCACGTAATCAAGGCGACCAATCCCGTAAAGAAGAGGAACGAGATCAGAGTCCATGCATGCATAGAGGTGTCCTGGTTGAATGCATCCCAATGGCGGCTCGGGAAGGGAGCTGTCGCCACGTTACCCGGGCAGTGTTGGGCACCGGGCGACAAAGCGCCATTCTCCATTTGTCTGACATAGCCCGATCAATGTGTAGGCGTTTGGCCTGTGGGTCCCTGCATCGGAACGCCATGTCGCCGGAGAACCGCGCAGCGTGATGGCAAGGCCGGACGTCGCGCTCAGTCGTCGATGGGAAGTTCGCTGGTCGTCAAGCTTCGATGGCAGTGCGGTTCGAGAGAGACCACGTAGTGTCCCTCGAATCGGTAGAGCGTGTACCAGGCCCGCCGCACCAGGGGGGCGAGACTCCCGCACCGGGACTCGAAATCCCTCCGCAGTGCCGTGTCGCTGCTCAATTCGAAGCCCGAGGACAGGCCTCTGCGATAGAGCTCCTGGTAGCCCCACCAGTAGCCGTTGTCGAGATAGGGCTGGATCAGCTCGGCTATCATCGGGTGCGAGGCGATCGCGTTGCGGGTCGCCCGGGCGTAGGGCAGCGCCCCGTCGATGACCAGTGGCGCGGCGTGAGGCTGCACGGCGAGATCGTCGATCAGGGTCATGGCAACGTGATCGGCGAAAAGCGCTTGCTGCCTTTGCGCATTGCCGTAGGCGTAGGTCAGGGTGAGGGGCATGCCGAGCGCGACCACCAGCAGCGGCCAGCCCATCGTGGACTGGTTGAACAGCGGCCAGCGGGAGCGCCCGAGCCACTGCAGCACGCAGAAGAGCAGTCCGGCATAGACCGCGCCGAAGCCCATCATCACTCTCGGCCGCCAGATCGGGTCGGAAAGGGCGGACAGAAAGCCGAGCCCGCCCAGCGGCAGGCAGATCGTGATCAGGGCCATGACGGCCAGGCCCGCCAGATGTCGATGGCGCCATGCCGCGATCCACAGCGTCGTGGTGGTCACGACGGCCAGCGCCATGACGAGCCACCATGTCGGGGCGCCCAGGGTGGTTGCCGCGTAGTGCCAGAATCGCCACGTCTGACCGATCAGATGACCGGGCAGCTGGTCGAACGGGGCCAGCTGGCTGTGCTTGACGCTGTAGTCGCCGTCAATCAGCCACGCGGAGACGAGCTTTGAAATCACCAGTGCCATCAAGCCCGTCGCCAGGGCCCCCAGGTGCAGGGACCAGTCGGGGCGACCCCGCAGCGAGATACTCAAGGCGACATGGAAGGCGAGCAGCACGAAGTAGACATTGGCGGCCGGCTGATAGAACAGCAGCGACGCCAGGACGCCGGCGCCTCCGGCCAGCCAGCGGAATCGTGCCTGCCAATGTCGATGTTGGCGCGGATCCAGCGCCCAGGCGATACCGGCGATGGCGCAGGCCAGCGAGAGGGCCATGGGAAGCGCGTCGAACTGGTAGGAGAGGTTTTGTAGGAAAAACGGCTGTACGACGAGAATCAGCATCGCAAGCCAGGCGTGACCGGTGTCGAATGCCAGCAGACGGCGTCGCCACGGCAGAATGGCCGCAGCGACGGCGGCCAGGCCCAGCCATAACGGCAGCGGCGCGAGATCGGCGAGGCGAGGGCCTCCGTTGAGCAGCAGCGAAACGAGACTGGAGAGTGGGCGACCGTTGGAGACCCAGCCCATCTCGCCATGGAAACTGCGCCAGATGTCGTCCCGGTAGAGTCGATCGGCCTGGATCAGGGGGTAGCTGAAAATGACGAGATACGCCATCATGCCCAGCCAACGGCGCAACCCGGTCGTCGCGGCCCCTTGATCGAAGTGCGAATCCATGGGCATGCAGCGATCTCATCCGTCGGTGAACCGGGTGCGCTATTCAGTCAGGCAGTCGTGGGCCGACAACGAGGTCTTCCCGTACCCGCAGTGTAGCGTATGCTAGACTGCGGCGGTACGGAGCAAGGAGGCTTCGCTATCTCGTCGTCCTCATCGTGAGTTGCGTCGGCTGCCGGCATTCCTGGTGGCACGGCTTTATCGGCTCGGCATGGCTGACCGTTTTTTACAGCATCGGTATGCACGGCCTTGAACGCCTCGAGCTCGTTGATATCGGCCAAGATAGTTATGACAGGAGTATGAGTGTGAGTGCATCGATCCGGCGGAATAACCTTGAAAAACGCAAGGCGCTTCTTCCGGTGGTAGCCCTGACAGGGTTGCTACTCAGCGGTATCGCCCAAAATGTGTTGGCTTTTGGTTTCGATGATGTCGCGAAGAAAGCCGAGGACCTTTCGCAACAGGGTTACAGCGAACCCGAACAGAACCTGCCGGAGGCGCTGAGCAATCTGGATTACGGCCAGTACGAGCAGATCCAGTACAAGCGTGATCGCGATGTCTGGAGTGGAGACGGGGTGCCTTTCACCCTGAGCTTTTTCCACGAGGGCATGCATTACAACAGCGCCATTCAACTCCACAGCGTCGACGATCAGGGCGTGCACGACTTCGCCTACAACCCCGACGACTTCACCTACGGCAATCTGGATATTCCGGATAGCGTCAAGAACGACGACGATCTCGGCATCGCGGGTTTCAAGGTCAATTACGCGCTCAACCAGGCTGACCGCAAAGACGAGACGATGGTGTTTCTCGGCGCCAGCTACTTCCGTGTCGTCGGCAAGAACCAGGTCTACGGCGTCTCCGGCCGGGGACTCGCGGTCGATACCGGACTCCCTTCCGGCGAGGAGTTTCCCCGTTTCAAGGAGTTCTGGATCGTCAAACCGAGCAAGACCAGCCAGTACCTGACGATCTTCGCGCTGCTCGATTCTCCCAGCCTGACCGGTGCCTATCGCTTCGTGCTGCGCCCGGGGGCCGACACCGTCGTCGACGTCAAGTCGCGCATCTTCCTGCGTCGTCCGGTGGAGAAACTGGGCGTGGCGCCGCTGACCAGCATGTATCTCTACGGCCCCGAGCAGCCCTCATCGACGCTGAACTACCGGCCCGCCATCCACGACTCCAACGGGTTGCTGATCAGCGACTCGCAGAACGGCTGGACCTGGCGCCCCCTGGCCAATCCGGCGAAGCTGATGATCAACGAGCAGGCCACGCCGCGCCTCCGGGGCTATGGTCTGATGCAGCGGGATCACCAGTTCGACAGCTATCAGGATCTGGACAGTCGCTATGACCTGCGTCCGAGCGCCTGGATCGAGCCGCAGAACGAGTGGGGCGCCGGCAAGGTCGAGTTGATCCAGATTCCGACACCCAACGAGACCAACGACAACATCGTCTCGATGTGGCTGCCGGAAACCGCGCCGCAGCCGGGCACGCCGCTGGATTACGACTATCGTTTCACCGTCACCAAGGACGAGAGCCGCTACGTCGATCCCTCTCTGGCCTGGGTCGACCAGACGCGCCGTTCTCGCGGCGAAGTCCGCAAGGACAATCTGGTCAGAGAGGCCGACGGTTCGCTGGCATTCGTGCTGGATTTCACTGGCCCCTCGCTGTCAGGGCTCGGTGACGACGCGAACGTCAGCGTGCAGGCGAGCGTCGGCGACAACGGTGAATTGGTGGACAGCCATGCCGAGCGCAACTCGGCCATGGGCGGCTGGCGGGTCTTCGTCAAGGTCAAGCGCAGTGACAACAGCAAGCCGCTGGACATCCGCGCCTACCTGAACCAAGGCGAGAAGCGGGTTTCCGAAACCTGGTACTACCGGTTGCCCGCCAATGGCTGAAGCGACGCCCAAGAAGATGGTGTCAGCCGAGCACTACCTGGAGCGGTTGGCGCTTGAAGCCCAGGACCGGAACGAGCGGCGCAAGCTGCTCGCCAGCGACCTGGATACCCATGACATGGCTTCGCTGCACGCCGCATTGGGCGGTGGCGAGGTCGATCAGGACGATCCGGCTGCCAGTTCGGTGGGTCGCCGCCTGGCCCTGGCCTATGCCGAGCCGCCGCTGGCGCCGCCGGAGATCCTCGATACCGATGAGCGCGGCATCACCCGCTTGAAGACGGCGCCGCCGCTGAAGCGAACGCCGCTGGCTCCCGAAGGGTGGTCGACCAATCCCTTCGTGCGCTTCGGGCAGCGCTTCAAGAACTGGGCCGGCCGGGGGTTTCGTCGCAAGCACCGGGAGAGCAAACCGGCGCCGCGCTGGCAGATGATCGCGAGCGCGCGCCGCTGGGTGCTGCTGGTACTGATTTTCGGCCAGAGCTTCATCGCCGCCAACCAGATGCGGACGGTCTTGCCGGGACAGGGCCAGCAGTGGCTCGAGATCACCATCCTGGCGCTGTTCGTGCTGCTGTTCGCCTGGGTGTCCGCGGGTTTCTGGACTGCCCTGATGGGCTTCTTCCAGCTGCTTCGCGGCCGCGACCGCTATGCCATCGACTCCGAAGTCGGCGACGAACCGATCCCGGAAGACGCGCGTACCGCGCTGCTGGTCCCCATCTGCAACGAGGACGTTCCGCGGGTCTTCGCCGGTGTCCGTGCGACCATCGAGTCGTTGCGCCAGAGCGGCAACGATCAGCACTTCGACGTGTTCATCCTGAGCGACACCTTCGATCCCGATATCGCGATCCAGGAGACCCACGCGTGGCTGGCGCTGTGCCGCGATCTCGAGGCGTTCGGCCAGGTCTTTTACCGTCGACGCCAGCGCCGCGTGAAGCGCAAGAGTGGCAACCTCGACGACTTCTGTCGCCGCTGGGGCGCGCTCTACCGCTACATGCTGGTACTGGACGCCGACAGCGTGATGAGTGGCGCCTGTCTGACTCGCCTGGTTCAGATGATGGAAGCGCATCCGGATGCCGGCATCGTGCAGACCGCACCCCGGGCGTCCGGGCGATTGAACCTCTACGCCCGCATGCAGCAGTTCGCGACCCGTGTCTACGGGCCGCTGTTCACCGCCGGACTGCACTTCTGGCAGCTCGGTGAATCTCACTACTGGGGGCATAACGCCATCATCCGCATGGCGCCATTCATGCGCCACTGCATGTTGGCACCGCTGCCCGGCAAGGGCTCGATGTCCGGGGAAATCCTTTCCCACGACTTCGTCGAGGCGGCGCTGATGCGCCGCGCCGGCTGGGGCGTCTGGATCGCCTACGAGCTGGACGGCAGCTACGAGGAGATGCCGCCGAACCTGCTCGACGAGCTCAATCGGGATCGGCGCTGGTGTCATGGCAATCTGATGAATTTCAGGCTGTTCCTCTCCAAGGGCATCCATCCCGTCCATCGTGCCGTGTTCCTGACGGGGCTGATGTCCTACATCTCCGCGCCGCTGTGGTGCCTGTTCCTGGTGCTGTCGACGGCCTTGCTGGCGGTTCACACGCTGAGTACGCCCAACTATTTCCCCGAACCGGGGATGATGTTTCCGGTGTGGCCTCAGTGGAATCCGACGCTGGCGGTCGGTCTGTTCGGGGCTACCGCGACGCTGCTGTTCCTGCCCAAGGTGTTGAGCGTGATCCTGGTGTGGGTCCAGGGGAGCCGCCAGTTCGGTGGGCCCCTCAAGGTACTGGCGAGCATGGTTCTGGAGTCGCTGTTCTCGATGGCGTTGGCTCCTGTGCGGATGCTGTTCCACACGCGTTTCGTACTGACCTCGATCATGGGGTGGGCGATCCAGTGGCGCTCGCCGTCACGCGAGAACAGCGACACCACCTGGGGCGATGCGATTCGCAATCACTGGAGCCAGACCCTCATCGGCGCCGTCTGGGCGGTGGGCGTCTACTTCATGGAGCCGACGTTCCTGTGGTGGCTGTCGCCCATCGTGGGGGCCATGATGATCTCGATCCCGGTGTCCGCGCTGTCCAGTCGCGTCTCCCTCGGCAGCGCCTGCTTCCGCGCACGACTGTTTCGGATTCCCGAGGAGACGCATCCGCCACGCGTGCTGCGCAGGATGGTGCGTCATCTGGGCAGGATGAACGCGGCTGCCCCCACGCCGAATTTCGTCCAGATAGTGGTGGACCCGGTGTCGAATGCGCTGGCAACGGCGCTCGGCACCTCGCGACATGGCCATGCCGAGCCGTTGAAGCGGCGACGCCACGAGCGCGTGAGTCAGGCGCTCAAGCAGGGGCCGGCGGCGATGAACAACCTCGAGCGTCTGGCGTTCCTGGATGATCCGGTGATGCTGTCCCAGCTGCACTGGAGAGTGTGGGGCGATGCCGAGGCCCACCGGAGCTGGCATGAGCACGGCCTGCCCTCGAGAGCCTCCCTGCGGGTGCCGGCCTTCGGCTGACGCGGCAGCGGCGCTTTCATCGTGCCATCAGGCAAACGGGTCGACTTTGGTCGACCCGTTTGCCTGTTATTCTTCGAAGATTCGTCGATTGATGACTATGCTTGTGCAAGGCGGTACCGGACCGCTTGTCGGTTATTCAACCCGAAGGGAATCAAGGAGTAGGACTATGGGCTTTATCTTGTGGCTGATCATCGGAGGCATTGCCGGCTGGATCGCCGGGAAGGTCATGCGCGGCGGCGGCTTCGGCATCCTCGGCAACATCGTCGTCGGCATCGTCGGTGCCGTGATCGGTGGCTTCCTGTTCAGCCTGCTGGGGTTGTCGTCGAACGGGTTGATCGGATCACTGGTCGTCGCGACCATTGGGGCGATCATCCTGTTGTGGATCGTTGCCAAGGTCAAGAAGGCCTAGCACGCACTCATACCTCGATTGGCCACGCTGATCGACTGTCGTGACGAACGGCCGCGCTCCTGCGCGGCCGTTTCGGTACAGGGGGGCGCTGCCACCGCGATGAGCCGATGACGTGTCTACCCGGCAGAATCAGGTACACTAGCGCCTTTTGACGGCCAGAGATCTGCAACGGATGCTTGATTCATCGACCGCCACGCGCAAAGAACGTTTCATAGGGCTCGAATGGCTGCGTTTCCTGCTCGGCCTCTATATCGTCATTTTCCACACGCTCCACAACTATCCTTCCATACGCGAATGGTCGCATTACGTGACCGATATCGGGTTCTTCTCGACCAGTGCCTTCTTCGTGCTATCCGGCTTTCTGCTGACGCATGTCTATCTCGACTCGTCCTATCAGATGCGCGAGCCGCCCAGGAGCTTCTGGCTGAAACGCTTCTCGAATCTCTATCCCATTCATATCGGATCGCTGATCCTTGCCATGTCGGTGTCGGCGCTGGTTGGCTACCTGGCGATAGCGCCCGGGGATAGCGATATCTCGCTGCGGTTCGTGGTCTACGACGTCAATAACGATATCGGTCAGCTCGACTGGAAAAGCCTGAACCATACCATGGGGTCGCTGGAAACCGGCATCAACCTGCTGCTCAACCTGACGCTGCTGCATGCCTGGAACCCGCTGTATCTGACCTTCAATCCGCCGTCATGGTCGATTTCGGCACTGTTTTTCTTCTATCTGACATTTCCCTGGCTGGCGCCTCGTCTGCGTCGGGTGCTGCATCCCCGTCGCGCCATGCTGCTGGTCAATGTGATCTACCTGATCCCGCCGCTGTACGTGATCCTGACGACCGACTACGGCGTGCCGGAAACCGGCATTCTCCATCGCAATCCGCTGATTCGCCTCCCCGAGTTCGCCGCCGGAATTCTGCTCTGCACGTTCTATGCCCAGCGCAAGGCGCAAGGGCGGTTGATGTCCCATGGCCAGTGCTGCCTGACGCTGCTGGCCGTTGCGGTGAGTGTCGTGGTCGCGGTCTATCTGCTGGGGCTGGGGCACGCGTGGTACTACGCCCTGCACAATGGCTTGCTGCTGCCGGCCCAGCTGGCACTGATCTACGTGGCGGCACACTGGGGGGAGCCACGTAACCCCCGGCTGATGCGCTTGGCGTCGAGGCTGGGCGGCGCATCGCTGCCGATGTTCGCGCTGCATGTGCCTCTCTATGCGGTCTTTTCGCGTGTCGAACGCGTGCTCTCCGGCGATCCCGGCCTGTGTCTGACGGATTTCAGGGGGTGTCTGGCGGCGGCGGGAGAGTTGCACCTGTGGCTCTACCCGCTGTTCCTGATTCTGACCGTGATGTTCTGTGTGCTCTTCCAGGAGCAGTTCGTGGTACGAGTCAGAAAATTCCTGCTACGTCATCTGCTGGGCAAGGCGCCGCGAACTCATACCGAGAAGATGAGCTGAGGTTCGGTGGCCGATCGCGCGTCGGCCATCGGCGCGCGACGACCTTTCCGTTATACTATGCCGCCGCAAGCGCACTGCCAGGAGCCACTCCGGCAGTCAGCGCAAGCCGTTTCTCGTAGCACGAGGTTTCTCTTGAGCGAACTTCTCGTCCCGTGGTGGGCCCAGCAACTGACGCTGTGTGGCTGGCCCCTTGTCAGCGACCCTCGACTGGCGCTTGGTGCCGATCAGGCCCACGCTCGCCTGCAGTCGCTCGGGATCGGAGGGCGCGACGAGTTTGCCTGGCGCCTGTGGGAGAGCGGCGGCGACGCACAGTCGCCATCGTTCGCCCGGTTGGCGGCACTGGAGCTGCTCGCCCTGGGGAGTGCGGCAAACTGGATTCGACCTCCCTGTACCGATGCCTGGCTTGTCATGTTGGCCCGGAACATCGTCGAGCAGGCCCCCACGCTCAAGGCCTGGCTGCAGTCGCTCGCCTCCCTGAACGATCCGGCTCTGGATGCCGCCGGGCGCGAGCTGCTGGCTCGGGAGCGCCAGCAGCGGGGCGTTTCCTGGCTTGCGCTTCGCCATCGTCTCAAATCCGCCGGCCCATCGACGCCACCGGATTCGGCCGGATTCGATGCTCTCCAGGTCCGGTCGGCCGATCTCTGGCCGGGCGGTCCCTGGCGGGCCAGGGCAGCCATTGCGCCGGTACTTGCCTGGCCGATCGATATCCCACCCGACGAACAGCGACAGTATCGGACGCTGCTGCGCGAACAGGACGACGTGGATGGGCGTGAAGAACTCCTGTCATCGCTGTTCTGGCTCGCGGGGCAGGGGCATCGCTATGGCTGGGAGCTGGATGCCGTACGGGTGGCACGTCAGCGCCCCGAGGCGCAGCTCGAGTGGCTCTCGGGGTTGAACGACCAGCACGACTACGGTCAGGTGCTGCTGGGTTTCCTGGCCGATGCGGAACCGCTGGACTGGGCCGCCTGGGACTGGTTCCGGCTCGTCGACCAGGCGTACCTCGGCCATTGTGCCGGGTGGCTCACGACGGAGGAGGCGGAGCGGTTCGCGGGTCATGGCATCGACCTCCTGCAGCAGCGCTACCCGGACTGGGGGGCAGCGGCCCGGGCGTATCAACGGGGACGCAGCCTGTTCGAGGGACGAGACCTGCGGGCCGTCTTCGATGAGGAGTGGCGTGGCCTGCTCTCCACCGCTACCAGCCCATGGGCGGTACCGCTCGCCGACACGCTGGAGGAGGAGTCGCGGGAGGCGGCGCGTGAGTTCGTTCGACAGCACCGGGAGGATCCCGGCAGTTGGGTGTTGAGCATCGCCTCGATTCGCGATCCGGATCTGGTTCACCGTCGCTCCCTGAGCGAGCCGTTGGGACCGGACCGGATCCAGGAGGCGGAGCGCTACCTCGAGGACGTGCTGGGCCTGCGGCGGGAGGAGGGCACCGCGGGGCTGGCGAGGTTCTGGATGCCGGCCCAGGCGCATCACCTCAACCAGCTGGCCGCCGACTCCCGCCACGCCGCCGGCCGCCGGTCATCGCCGGGAGCATCGCGGCGATTGGCCGTGTGCGCGGATCATGCGGCAACGATCACGATGGCAGAGAAGTACGCGTTCTATCTGGTGATGGCGTCGGACAGCGGACGTTATTCGCCGGTCGAGATCGAGACCCTGGCGCGGTCGCTGTGCGATGTGCTGAGTCGTTTCTACCGCGATGCCGAAAGGATGCTGTCGGCATGGCAGGTCTGGGAAACCGTGCTGGGCGAGGATGAAACGCCGGACGAGGTCTCTCTGGCGGATGATATCGCCTGGCACCGGCGCGACCCCGGCTCCCCCTTCCACTGGCTGACCCCGTCACGGTCGCTGACTTGGCTCGAGCCGGGGGTACGGCCGACCCTGGCGCGGTTCACGGCGATCTCGCTGGCAGGGCCGCTCAACGAGGCGCTATGGCAGGCGCCGCAGCCGTTGGCGCCGCAAGACAGAGAGGCGCTGGGAGAGTGGATAGAGCACCAGTATGCGCTGCAGGGGGCCTCGGGCCTGGTCGACTTCCTGGATTTTCTGAGCGAGGCGGGAGACCGTCAGGACTACCAGATCAACTATGCGCCCTACACGCTGAATCGCACTCGTCTGGAGGCGGAAATCGCGATTCTCGAGTCGGGAGAGTGCGCGGAAGAAGACCGCGTTCATCTGATGCGGCTGAAGCACGTGCGGGACAACGCCTGTCACTGCAACGATCAGGACATGACGGCCTGGGATATCGCGCAACTGGTGGATCTGGCGGTGGCTGGACGACAGCTCGACTGGCTCGACGAGGCTCGCCTGTCACACTATCTGGACGCCGCCATGCGCCTGGCCGAGCGCCACTACAGCAGCTGGCGGGATTATGCCGAGGGGCTGTACAGCGGCTTCGGATTCTTCATGGATGACACCCCCGAGCGCGAGGCTTTCCTGCTGCGCTTCCGGGAGGCGCTCAGCGCCTGGCTGGAGGCCGAGCCGCTGTTGGCCGGTGCCTGGGCGAGTCTCGATTTTCCGGGCAGTCCCATGACGCATTGGACATCGCTTCATGTCGATATTCTTCCCGGTGAACCCCATCGTTTACATTAACGCTGTTCATTAACCGACAACACTCGCCAAAGCGTTTTCGATGGCATATGATCTCCGCTGCGCTACGTCCGCTGGAAAGAGGACGTGGCTTTTTTCTGTCCGATTGATCGATGATTCGAGCCCAATACAGGCCGTTCTGGCGGTGACACCTCGGCAAGATGTGTCACCACCACAGCGACTCCATTTCGCCGGGCGACTCCCCATGAGTCGTCGATAAGAAGGCGGCGCCCGTAACGGCTCACAGGCGAACGAGGTCGCGCTGAATGCTAAGACGCACAGCCATGGGACTGGCACTGGTGATGGTCATATCCGGTTGCTCCGCCCCGGTAAAACAACAACAGGTCAACGCGCAGTATTCACTCCCTCTGGTCAAGACTCGCACCGTCGCGGTCGACATTCCCAAGAGCGCGCCGCCGGCGCCTCAAGCGATCCAGGATTTTCGGCCGCAGCATGTCTCTCCCGCAGTGATTCGAAAGGCCCTGCTGGACGAGCATCGGCGGTGGGTCGGGACGCCTTACGTACTCGGGGGGACGACGCATCACGGTATCGACTGTTCCGCGTTGATGCAGCACGTGTTCGGAGAGGCCTTCGCTTTCGAGCTGCCGCGTACGACCGAGGAGCAGGTCCTGGAGGGCGATCGGGTTGCGGAGCAGAACCTCAAGGCAGGGGACCTGGTCTTCTTTCAGCCACCCGGACCCTACAACCATGTCGGCGTCTACGTGGGCGATGGTTACTTTCTTCACGCCTCGTCGTCCCAAGGGGTGAAGCTGTCTCGTCTCGATAACGTCTACTGGAAGCGGTACTACTGGCAGGCGCGCCGGCCGGTCGAACGTACGCAGCTGGCTCAGCGGGTCATGCTGGCCAACGAAGGTTGAGTAGGGGCAAGCCGTGCGACGGCGCTTCCGGTCGCGGGCTCGTCCCGATGCCGCTGGGGCGGGGAGCGCGGTACTCGACCGGCGAAGCATGAGCAGGAAAAAGTGAATATAGAACGCCTATAAAAAGGGCAGCCGCTTGGCTGCCCTTTTTGCGTGGGGCGCATCCCCACCGATCCAATCGGCCCCCTGCGGGAGGCCGGCGCGATGATCAGTGCTCGTGACCGCCTTCGCCATGGACATGGCCATGGGACACTTCTTCCTCGGTCGCTTCGCGAACTTCGGCGATCTCGACATCGAAGTTCAGCTTCTCGCCAGCCAGGGGATGGTTGCCGTCGACCGTTACGGTGTCACCTTCCACCTTGGTCACGGTGACCATCAGCGGGCCTTCCTGGGTCTGTGCCTGAAACTGCATGCCCGGTTCGACGGCGTCGACGCCCTGGAAGGCGTCCCGCGGGACTTCCTGAACCAGCGCCGGCTGGACTTCACCGTACCCTTCGCTCGGCGCGACGGCGACCTGGAGCTTGTCACCGCTACCGTGGCCTTCGAGTTCTTTCTCGAGCCCCGGAATGATGTTGCCCGCACCGTGTAGATAGGTCAGCGGATCGCGACCTTCGGAACTGTCCAGGACTTCACCAGCATCGTTGGTCAGTGTGTAGTGGAACGCGACCACGGAGTTCTGGGCAATCTGCATCTCGAAACCTTTGCGTTTGTGCATGTCTGTCACATCCTAACGCGCCACAGCCTTTCTGTCAGGTCGCAATGACCAGGAAGTCGGCCCGGTGGAGTCCAGCCTGCCGCGAACGGCCGTTGCGATAGTTGCGCCACCCCAAGGGTGTGGTTACCCTGACTTCCACGATAAATCACCGTGATTCTGCGGCCGAGGAGAAGTTCGTCATGACCGTTTTTGTCGTTTGGCTCGTTGCCTTCGCCGTTTTTCTGTTTCTGCTGCTCAGGGCGTGGGATGGCGCCCTCGGGGGGATGATCAAGCGTCGGCTGCCGACCCAGTTGCAGGGGGATCCCGCTCAGGATCGCTGGATCATGTCGGCGGCGCTGGCGGTACTGGGCGCGACGTTCATCATCAAGCCGGTGTCCATGCTTCTGACCCTGATTCTGCTGGCCATTGGCATTTGGGTGGGCCTGCGCGTTGCCTGCTGGGCCATGCGTAAAGCCAACCTGCACTGATGACGGAAGCGCCGGTTGGCTCGACTGGCTCGTGCTCGCCAACGGGCGGTGCTGGAGATCAGCATCGCCCGTTCTGGTTTCGAGGTCAGTGATTAGAGCCAGGTGGAGAGGGTGATCGAGCCGAACTGGTCGCCATCATCCTGCGATTCGAACTCGTGGGTGCGCCAGACCGAGCTGTAGGTCAGCTGCCAGCGATCCCAGGATACGGCGAGACCGAGCTGGGCGTCGCCCACCCAAGGGCGGCGGTCGACGGAGTGGCTGTCCTCGAAGGTGTTGCCGTCGAGCAGCATGTTGTAGGCCATCAGCCGACCCTCGATATTGGCGAACACGTACCAATTGAAGCCGCTGTCTTTTTCGAAGAAGATCCTGCTGCCTTGGGAAGGCGCCACGGCCGGCACGCCGAAGCTCTTGTCCAGCCCTTGTCCCAGGCGCACCCCGAGGCCGGTTGCGCCATAGGTGTAGAGATTGCCGACCGCCAGCCCGACCGACGGCCCATACTCGGCTTCCAGCCCCCCCAGCCGGCCCTGTTTCCACCAGGCGGTCTGGTAGGCGACGTTGACGAAAGGCTCGTTGTGCAACTGATTGTGCCAGCCTTCTGGTTCGTCGCTGTCGACCAAGTGGTGGAAATTGTTCTGGACGGTATGACCGCCGGCGCCAGGGCCGACAAGGCCGACATCGAAAAAGAGACCGCTGGTGCGACGCCATCCGGTCAACTGCTGGTCATCGAACAGGGAGAGCCCGGCATAGAGAACGCCAGCGTAGGGGCGGTCGTCCTCAATCAAGCGCCTCTCGTCGATGTCCTCCGGCGTGTAGATCTGTTGCCCGAAGCGGTAGGAGGCACCATCCAGCGAGGTGGCGCTCCAGCCCGGAATCAGGTCGGCGAGGTCGCGGGTCCAGTGACCCCGATCAGGCTTGAACGACCAGTCGGCTTCGATGCCGTTGGTGTAATGACCGTCATCACCGCTGGCGAAGATATCGTTTTCCGACTTCAGCGTCAGGATGCCGTCCGCCCACGCGGTACTCGAGATGGCTGCCAGTGCCATGGCCAGGCCGGTTCGCGACCAAATGTGTCCCTTCATGTTCCGCCTTATTCCCTTAACACGAATTATGGATCTGCGGGACATACAATAGCGTACGTAAAACGGCGGGGACATAAAAAATTAGTATCACGCTAACAGAAAGCGGCGCCCAAGGGCGCCGCTGGCATATCGTCTAGCTGTCGTGGTGCTGTCAGTAAGGAGCGACGCTGACGCTCGAGCCGCTGGCGACCAGCTTGACGCGCTGGCCGACCTGCCAGTTGCGGTCCGACTTCTGGACGACCACGACGTTCTGCCCGCTGTCCTGGCGAATCTCCAGCTCGTAGCCATCGACGCGGTCGGTGGCCTGCTGAATCTTGCTGCCGGCCACGGTACCGCCGATGGCGCCCGCCGCGGTCGCCAGGGTGCGTCCGGAGCCGCCGCCGACCTGATTGCCCAGCAAGCCGCCGATGACCGCACCGCCCAGGCTGCCCAGAACGCTCTCGCCATTGCCACCCTGAATCTGTACCGGTCGCACCGACTGGATGGTGCCGTAGCTCACGGACTGCGCCGTGCCCGCTTGATCCCCCCGATAGACGTCACCCGAGTAGGTCGAGGTATTGGTACATCCCGCCAGAGCCAGCAGGCTCATGACCAGTGCAGGGGCGATGAGTCGTTTCATGATCGATTCTCCTTAACATCCAGGTATGGCTTCGTGCCCAGTACATTAAAACAGTGTTCTAAAACTAGTCCAGTGCTAATGAACGCCGTTGGCACTGCACCCGACACGGATTGAGTGTAGGAGCCGCTGGCGATTCCTGCCTCTCACCCCTGGCGATCGCGGTCGTCCTCGGAAAAGTCCAGGCTGCCGCTGTCGACGAGAGCCGCCAGCAGACGCGCGCTGTCCGGGTGGTCGAGTGCGCTGGCATCTATACGGCCGCTCGACGCCAGTACCCGGGCCAGTTCGAGAGGACATTCGACGGCGTCTCCGTCGGCGAACAGGGTAGCATTGGCCTCGTCCAGCCGGTGCCACGCGAAACGCGAGCCAAGGCTGCGAGTCAGTTCTCCGCCGCTCTCGAGCGTGGCGCGCAGCGCTTCCGGTGCGGTGGGAGAGTCCGGCGGAGCCAGCTGGTCCAGGTATTTTGGCTGGGTCATGGCACGCCCGAACCATTGCGCCATCTGGTCGGGACGATCGATGACGTCCAGCAGCAGCCTGCGCACGCGGGCCACGGCCTGCTCGTCCAGCTCGCCAGGGGCGAACG
Source organism: Salinicola sp. (assembly GCA_002695065.1). Taxonomy (GTDB): domain Bacteria; phylum Pseudomonadota; class Gammaproteobacteria; order Pseudomonadales; family Halomonadaceae; genus Salinicola. The sequence continues at coordinate 10,216 of NZNW01000107.1, read as the reverse complement.
GGGGTTGCAGGTCGGGATCGGCGTAGCGCTGGCTGTCGCCGAGCTGTTCACCGATATAGTCGGCGAAGGAGGTGACGATCTCGTCGGCGGAAGGGGCCCGGAAACCGATCGAGTAGGTCAGGCAATCCTCGGCTTCGCTGACACCGTGATGCGCGACGCCCGGCGGGAGGTAGAGCATGTCGCCCGGCTCGAGCACCCACTCCTGGTCGGCTTGCACGGTGAAGTCTTCGAGGATGCGCAGGTCGATCCCTGGGATCAAGCGGGCACTCGCGCCGGGGCTGCCGCCCAGTTGCCAGCGCCGGCGTCCGCTGGCCTGGAGTAGAAAGACGTCGTACTGGTCGACGTGCGCGCCCACGCTGCCGCCAGGCGGTGCGTAGCTGACCATGATGTCGTCGAGCCGCCAACTGGGCAGAAAATCGAAGGACTCCAGCAGCTCGGCGACCTCTGGCACATAGTGGTCCACCGCCTGCACCAGCAGCGACCAGCCGCTGGCGGGCAGGCGAGCGAAGGTGTCCTCGTCGAACGGTCCGTGGCTGACCTGCCACGCCTTGTCTGGTCCCTGCTCCTCCACCAGCCTGGCCTCGACTCCCTCTTCACAGGCGAGACCCGCCAGATCGTCCGGCTCCAGGGGCGAGACGAAGTCGGGAAACGCACCGCGTATCAGCAGCGGCGATTTCTGCCAGTGCTGGCTGAGAAACTGGGCGGGGGTGAGACCGCCCAGCAGCGTGCGTGGCTTGTTGGCTGACGTCATGTCTATCTCCTGGACGAAAACGTGCGTAGCGCCTTCAGAGCGCCTTGGCCTGATCGATGGCGTTACCGATGTAAGTTGCCGGTGACAGGGCCTTGAGTTCGGTCTTCACCTCGTCCGGCAGCGCCAGCGTATCGATGAAGGCGGCAAAGCCGGCCTGGTCGATGCGCTTGCCGCGGGTCAGCTCCTTGAGCTTCTCGTAGGGCTTCTCGATCCCGTAGCGGCGCATGACCGTCTGGATCGGCTCGGCCAGCACCTCCCAGCTCTGGTCGAGATCGTCGTCGAGACGCTGTGGGTTGGCTTCCAGCTTGCCGATGCCCTTGAGTGCCGCTTCGTAGGCGATCAGGCCATAGGCCAGGCCGACTCCGAGGTTGCGCAGCACGGTAGAGTCGGTCAGGTCGCGCTGCCAGCGGGAGATGGGCAGTTTTCGCGCCAGGTGGTCGAGCAGTGCGTTGGCCAGCCCCAGGTTGCCCTCGGAGTTCTCGAAGTCGATCGGGTTGACCTTGTGGGGCATGGTGGAGGAGCCGATCTCGCCGGCGACGGTGCGCTGCTTGAAGTAGCCGAGCGAGATGTAGCCCCACACGTCGCGATCGAAATCGATCAGGATGGTGTTGAAGCGGCTGATGGCATCGAACAGCTCGGCGACGTAGTCATGCGGTTCGATCTGGGTGGTATAGGGATTGAACGTGAGTCCGAGCGACTCGACGAAGGCGCGGGCATTCTCGGCCCAATCCACTTCCGGATACGTCGCCAGGTGCGCGTTGTAGTTGCCGACGGCACCATTGATCTTGCCCAGCAGCTCGACGGAGGCTATCTGCTTGAGCTGGCGCTGCAGGCGATAGGCGACGTTGGCCATCTCCTTGCCCAGCGTGGTGGGGCTGGCGGTCTGGCCGTGCGTTCGCGACAACATCGGCTGTTCGGCATGCTCGTGGGCCAGTCGGGCGATCGCATCATGGACCGCCTGCATCGTCGGCGTCAGGGCATCGAGGCCGTCACGCATCATCAGTGCGTAGGACAGGTTGTTGATGTCCTCGCTGGTACAGGCGAAGTGCACGAACTCCGTGATCGCGTGGAGCTCAGGCTGATCGGCAATGGCCTCCTTGATGAAGTACTCGACCGCTTTCACGTCGTGGTTGGTGGTGCGCTCGATGATCTTGATGCGCTCGGCATCGGTCACCGAGAACTCCCTCACCAGCTTGTCCAGAAAGGCCTGCGCTTCGGCGGAAAGCGGCGGCACCTCGGCGATGCCGGGGTGGGCCGCCAGACGTTCCAGCCAGCGCACCTCGACGGTAACGCGCGCCCGGATCAGTCCGAACTCGCTGAAATGTTCGCGCAGCGGGGCGGCCTTGGCGGCGTAGCGGCCGTCGACGGGGGAAAGAGCGGTCAGTGCGGAGAGTTCGATCATCGTGGATTCCCGGGACATCGCGCGAGCAGGCAGCTCGCGATTGAGAGATTCGTGCGGCTCAATTCATCGGCTCGACGTCAGTGGCCGTCGAGTTCGCGCAGCGTGCGCTTGATGGCGCCGCGCTGGAAGATCAGGCGCCAGCGGCGTCCCCCTTGCTGGTGCCAGAGCAGGGCGAAGCGAACGCCGGCGAGCAGGGCCGTGCGTATGCGTTCCGGCATCATTCGACTCTGCAGCAAACTGGGCTCTCCCTGTACCACGATCCGATAACGGAAGGTGGAGAGCGTTTCCTGGTAGAGCTCGCCGAGGCTCGCGATCACGTTCTCGTGCGTTTCGCTGAAGTGCTCGGCCTGGCCCTGGACACGTCCCAGCCGTTGGCCGAGTGTGTTCATCATGGCGCTGTCCTTGCGCAGTTTCTGCATCAGCAACACCATTGAAAAGCCGTAGCGCATGACGGCCGGTTGCGCGCTCTGGCGTGACATGACCGCCAGCAGCGTGTCAATGCCCAGGCGCAGGTTGTTGTGGTGGCCGCCGTAGATCGACTCGAAACTGGGCGGATCGGTGTCCAGCGTGGCGTGGATCAGGGTATTCCAGGCGCGCTCGTCGCACTGCCCCGTGCGGGCCAGTTGATCGACCACGGACGCCGCCTGGAATACGCCGGCCAGGGCCAGTGCCTGTCGGCCGTTGCTATCGAGCGGTGCCGATTGAATGGGCGTCGGGTTCATGCCGAGCGCTGGCTCCCTGTCATGGCGGTGGGGTTGTTGGTGAGTTCCGCGACGGCCGCGCCATCGGCGGTTCCGGTGGCGCGAATGACAGCGCCGCCCAGGCAGATTTCGCCATCGTAGAGCACCAGCGACTGGCCCGGCGTGACGGCCCGCTGCGGTTCATCGAACCGAACCTCGAGTTCGCCATCGGCCAGCAGCGTCACCTCGCAGGGAACGTCGCGCTGGCGATAGCGGGTCTTGGCGCTCAGGCGTGACGCTTCCGGAGGCGTTCCCGCGATCCAGGCTGCCGGTTCGCAGTAGACGATATCGCTGTAGAGCAAGGGGTGTTCGCCCTGAGCGACGATGAGAACGTTGCGCTCGAGATCCTTGGCGGCGACGAACCACGGATCCTCGCTGTGGTTCCTGAGCCCGCCGATGCCCAGGCCGCGCCGTTGGCCCAGGGTGTAGTACATCAGGCCCGTATGCTCGCCGATCACGTCGCCTTCGGGCGTTTCGATCCGCCCGGGCTGGGCGGGGAGGTACTGCTTGAGAAAGTCACTGAACCGGCGCTCGCCGATGAAACAGATCCCGGTGGAGTCCTTCTTGCTCGCCGTCGCCAGGCCGTGACGCTCCGCCAAGGCCCGCACCTGCGGTTTCTCCAGCTCGCCGACGGGAAACAGTGTCCTGTCGATGGCGGCACCGGGAACCGCATGCAGGAAATAGCTCTGATCCTTGTTGCCGTCCAGCCCCTTGAGCAGTTGGGCGCGACCGTTCCCGTCACGGCCTTTTCTCACGTAGTGGCCGGTCGCGATCAGGTCGGCACCGAGCATCTCGGCGTAGTCGAGGAAGACTTTGAACTTGATCTCGCGGTTGCACAGGATATCCGGGTTGGGGGTGCGCCCGGCCTGATACTCGGCGAGGAAGTGCTCGAAGACGTTGTCCCAGTATTCGGCGGCGAAGTTGGCCGTATGCAGCTTGATCCCGAGGGTCCCGCAGACCGCCTCGGCGTCCGCCAGGTCTGCCATGGCCGTGCAGTACTCGGTGCCGTCGTCCTCGTCCCAGTTCTTCATGAACAGGCCCTCGACGTGATATCCCTGCTCGAGCAACAGCAGGGCAGTCACGGAAGAGTCGACGCCGCCCGACATGCCGACGATGACTGTCGGGGGGGCTTCGCTGAGTGCGTGCACGGTATCGCTGGTTGCGCTGGCTGTGGTCATGGCGATTTCCGGGGCAGGTGAGGGCGGGCCGTGAGACCCGGCTCGCCAGTGGCGATGCCCGGCGAGCTTGCAGGATCCGAATCATTGGCCCGACTCGAAAATGAGCGGCCCGCGATTATAGCCGAAAGCGGGGGATCGCATCGAGTCCTGCGCAATTTCCCGGAGGGTGGGGGTGTCGCGACACGGTTGCTGCCGATCCGCTTCCCGCTCAGCGCTCGCGAATGACCTCGAGCGGATAGCGGCGGCCGTCACGGGCGTCGCGCAGCCGCTGCATCACGACCGGGCTGCGCAGACGGTGGCTGCGGTCGAGATCGTCGATCTCGTCGAAGGTGAGCCAGTGGGTGCCGATGATGCCTTTGTCCAGCGCATTGCCCAGATGGGCCAGCGGCAGGCTGAGAAACGCATGGCTGTGGAAGGTGAGGCCGTCCGGCGTCTGGTGGACGTAGAGCCCCAGATAGTCGGTGATGGCGACCTGCCAGGCCGACTCTTCGCGCACTTCCCGCTCGGCGGCCGCGATCAGGCGCTCACCCCGTTCCAGATGGCCTGCGGGTTGATTGAACAGGCTGAACGGGCCGCCGCGGTCCTCCTCCACCATCAGGTAACGGCCTGCTCGCTCCACTACCACCGCAACGGTCACGCGAGGCGTCCAACGGTTCATGTCATCATTCTCCCGACTCGATGCTCTGCCCTCGACACCCGGCCGCGGGACCCCAGCCGATCATACCCGGTCTACGCCAATTCGAAAGCCCGCTATCGGCAACCACATGCCGGATGTCTGAGCACGGCAGCGCGCTTCAGCGCTTGCGGGAGGAGGCCGGGCGCCGGTTCGTGTCGCGCGCGGGCATGCGCCGGGGGACGTTCACCGTCTCGCTGCGCCAGTGACCCGACGGCAGGCCGTCGAGCCGCCACGGGCCGATTCCGACGCGGATCAGGCGCAGGGTCGGATGGCCCACGTGTGCGGTCATTCTGCGTACCTGGCGGTTGCGCCCCTCGCGCAGTTCGATCTCCAGCCAGGTCGTCGGCACCGACGCCCGGTAACGCACGGGCGGATCGCGGGGCGGCGGTTCCGGTTGCGCGAGCCTTCTGATCCTGACCGGGCGAGTCGGCCCGTCGTTCAAGGTAACGCCTTCGCGAAGCGCCTTCAGCGCCTGCTGGTCCGGTTCGCCTTCCACCTGGATCCAGTACTGCTTGGGCAGCTTGTGACGCGGATCGCTGATGCGATGGATCAGGGCGCCGTCATCGGTCAGCAGCAGCAGTCCCTCCGAGTCGTAATCCAGGCGACCGGCGGGATAGACGCCGGCCACGTCGAGATAGTCGGCCAGCGTTGGCCGGCCCTGAGCGTCGGTGAACTGGCAGAGAACGTTGTAGGGCTTGTGCAGCAGGTAGATTCGGCTCATGTCGGGCCTTCCGCGTTGGCCGTGGGCCGGTTCCGGGGCGCGATCGGGGCGTCTCCCCGTGGCAGATGCCGCCGATCGAGACTATTTTCAGGGAAGGCTTGCATACGGGCCCCATCGGCCGCATCTTCAAGGAACTTCGGGTCTTCAACGGTATCCAATACCTTACCGAGTCCCGGCTTGTCGTATCCGAGCCGATGCATCCAGGGATTCATCCTTACTATGTCAGAAATCTTGAATAGCTTGTCGCCTTGCCTCGCCAGGGAGCCGGCCTGCATGGGCATGTCGCGGCCTCCCGATCCTGAACGCGAGGAGCAGGGCGATGTTGCCGAGCAGGTGTCGGATCCGCAACTGGCGCCGCCGCCCATGTACAAGGTCGTGCTCTACAACGACGACTACACGCCGATGGAGTTCGTCGTCGAGGTGCTGCAGCGATTCTTCGCCATGGATAGCGAGAAGGCGGTCCAGATCATGCTGGCCGTCCACACTCAGGGGAAGGCGACCTGCGGCATCTTCACCCGTGACGTGGCGGAAACCAAGTGTCACCTCGTCAACGAATATGCGAAAGAGTGCGAGCATCCTCTCATGTGCGACGTGGATGCCGCAGAGTAGATGGCGGACACACATCGTCGACGCTTTTGTCTTCGAAGACTTGCGAAACCGCTGTTTGTGCCCGATTGTGAAAGTGCCGACCGACGCCCTCAGTGGCTAAAAGGGGACTGCCATGTTGAGTAAAGAACTTGAACTCACCCTGAACACGGCCTTCACCGTGGCGCGCTCCAAGCGACACGAGTTCATGACCGTGGAGCACTTGCTGCTGGCGCTTCTCGATAATGCCTCGGCAGCCGATGTGCTGAATGCCTGTGGGGCGAATCTGGAAAAGCTTCGTGCCGATCTGCAGGACTTCATCAACTCTACGACCCCGCTGATTCCCGAGGACCAGGAGGACCGGGAGACCCAGCCGACGCTTGGCTTCCAGCGCGTGCTTCAGCGCGCCGTCTTCCATGTTCAATCCTCCGGCAAGAGCGAGGTGACTGGCGCCAACGTGCTGGTGGCGATCTTCTCCGAGCAGGAGAGCCAGGCGGTCTACTTCCTCAAGCAACAGAGCGTGGCGCGGGTGGATGCGGTCAACTACATCGCCCACGGCATTTCCAAGGTTGCCGGCCATGGCCAGTCCCAGCAGCCCTCCCAGGAGTCCGAGGAGGGTGAAGAGGCGGCGACCGAAAACGGCCAGAACCCGTTGACCAGCTACGCCACGAACCTCAACGACCAGGCCCGCCTGGGCAAGATCGATCCGCTGATCGGGCGCGATCACGAGCTGGAGCGCGTGGTGCAGATCCTGGCCCGGCGCCGCAAGAACAATCCCTTGCTGGTGGGCGAGGCCGGCGTCGGCAAGACCGCCATCGCCGAAGGGCTGGCCAAGCGCATCGTCGAGGAGGACGTGCCCGACGTGATTGCCGATGCCGTCGTCTACTCGCTGGACATGGGGGCGCTGTTGGCGGGCACGAAGTACCGCGGCGATTTCGAGAAGCGGCTGAAGGGACTGCTGGCCGAGCTGCGCAAGCAGGACAACTCGATTCTGTTCATCGACGAGATTCACACGGTCATCGGTGCCGGGGCCGCATCCGGCGGTGTCATGGATGCCTCCAACCTGCTCAAGCCGCTGCTCTCCTCCGGCGAGTTGCGCTGCATCGGTTCGACCACGTTCCAGGAGTTCCGCGGCATCTTCGAGAAGGATCGGGCGCTGGCGCGCCGCTTCCAGAAGGTCGATGTGCCGGAGCCGACCGTCGAGGACACCATCCGTATCCTCAAGGGGTTGCGTGGCCGCTTCGAGGAGCATCATCAGCTGAAGTACACCGATGCGGCGCTGGAGAGTGCCGCCCGGCTGGCGGACCGCTACATCAACGATCGTCACCTCCCGGACAAGGCGATCGACGTGATCGACGAAGCGGGGGCGCATCAGCGGCTGCTGCCGCCGGAAGCCCGTATCGCCACCATCGATGTCGATCAGGTCGAGGCGGTGGTGGCGTCCATCGCGCGGATTCCGCCGAAGAGCGTCTCCAGCTCGGACCGCAAGCTGCTCTCCAACCTGGACCGCGACCTGAAGATGCTGGTGTTCGGCCAGGACGAAGCGATCACCAGCCTGTCGGCGGCGATCAAGCTGTCCCGGGCCGGACTCAAGTCGCCGGACAAGCCGGTGGGCAGCTTCCTGTTCGCCGGCCCGACCGGTGTCGGCAAGACCGAGGTCGCTCGGCAGCTGTCGCACCTGATGGGCATCGAGCTGGTGCGCTTCGACATGTCCGAGTACATGGAGCGTCACACGGTGTCGCGTCTCATCGGGGCGCCCCCGGGCTATGTCGGTTACGACCAGGGCGGCCTGCTGACCGAGGCGATCACCAAGCAGCCTCACTGCGTGCTGCTGCTCGACGAGATCGAGAAGGCGCATCCGGAGGTCTTCAATCTGCTGTTGCAGGTCATGGACCACGGCCGTCTGACCGACAACAACGGCCGCGAGGCGGACTTCCGGCATGTGATCGTGATCATGACGTCCAACGCCGGTGCCGAGCAGATCTCGCGTCGCTCGATCGGCTTCCAGACCCAGGATCACTCGACCGATGGCATGGAGGTGATTCGTCGGACCTTCACGCCGGAGTTCCGCAATCGTCTGGACGGGATCATCCAGTTCCACGGTCTCGAACCCTCCATCGTGCGCAACGTCGTCGACAAGTTCCTGGTCGAGCTGCAGGCACAGCTCGACGAGAAACGGGTGCAGCTCGATGTCGATGATGACGCCCGCGTCTGGCTGGCCGAGAAGGGGTACGATCCGGAAATGGGGGCTCGTCCGATGGCCAGGGTCATCCAGGAGAAGCTCAAGAAGCCGTTGGCCGAGATGATCCTGTTCGGCGACCTGGCCGAGAATGGCGGCATCGTGCACGTTCGGGTCGACAACGACGAGTTGCAGCTCGAGACCGAAGCCGAGATCGCCTGATATCCGGTCGCAGCAAGACGACAACGCCTCGCCATGGCAACATGGCGAGGCGTTCTTGGATTCGTACCATCTCTGGTTGCCCGCCTGACGAAGATGGGGGTGTCAGGCGTTGGTAAGGGCGGGAGGCCGTTCGGGCAGGGCGGAGCCGGGACAGGCTCGCGAGTTAGCGAGAGCGGTAGACGATACGCCCTTTGGAGAGGTCGTAGGGGGTCAACTCGACCTTGACCTTGTCGCCGGTCAGGATGCGGATGTAGTTCTTGCGCATTTTGCCGGAGATGTGTGCGGTCACGACGTGACCGTTCTCCAGTTCAACGCGGAACATGGTGTTGGGAAGCGTGTCGACCACGACGCCTTCCATTTCGATATGATCTTCTCGTGCCATATAGGCGATCCCTCTTGAACGTGTTGAGAACGGGGCTTGGTGTGAGGGCCTGACACGGCGCCTCGCGGTTGGCGATCGACGTGGAATACCGCGAAAGGCACGGGTGCCGTTCACGTCATCATCGAGCCAGCCCGCCCTTGGGCCTCTGAAGTGCGCGATATTATGGGCTATCTCGCCAGGGAAGGCAAAAATCCGCTGCAAATCGAATGGGCCCCGGCCTCTGGCCGGCCAGTGAACGCCCGAGCCTTGGTGAGCGGATCCAGCACCACCGAATACTCCAGGCACCCACCGCATGGCCGCGTGAGTGCCGTGAATTCACGGTTCCGGCGCGATACGTCTGCGTGTCGCCATCACAGCGCCTTGGCGGGGACCATGCGTTGCCAGCGCCCCCCGTTGAGGTACTCCAGCGGTTGATAGTCCTGCTTGTACTGCATCTTCTGGCAGGCGCGTATCCAGTAGCCGAGATAGAGATGGGGTAATCGGCGTTCACGCGCCAGCTCGATCTGGCTGAGTATGGCGAAGCTGCCGAGCGAGCGTCGTTCGAAGATCGGGTCGGGATCGAAAAACGTATAGATCGCGGAGAGCCCGTGGCCCAGGCAGTCGGTAGCGGCCACCGCCATCAGATGGTCGCCCAGCCGAAACTCCAGCAAATTGGCAAAGGGGTGTGCCTGGGTCAGGAACATCCGGTACTGCTCGCGGCTCGGAGGAAACATGTCGCCATCCGCGTGCCGGGCGCGAATGTAGCGGGCATACAGCGAGTAGTGCTGCTCGTCGAATGTCGTCGGTCGAAGCCGCGTGGTCAGGTCCCGGTTGCGATTGATCAGTTTGCGCTGGGTCCGGCTGGGCGCGAAGTCCTCGACCGGAATTCTGACGGAGGTGCAGGCGCTGCAGGCCTCGCAGTGGGGGCGATAGAGATTGCTGCCACTTCGTCGGAAGCCCAGCAGGGTGAGGGCGTCATAGACTTCGGGCGCCACGGTTTCCTCGGGGTCGAGAAACAGTGTGGTCGCCTCCCTTCCCTTCAGATAACTACAGGGGTGGGGCACCGTCAGGAAGAAACGAAGATCGCGTGCCTGACGCTGCGGGTTGTTCGCATTGTCGCTGCTCACGGTGGCTCCGTTGGCCAGAGGCCGGCCGGGGTGGGTGCATGGACATTTTGTTCAAGATAGCCGATGAAGCGCTCGCGGGCGATGTCTCTGGCACCCATGCTGGCCAGGTGGGGAGTGTGCATCTGACAGTCGATCAAGGCGAAATCGTGATGCTGGAGTCGCCGCGCCAGCTGTACCAGGGCGACTTTCGAGGCGTCGGGGACGCGGCTGAACATCGACTCCCCAAAGAAGATGCGACCGATCGACAGGCCGTAAAGGCCGCCTACCAGTGTTT
>NZNW01000106.1 GCA_002695065.1 Salinicola sp. | reverse complement strand
CCGGCAAGAGCCTGGTCGCCTCGATCTCCGAGAAGCTCTCGCTGTTCGTGCAGAAGGCGGGCATCAAGCTGTTTGCGGCGCGGGGCAAGGTGGAGATGCAGGCGCAGGATGGAGAGATGGCTTTCACCGCGGAGAAAGGCGTCCAGGTGACGTCGACCGAAGGCCGCATCGAAATCCAGGCCGAGAACGGCATTCTGTTGCAGAGCGGCGGCGGCTATATCCGCATCGAAGGCGGCAATATCGAGGTCCACTGTCCGGGTGCTGCGGATATCAAGGGGGCGCAGCACAACTTCGGTGGGCCGACGAGCATGCCCATGGCCTTCGATTCATTACCCGAATCGCAAGGCCCCTATGAGCAGTATTTCACTTTGAGTGACAAACGTTCGGGAAAAATCCTGCCATACGCCAGCTATCGCGTTGAGACGGCCGAGGGTCAGGTTGTCGAAGGCCGCGCCGATGCCGAAGGTAAAACTCAGAAGATCCTGACTCGTAAGCCGGAGCAGTTGAGAGTCACGATACTCGATCGCTTCGATGATGCAGCGGAAGGCACTCTGTCATGAGCAGCTCCTCACAGATCGAAACTCACGGCCAAGCCCAGACCCGCCTATGCGCGGATGGGGCCCAGGCTTCCAACGACCCAGCCGATCAGCTTTTCTACCTGACCGGGACCAACACCATCCTCCTGGTGCCCCGTGAGGCAATGCCCGAGTTCAATACGGAAATGACAACGCTCGAGGCACTGGTAGAAGAGCAGCAACGTGCCATGGCGAACCTCAAGCAGTGGCAAGACCGATATATCGCCTATGTCCACGGTAGTTACTACAACGAAGACGAGCGCCCCCATATCGAAGCCGCCGGTGGTGTGGGCAACCGGGGCAGCGTCGGGCTGCAAGTCCAGCTCGCCCAGAGCCGACTCAACAAGGCCAATGCCAAGCTCAACGAAGTTGTCGACTCCCTGACAAGCCTTGAAGACCCGAGCAATAACATCGTGGAGCTGGTGGCACTACAGCGCCGGGGATGCCGCGCGTCAGACGCCGGATTTCGCATGGGATACGTTCGTGCGGAGAAGATATCACCCGACTGGGAGCGCTATCCGCTATCCAGCAGCGGCCACACGGATATCATCAATACCAGTGGTCAGGTCGATTGGGAAACGCTACGAGGCCAGCTTCAGGATCTGAGAAGCAGACTCTCCGGAGAAAAGCCCTGGATCGACGGTTGGCTGGCACTGGAGGATCAGGAGAAGGAACTTTTCCACTGGAGCCAGGCCACCAACCGCAATCTACAGCTCGCCGGTGGAGATGCCCCTGCGGACGAGCATCAGACGGGTTCGGCCAAGGTCACGCTCAACAACGAGGCGCAACTGATGCGTTGGGCCTATGGCGCTGGCGGTATCTCTGTCAATGCCAACCCCTACCAGATGAGCGGCTCGATCAAAGCCACCGGGCATGCCGAACTGATGCTGGCGCAGGCGAAGAGCGAAATCCACTGCTACGAGCCGCCTGGTGGTTACATCATGGCTTTCCAATTACCGTTGAGAAAATCTGCTTCGGAGGAATCGACGGCGGATGCAGAGAACGCGGAGACCGCAGAGACAAATGATGAGGAAAAGAAGTCCAAACCAACGCAGTTGATCGATTTGGGCATGATTCGCTCTCATATGATCATGGTGACAGAGGGAGGTATAGGCGCCAGCATTGCCGCCGAGCTGAATATCGATGCCGATCTCAGTCGGCCCGGTGGTAGGACGGTAGGTACCCGCGGCACTCTGGACTCCCAAACCCTGCCCGGCATGCAGCGAATAGACATGTCGACGAAGGAGGAGGAAGACAGCGACTCGGGCAATCAGATTCGTGCTTTCGTCGGCGCCGAGATGAGCTGCACGATTACTGGCCAAATCGAATGGAAAAACCCCGAAGTCGATGAGTTCCGTCCTTTTGGCAAGCTGGCTCCGCAGGCTACAGCACAAGCAGGTGCGGGGTTCGAGGGTGGTTTGAACATTTCCTACGATGCGGGCAAGTTCAAATTTATGGCCAAGGCCGGCTTCTGCTGGGGCGTTGGCGCCAAGGGAAAGGTATCGGGGGAAATCGATGCCACCCTAGTAGTAGAATTTATCAAATGGGTTGCTTATCAGCTTCGCCATGTAAACTATCGAAGGCTCGACTTTATTGGAGCTGAAGCCTTCAGAACAATATCCAACATCATTTACATGACAGTATTGACTGGCGAAAAAATAGAAAGCTACTTAAACTATACTGCAGGTAGAATTTCCGCGATAGCAAACGAAAAATACCTCCAAGTCAAAAGCAGCATTGAGCAAGGACTAGAAAGAGGTAGTTTGACGTCGCGAATAAACGCAGACCCTGACATGTTAAAATATGCATCACCGGAAGCCAAGGGGGCTTTACTTTACCTCCTGACGACAACTTCTGTGATTGACGAAGTGGATTTGCGCAATGCCGTTTCACCTTTAGATCGAGACGCCTACCGCTTTGGCGCATTGCCCAACAGAAAAAGGGCTATTATTCGAGTGTTTGAATGGGTGCAATCCAAGGCGGAATTTGACTGCGTAATGCAAAGGGTGGCACCTGCTATTACAGCGAAAAAAATAGCTCAGGATGAAAAGAAAGCCTGTCAAGAGCAAGGAGAACAGAGAGTGTACAGCTTTCTTGACATGGGAGAGAAAGAAAGAAGCGAACAATTCCCCCAGTTATCGAAGGCTTACACCAGCGATTACAACAACGATCTTCGAAGAATATATAAGGACTTGCCTCCAATCGCGCCCAAGGGCGGAAAAATGGTAAGAAATCGGGTAGAGGAATATTTCACCCAAGTTCGGCAGCAGATCTCCCCGGAGTTCTACAAGCCTTGCAACAACCCAACTAAAGCCATCTGTCAACCTGACAAAACCACAACCACTGTGGCTTGAGTATAAAAAGGATGGGCGCACGTTATCCGCCCATCCTTCAAAACTCAATTGATCATACTGCCGGAGTTCAGTGCACAGCGAAAGGAAAACTCGGAATGGAGATACTTGTCGCCTATCTTAGGTGGCACATGATCCCGTCTGATTGTCAACACACCACCCCAGCCTTGTCCATGAGATATACCACGCACCACTTTTTCATCGCCTTTCTCCGGCCCCTTCGGATTTTTTAAGGGAGAACGCGCATAATAATCAGCTTGGTACCAATCAGAAACCCACTCATATCCATTATCACCCATTTGATACAACCCGAGCTTATTGGGCGGATACAACGTCACAGGGTAAGGTGCCAGCCCACTGTAATCACCTGCGTGAGTAGCTTTGCCGACATCCTCATCGGTAGGAATGCTTTTCCCTTTCTCCAGCGTTCCTGTACTGGTGCCGTAAGGTATAAACTTCCCACCCGAACGCGCCGCGTATTCCCATTGCGCCTCTGTCGGCAGAGAAAACGGAAGTGAGGTTTCCTTGGCAAGCCAATCGCAATAATCCTTGGCCTGATACCAGTCCACACCCGCGGGGACATTATCCTGTCGAAACTGCATCTCGAACTTATTATTGCTATTGATCTTATCTTTACCCGTCGCCTGAGTATAGACATCGTAATCGGCATAGGTCACCTTGGTCGGCGACATATAGAAGGTATCCAGCGTGACCTCATGCAACGGCTTGTTGTCTTGATCCGCGCTATAGGGCAACCCCTTGTCGCTGCCTTTTAGATTGGGATCGATCGGCCCGAAGTCCCCCATCTGGAAGGTGCCACTCTCGACACGGACGAGCTCGTCTTTCGTCTTCTTGATCAACGCATCGACCGCTTGTTGGTTTTTCGAGTCAGCATGGCCATCGCCACAGGCAACCAAGCTCAAATTCGATAGCGCCAACAAAATGAACCGAGACTTCATAGATAATTCCTTTTTTCCGAAACCTTTAGTCATAACATGCCGTTCAACACCTGTCACGTGAGCTTATGACCAATCCCATGCAGGTCACTTAGCACCGTAGGAAGCCTTGCAAATCGAACACCAAAGCCAACCCCCCATCATTTCAAGCTTTTGTCATTCAACACACAACGAAAAGTGTATGGCACCGCCGAGCTTTTATCATCACCTGAAGACATCAAGCCTGGCCTCCTATGATATCTTTCCATTGTCAGCGCCCCTCCCAGACCTTCACCAGGCGCTAACCCTCTGACGACCTTTTCACTCCCTCCACTTGGCCCTTTAGGATTTTCCTTGGGAGAATACTGGTAGTAATCAGGTTGATACCAATCAAAAGTCCATACATAGCCATTATCCCCCATCTGATACAACCCTAGGCTATTCGGAGGATACAACCTAACTGGATAAGGGGCATAGATGCTATTATCACCAGCGCCTGTTGATTTATCGACATCGGCTAGCGTGGGTATGCTCGTACCTTTTTCCAGAGCCCCGGTAATAGTGCCATAAGGTATAAACTTGCCACCCGAACGTGCCGCGTACTCCCACTGCGCCTCTGTCGGCAGAGAAAACGGAAGTGAGGTTTCCTTGGCAAGCCAATCGCAATAATCCTTGGCCTGATACCAGTCCACGCCAGCGGGGACGTTATCCTGGCGAAACTGCATCTCGAACTGATTAGTGCTATTGATCTTGTCTTTGCCCGTAGCCTCGGTGTAAACATCGTAATCGGCGTAGGTCACCTTGGTCGGCGACATATAGAACGTATCCAGCGTGACCTCATGCAACGGCTTGTTGTCTTGATCCGCGCTATAGGGCAGACCTTTGTCGCTGCCTTTCAAATTGGGGTCGATCGGCCCGAAGTCGCCCATCTGGAAGGTGCCACCCTCGACACGAACGAGCTCATCTTTGGTCTTCTTGATCAACGCATCTACCGCTTGTTGATTTTTCAAGTCCGCCTGATCATCGCCACAGGCAACTAAGCTCAAAGCCGATAACGCCACCAGAAAAAACCGAGGATTCATAAATAAATTCTTTTGAAAAAACTTTAGCGACCACACTCCGCACATCATTCGCCATGCGGATTCCTTGTCAACCACACATGGACCAACTTCAAGACTTTCACTCGCATCCTGCAAACCATAATTCGACACTGCGTTCAGCTATTTTTAACTTTCAAGCTGCCGCCATTCAATGCACAGCGAAAAGTATATATAATAGCAATATCGTTTTTTTCAATATCTGGGGAGGCATGATAGCGTTCGATTGCCAACCCTCCTCCCATGCCGTTACCGTGAGGTAACCCTCTAATAACCTTCTCGCTACCGTCATCTGGTCCTTTTGGATTCTGTTTAGGTGACCTCTGGTAGTAATCAGGTTGGTACCAGTCAGCAACCCATTCGTACCCATTATCCCCCATTTGATACAAACCAAGCTTGTTGGGCGGATAAAGCCTTACTGGATAGGGAGCAATATTACTTCTCATCCCCGTTTGGGTTGCCTTATCTACATCCTCCTCGGTAGGAATGCTTTTCCCTTTCTCTAGCGTTCCTGTGCTAGTGCCGTAAGGTATAAACTTCCCACCCGACCGAGCCGCATACTCCCATTGCGCCTCTGTCGGCAGAGAAAACGGAAGTGAGGTTTCCTTGGCAAGCCAATCGCAATAATCCTGGGCCTGATACCAGTCCACACCAGCGGGGACGTTATCCTGGCGGAACTGCATCTCGAACTCGTTGGTGCTATTGATCTTGTCTTTGCCGGTTGCCTGGGTATAGACATCGTAATCAGCGTAGGTCACTTTGGTTGGCGACATGTAGAACGTATCCAGCGTGACCTCATGCAGCGGCTTGTTGTCTTGATCCGCGCTATAGGGCAGCCCCTTGTCGCTGCCTTTCAGATTGGGATCGATCGGCCCGAAGTCCCCCATCTGGAAGGTACCACCCTCGACACGGACGAGCTCGTCTTTGGTCTTCTTGGTCAACGCATCTACCGCTTGTTGGTTTTTCGAGTCCGCCTGACCATCGCCACAGGCAACCAAGCTCAAGGCCGATAGCACCAACAGAATCAACCTCGGCTTCATAGATAGCTCCTCTTCTATTTTTCTACAAACAGAAATATCTTATACGCATGGCCGGCGCCACTGTCTGCTTGCCCTGAATAATCTACATCACCAGGGCCGATTTTCGCTTGGCGGTCCAACGCTTGATCTCGTCGTTCATCTCGATGCTCACAGGTGTCTCCTTTTTGGATAATGCCCTGAGCAGGAATTCACTGGGTCATTACAGTTTTCATACAAAGCAAAGGCTAGTTTGTCTGACCGACCACACAACGAACTGTGCTCATGCTGTAGGGTTGTTTTTTTTCCGGATCAACCTCTACGTCGCTGCCCTTCGGTGGAATCTGAGTCAGATCCGGATTATAGGGCGTTCGTATAACTGTGACCATGCCCAAAAAGCTTTCTCCAGTAGCTCCCCCTCGGCGTACTTTGAGTGTCCCGGATTCAGGGCCAGTCGGGTTAAGCTCCTGTGAATGCTCGTAATAGTCCTTACCATACCAGTCGCTGACCCACTCATAACCATTAAGCCCCATCTGATAGATACCCAAAGGGTTGGGAGGGTACTTTTTAGCAATAGTGTAAGGTGCCGTAGGGCTGTTACCCGGCGTAGCCTTCCGTCTATCTTCTCGAGTAGGATAGTTTTTGCCTTCTCGCAAAATGCCATCATCTGTAGCATAGGGCATCATTATCCCGCGACTTCTAGCAGCGTATTCCCATTGGGCTTCGGTCGGGAGTGCGAAAGGAAGGCCGGTTTGCTTTGCCAGCCATTGGGAGTAATCCCGGGCCTGATACCAGTCCACCCCCGCCGGCACGTCAGGAGCGCGAGTTCGACTACTATAGTTGTTCGTGTTGATTTTGGGTTGGCCGGTAGCTTCGTTGTAAGTGTCATAATCGGCGTAGGAGACCTGGCGATCCATTATATAATAGCCGTCAAGCGTGACCTTATGGAGGTGTTTGTCGTCTTCCCCAACACTCCATGGAAAATAATCACCTTTGGGGTCTTTTGGCCCAAAATCCCCCATCTCAAAGCTGCCGCCTTCCACATAAACTAGATGCTTCTTGGTTTTTTTGATCAGCGCATCAACCGCTTTCTCTGTATCTTGGCTGGCACCGCTTTGCCCACAGGCAGTCAACAAACAAGACAACAAAAACACCAAAGCGCGTGAAAGCTTCATACTTTCACCCATCCTGTATACTCGGCATAGCGAAACGCACCAATACTGCCTGACTTCATACAGTTTTACCTCTCGGGCTCATTGACCACGCACCTAAAAGTCGTTTCAAAAGGAGCCCGTTTCGAGAGCATCTCTTCCAGGCGCGGGTTATCGATCACGTCAGAAGGGTCTCGTGTCAGATCCGGCTTTGCCTTGCTACGGTAGACAGTCAGCACCCCTTGATCTGAGGCGCTGAACCCACTACCACGAAGTACTTTCTCTGTTCCTTCTTCAGGGCCCATCGGATTTTTCTCGGGAGAATGCTCATAATAATCCTTTCCGTACCAATCATTCACCCATTCAAATCCATTCAACCCCATCTGATAGATGCCCAATGGATTAGCTGGAATCGAAGCTATCTCAAATGCCTTTGGCGCTGCCCCATCAACTGTTGTCTTCCTAATCTCTGCCTTAGAGGGAGCATTTTTTCCACGTTCAAGTGTACCGTCATCTGTTGCGTAAGGCCGAAACTCACCGCGATTTCTGGCAGCATATTCCCACTGTGCCTCAGTCGGCAAGGCGTATGGGCGCCCCGTTTTTTCTGCCATCCATTGACAGTAGTCGTGTGCTTGATTCCAACTAACACCTACGGGAACATCGGGGCTTCGGAATCGCGCCCCAAAATCTTCGATACTGACATCTGGCTGCCCCGTAGATTTTGTGTAAACATCAAAATCAGAATAAGAGACCTGACGAGCCTCTATGTAAAACCCATCCAGAATCACGTCATGCAAATGCTTGTTATCATCGCCGTAGCTATAGGGCAAATTCCCTGTCCTAGAATCGATTTCCCCAAAGTCGCCCATTTTAAAACCACCACCTTTTACATAAACCAACCCTTCATCCGTTTTCTTTATCAGCGCATCAACCGCCTGCTGGTTTTTAGCAGTCGGCCTGACCATCGTCACAGGCAACCAAACTCAAGGTCGACAGCGCTACCAAAACGAACCGCGACTTCATAGAATTTTCCTCTTTTTGAGTTCCGGCAAAATAACTAAACCGTGAATTGACAGATCGACAAACACTCACGCTAAACGCACACAAAGCATGTCGACAACGCCAATTCAACATCATTCCAGCATAATAGAAAACAAGGCTTTAACTTGCCATTCAAAGCCAGCCATGGAACGTTGCGAAATGCCTACTATTAAGTATGAAAGGCTCATTAAATCACCTCCGAATGGCAACGCCCCCCTAATTCGTGGAAGACCCTGCTATGACGCACCGAAAAGTGTTTATTTTTGCCGATTGCTTTCTCTTCTTAAAAATATCTAGATCCTTGTCGGCCCCTTCGGGCACTTTCAAGCTTAGATCCGGACTGTAAGGGTTGCGTATAACGGTAACCAAACCTAAAGAGCTTTCCCCCGTCGCGCCTCCCCGGCGCACTTTCAAAGTGCCGGAATCAGGGCCCTTGGGATTATGTTCAGGTGATTTCTCATAATAACCCTTATCATACCAGTCGCTCACCCACTCATATCCATTGAGCCCCATCTGGTAAAGGCCAAGAGGATTGGGAGGATATTTTTCGGCAACAGGGAATGGGGAATACGCGTCACTTTGAGGCGTCACCTCCATCCTCTCACTTCGGGTAGGATAGTTTTTACCAGGTTCGAGCTTTCCATCATCGGTAGCATAGGGCATCATACGCCCACGACTACGAGCAGCATATTCCCACTGAGCTTCAGTCGGCAAAGAGTAATCTTTACCGGTCTGCTTAGACAACCACTGACAATATTTATTCGCCTTATACCAGTCTACTCCAGCAGGAAGATCCGAAGCATTTCTCTGACTTTCCTGCTCGTTGTATTCTATTGCAGGTTCATTTATCGACTTGGCATAGACATTGAAGTCAGAGTAGGTCACCTGCCTATCTTGTATGTAAAAATCATCTAGGGTGACTCGATGAAGATATTTGTCATCTTGATTCACACTATAAGGAAGCTTGTCAGACTTGGGGTCGATTTGGCCAAAATCGCCCATCTGAAAGCTACCACCTTTCACACAGACCAAGTTTTCTTTGATCTTCTTGATCAACGCATCTACCGCTTGTTGGTTTTTCGAGTCCGCCTGACCATCGCCACAGGCAACCAAGCTCAAGACCGATAGCACCAACAGAATCAACCTCGGCTTCATAGATGGCTCCTCTTCTATTTTTCTACATACAGAAATATCTTATGCGCATGGCCGGCGCCATCGGATATGATAGCCTAAATATTAATCACCGACATACCGCCCCCGTTACAAAAAACGCATTTAACCTGCAAAATACAACCCGGAAAAACATATCATCAAACCACTCAAGCCCCATCATTTTAAACCACTAATCTTTACAAATGATCATTTAAGACACACCTAAAGGTACTTGTGGAGGCCGGACCTTTAGACAAATAAGGGTTATTTTCAAGCTTCAAGCTGGGATCAGCGGGACGCCTATTAACAGTCAAAAGAGCAGTGTCGCTTTCCCCAAGAGCTCCACCTCTACGTACCTTTTTCTCACCCTTCTCAGGCCCCTTAGGGTTACGCTCGGGAGAGTTAGCGTAATAATCTTTAGAATACCAATCCTGAACCCATTCAAACCCATTTGATAAACACCAAGGGGGTTTGGCGGATACTTACCGACAACATAAGGAGAAAAATGGTCTCCCGCTGGTGTCGCACTCTCTCTTTCCTCAACAGTCGGATAATTCACACCAGGGCTTAGTGTCCCATCATTTGTGGCATAGGGAAAAAACTCGCCGCGACTCCGCGCAGCATACTCCCACTGTGCCTCTGTCGGCAAAGAGAAAGGCTCTCCGCTTTTTTCTGCAAGCCATTGGCAGTAATCATTAGCTTGATACCAGTCTACTCCTGCTGGAACATTGGGCGCTCGATACTTGGCGCTTGTGCTATCCTCGTTTATTTTCTTTTTGCCTGCCACTTGCGTATAAGCGTCATAGTCGGCATAAGACACTTGACGCTCAGAGATATAGAAGCTATCAAGAGTCACTTTGTGCAATTTTTTATTGTCGTCGTAAACACTATAAGGTAAGCCACCTGTTTTCGGATCAATTGGACCAAAGTCGCCCATCTGAAAGGTGCCACCCTCGACACGAACGAGCTCGTCTTTCGTCTTCTTGATCAGTGCATCGACCACCTCTTGGTTTTTCGAGTCAGCCTGACCATCGCCCCAGGCAACCAAGCTCAAAACCAATAGCGCGATCAGAACGAAGTATGCCCTCATAGCCCCTCCAACATTCCCACACTTAAGAACCGCAGTGAACTGCCCAGCCGATTTAACAGAGTCTCAGGTCGGCAAAAAACACGTATAACTCTCAGGCTTGACAGCATTATAAGCATTCTTTTTATTAGGCACCAGACCGAGTTCGTACTGACTCGCATCAGAGTTTCCAACATGCAAAAAGCACTGCACGAAAACCAAACTCAAAGCTTACCACTTAACCGAACCATCATTCAGAACACAACGAAATGTATTAGGATACAACGGCTCGCTAGATAGCACTGGGTTATTGTCTATTGACAGATCGGGCTTTGCGTGACGACGGTTCACTGTTAACAAATCTCTTCCGTCACTGCCTAGCTCGCCACCACGGCGGACTTTTTCCAAGCCATCCTCTGGCCCAGAAGGATTTATCTTAGTGGATTTTTTATAATATTCTTTATCATACCAATCACTTACCCACTCGAACCCATTCAATCCCATCTGATAGATCCCGAGAGGGTTGGGTGGGTAGCTGGCGATTACACCAGGTGAGAGTGAGTCATTGGCAGATGTCGCCTCTTTACGCTCTTCCGAAGTAGAGTGATTCACACCGAGCTTTAGCGTTCCGTCATCAGTTGCAAAAGGTCTAAACTCGCCGCGATTGCGAGCAGCATATTCCCACTGCGCCTCTGTTGGTAATGAAAATGCTTGCCCTGACTTTTCTGACAGCCACTCGCAATAATCATGAGCTTGATACCAATCCACTCCCGCTGGCACATCAGGTGCTCGGTATTTTGCCTCCGGCCCTTCATTATTAATATTGGGCTGACCCAAGGACTTTTTAAACACATCATAATCTGCGTAAGAAACCTGGCGACTGGAGATAAAAAAACCATCCAGCTCAACCTCATGCAAAACCTTGTTGTTATCGTAAAAACTATAAGGCAGATTATTCGCTTTAGGGTCGACTTGGCCAAAATCGCCCATCTGAAAGCTACCACCTTTCACATAGACCAAGTTTTCTTTGGTCTTCTTTATCAACGCATCGACCGCTTTTTGATTTTCCGGATCAGCGCTGCTTTGCCCGCATGCCGTCAGCGCAAGCGATGATATGGCCACTAATGTCAACAAAGGTTTCATAACCACTTTACACCTGGCAATCTGCTAAAGATGGTTGTGTCATATGAAGCGGCATATGAAACTGCGAAACTATAAATTGCAAAGACTTCCCACCGTCAAAACACTACCACACCCTCTCCAGGCTTTATTGTGCCATATCAGACTAGCGGCGTGGACGAATCCCTCCAGAATCTCTGGTCGAAGAGACGACGGTTCAGGCGTGAACGTGTGCCAAGCGCTGTCTGGATCCGCTGCGCTGACTCCAAGGTAACCGCAGGTCATCCAGAAACCGCCGACCAAAGTCGTATTCAGCGAAACCAAAGCCCCCTGCCACAAAAGACAGATTTCTTCCGATATCGAGTACGGCCATGCTGGCGATACCTCCCCAGATTGGTAACTCGCGTCATGCCCGACAATCTGCCCCAAGACACTCTCGAGCGCTGGATCGGCAACCGGGAACGGTGCGTCGATCAACTCGACGCCGCGCTGGTTTCCCGCGTCGCCGCCACCTTCGACAAGCCCTGCCCCGCCCCCGGCGAGCCGCTACCACCGCTCTGGCACTGGGCGTTTTTCCAGAATCCCCTGCCTGGCACCCAGCTCGGCGGCGATGGTCATCCGACCCGTGGCGGCTTTCTACCGCCGGCGGATGACCGCAACCGGATGTGGGCCGGCGGGCGGGTCGAGTTTCTGGCCCCACTGCGGGCGGGTATCGAGGCGGAACGCGTCTCCACCGTGACCGATATTCAGGAAAAACACGGTCGTACCGGCTCGCTGCTGTTCGTGACCGTGCAGCACGACTATTCCCAGGCCGGCGAACTCGCCATCCGCGAAGCGCAGGACATCGTCTACCGCCAGCCTTCCCCGCCCAAGCTGTCGCTCGACGAGCCGATGCCGGCGGCGGAGTGGTCGCAGACCATCGACCCCGACCCGGTGCTGCTGTTTCGCTACTCGGCGGTCACCTTCAACGGCCACCGCATCCATTACGACTGGCCCTATGTCACCGATACCGAGGGCTACCCGGGACTGGTGGTGCATGGGCCGCTGATCGCGACGCTGCAACTGCAGGCGTTCTGCGACGCGAATCCCCAGGCGCGCCCCACCAGCATGCGTTACCGCGGCCTGCGCCCATTGATCGCCGACAAGCCGTTTCAGACCACCGGCCGGATTACCGACCACGGCATCGCCGAGCTGACCGCCGGTAATCAAGACGGACCGGCCCATCGCGCCACGGTGGAATTCAAGGACACTGACGATCAGGAGTCTCGCTCATGAGTCTCAACCTTATCGACCAAGCCCCTGTCGACCATGAGGCGCTGGAAGCGATCCGCGACGGCGTGCGCGGCTTGTGCCAGCAGTACGATGGCGAGTACTGGCGCCAGATCGACCACGTCCAGGGCTTCCCCGAGAAGTTCGTGACCGAGCTGACCGAAGCCGGCTGGCTCGGTGCGATGATCCCCGAGGAGTTCGGCGGCTCCGGCCTGGGCCTGACCGAGGCCAGCGTGATTCTCGAGGAGGTCAATCGTTGCGGCGGCAACGCCGGCTTCGTCCACGGCCAGATGTACAACATGGCGACGCTGCTCAAGCACGGCAGCGCCGCCCAGAAGGCCGAGATCCTGCCCAAGCTCGCCAGCGGCGAATTGCGCCTGCAGTCGATGGGCGTCACCGAGCCCACTACCGGCACCGACACCACCAAGATCAAGACCACGGCGGTCAAGCGCGGCGACAAGTACGTGATCAATGGCCAGAAGGTGTGGATCTCGCGCATCCAGCACTCTGACCTGATGATTCTGCTCGCTCGTACCACCCCGCTGGCCGAGGTCAAGCGCAAGTCCGAGGGGATGTCGATCTTCCTGGTCGACCTGCATCAGGCGACCGGCAATGGCATGACGGTCCAGCCCATCGCCAACATGGTTGGCCACGAGACCAACGAGCTCTTCTTCGACAATCTCGAACTGCCGGCGGACAGCCTGATCGGCGAGGAAGGCAAGGGCTTCCGCTACATCCTCGACGGACTCAATGCCGAGCGCACCCTGATCGCGGCGGAGTGCATCGGCGACGGCCGCTGGTTCATCGACAAGGCCAGCCGTTATGCCAACGAGCGCGTCGTCTTCGATCGCCCGATCGGCCAGAACCAGGGCGTACAGTTCCCCATCGCCGAGGCGCATATCGAGGTGGAAGCCGCCGACCTGATGCGCTGGCGCGCCTGCCAGGAGTTCGATGCGGGCCGGCCGGCCGGGGCCAGCGCCAACATGGCGAAGTACCTGGCGGCCAAGGCCTCGTGGGAAGCGGCCAACGTCTGCCTGCAGACCCACGGCGGCTTCGGCTTCGCCACCGAGTACGACGTCGAGCGCAAGTTCCGCGAGACGCGCCTCTATCAGGTCGCCCCGATCTCCACCAACCTGATTCTCTCCTACGTCGCCGAGCACTTGCTCGACCTGCCACGCTCGTTCTGAGGTTGCCCATGAAGATCTCACGGCTGGACCACCTGGTGCTGACGGTGGCCGATATCGACGTCACCTGCGATTTCTACGTCCGCGCCCTCGGCATGGAGCGCGTCGTCTTCGGCGAAGGCCGGATCGCCCTGGGCTTCGGCGAGCAGAAGATCAACCTGCATCGTCACGGTCGCGAATTCGAACCCAAGGCCGACCGCCCCACGCCGGGCTCGGCGGACCTGTGCTTTCTGAGCGAGACACCGCTGGAAGAGGTGATCACCCACCTGGAGGCCGAAGGGATCACGATCATCGAAGGTCCGGTGGATCGGACCGGCGCCACCGGCCCGATCCGGTCCGTCTACGTTCGCGACCCCGACGACAACCTGATCGAGATCGCCAATCGAATCGAGGAGCGTCCGCGATGAATGACCTAGTCCATGATCAAACCCGTGATCCAACGCGTGAACTGGCAGGCTTCCTGGCTGAACTCAGTTACGCCCGGATACCGCAACACGTCGTCGAGCGCTGCCAGGCCTACTATCTGGACTGGCTGGGCTCGGCACTGGCCGGCAGGAATCACGCGCCGATCCCGCTGTTCGAGCAGTACAGCAAGCTCATGGGTCCCAGCGACGGCGGCTGTCAGCAACTGACCGATCGCCGCATGACCTCGCCGCATTTCGCCGCGCTGGTCAACGCCGCCGCGTCGCACGTGGTCGAGCAGGATGATCTGCACAACAGCTCCGTCCTCCACCCCGCCACCGTGGTCTTCCCCGCCGCGCTGGCGACCGCCCAGGATCTGGGCAGCAGCGGCGAGGAGATGATCACCGCCGCCGTGGCCGGTTACGAGGCGGGGATTCGGATCGGCGAGTTCCTCGGCCGCTCGCACTATCGCATCTTCCACACCACCGGCACCGCCGGCACGCTGGCTGCCGCCGTGGCCGCCGGCAAGCTGATGGGGCTCGACACCGACGGTTTCGTCAATCTGCTCGGCAACGCCGGCACCCAGGCTGCCGGGCTGTGGGAATTTCTGCGCGATGCCGCCGACTCCAAGCAGTTGCACACGGCCAAGGCCGCCTCGGACGGGCTCCTGGCCGCCTACATGACCCAGAGCGGCCTGACCGGTGCCCGGCATATCCTCGACGGGCCCCAGGGAATGGCGGCCGGGATGTCCACCGATGCCGATCCTAGCCGGCTGACGGATCGCCTCGGCGAACGCTGGGCGCTGGTCGAGACCTCATTCAAATATCACGCTTCCTGCCGGCATACGCATCCGGCGGCGGACGCCCTGCTGGCATTGATGCAGCGGGAATCTCTCACCCACGGCGATATCGAGGCGGTCACGGCCAGAGTCCATCAGGCCGCGATCGACGTGCTCGGCCCCGTGGTCGATCCGCGCACCATCCACCAGGCCAAGTTCTCGATGGGCAGCGTACTCGGCCTCATCGCCGTGCACGGCGATGCCAGTCTGGCCAGCTTTCGGGATCACGCCCTCCAGGACGCGGCAGTGGCCAGCTTCCGCCAGCGTGTGTCGATGGTGCTGGACCCCGAGGTGGATAGTGCCTATCCCCGACGCTGGCTGGGACGCATCGAGGTCACCACCCGCGACGGCCGCCGATTGAGCGCCGCCATCGACGAACCCAAGGGCGATCCGGGCAACACCCTGAGCCGGGAAGAGCTGGAGGCGAAGTTCCGCCGTCTGGTCAGCTTCTCCGGCGCCGCCGATGACGACGAGGTCGCCAGGCTGATCGCCCACGCCTGGAGCCTGCCCTTGGTGGCGCGCCTCGAGCCGCTGCTGTGAGCCGATTGCCGCCAACCCGCGAACCTTTATCTCTCGAACAGGAGCTGTCATGACCGCTCAATCCCCTCGCCCCCTGGATGGCATTACCGTGGTCAGCCTCGAGCATGCCATCGCCGCGCCCTTCTGCACGCGACAGCTCGCCGATCAGGGCGCCCGGGTGATCAAGGTCGAGCGCCCCGGCGTCGGCGACTTCGCCCGCGGCTACGACGAACGCGTACACGGTCTCTCATCGCACTTCGTCTGGACCAACCGATCGAAGGAGAGCCTTACGCTCAACCTCAAGCACGAGGCTGCCAAACCGATCCTCGATGACCTGCTGGCGGAAGCGGACGTGCTGGTGCAAAACCTGGCGCCAGGCGCCGCCACCAGGATGGGGCTCGGCTTCGACGCCCTGCACGCGCGGTTCCCCAAGCTGATCGTGTGCGATATCTCCGGCTACGGCGAAGGCGGACCCTACGAGACCAAGAAAGCCTACGACCTGCTGATCCAGAGCGAGGCGGGATTTCTCTCCGTCACCGGCGGCCCCGGGCAGGACGAAATGGCCAAGGCGGGCTGTTCGGTGGCCGACATTGCCGCCGGCATGTACGCCTACAGCAACATTCTCTCGGCGCTGCTGCTCCGCGGGCGGACCGGTGAGGGGTCGCATATCGACGTCTCGATGCTGGAGAGCCTGGTCGAGTGGATGGGCTACCCGATGTACTACGCCTTCGACGGCGCGACGCCGCCGCCGCGTGCCGGTGCGTCCCACTCCACGATCTACCCCTACGGCCCCTTCCCTACCGGCGACGGCGGCACCGTGATGCTAGGGCTCCAGAACGAGCGCGAATGGCAGCTGTTCTGCGACAAGGTGCTGGAGCAACCGGCGCTGGCCACGGACGAACGCTTCGATGCCAACTTCAAGCGCTCCGAGAATCGCGCCTCCCTGCGGGCGCTGATCGACAAGGTCTTTGCCGAACTCACGGCGGAACAGGTGATCGCCCGACTCGATCGCGCCCAGATCGCCAACGCCCACGTCAATGACATGGCCGGCGTGTGGAACCATCCGCAACTGGCGGCCCGAGACCGCTGGCGCGACGTGATGACGCCCGGCGGGCAGGTGCCTGCCACGTTGCCACCCGGACGCAACCTGGCCTACGAGCCCCGCATGGACGCCGTCCCCGCACTCGGCGAGCACAGCGGTGCTATTCTCGCGCAGTTGGGGTACGCCGCCGAAGACGTGAACACGCTGCGCCAGGCCGGTACGATCTGACCGTCTTTTTCGATTCGATTCCCATCATTCCCTTCGATCCTGCGAGGAAAAGCGCCCATGATTTCCCCCACTCCCCCCCGCTCGGCACTGTTCGTGCCGGCCAACCGCCCCGAGCGCATCCCCAAGGCGCTGGCCAGCGGTGCGGACATCGTGATCGTGGATCTGGAAGATGCCGTCGCGCCAGCAGCGAAACCGATGGCCCGCCAGGCGTTGGGTGACTTTCTCGAGACGGCATCGCCGGGCGCCGTCTGGGTGCGGATCAATGCCGCGGACACCGATGATTTTCTCGAGGATCTCGCGCTCTGCCGGGATCAGAGGGGTATCGCCGGGCTCGTCGTTCCCAAAGCGGAAAGCACCCGAAGTCTGGCCCAGGTGGAGGCCCTCGGCTATCCGATGATTCCACTGATCGAGAGTGCCAAGGGCCTCGACCATCTGGACAAGCTGGCGCGAGTCGACGGTGTCGTCCAGCTGAGCTTCGGCGCCCTGGATCTGGGGCTCGACCTGGGTATCGAGTCGGGTAGCGAGGGCGGCGACTGGATGCTGAATCAGGCCCGTTACCAGTTGCTGGTGCAGTCACGACTGGCCGGGCTCGCACCGCCGATCGATACGGTACATCCCGAGTTTCGTGACATGGGCGTCATCGAACGGGCTGCCAGGCGTGCGGTGGAGATGGGTTTCGGCGGCGTGCTCTGCATCCACCCGCACCAGGTCGCGGTCGTCAACTCGGCCTTCATGCCGACCGAAGATCAACTGGCCTGGGCGACGCGTGTGATCGAGGCGGCCGAGCAGGACGCCGGGGCCGGCCAAGTAGACGGACAGATGATCGACGCCCCGGTAATGGCCCGCGCCCGACGGCTCGTTGCCGCTGCCGACCGGGGCTGAAAGGCCATACCGCAACCGTTGGCGGCGAGCATCACCACCGCGCCGCCAGCTCGGGCGGAACCTCTTTTCTGACGACGCTGACCCGCGTTAACTTCTGTGACCTTGAGTTTGGCCGCCGCGATAACCTGCCGGAATACCCCCGATCCGGCGACGGTGATTGACCATGAAATTGTGTCCGCGATAAGTCATGAACTGGACGTCAAAAAATTCATGAAACAGACATTGTCATTTGAATTTTAAGATTTTTCCGTTTTTGACATCACGCCAAACCCAGAGATTTTCACCACCTAGCTCCGACTTTTTAAACTTTTTAAACCAGAAAAAGGCGCTATCTTTATCGACCCGATGGTGTCGAGTCCCACCGAAGGTTGAATATACGAATCGAGATAATTATCCGCATACTCCGCCTGGCATCGCCAATAAGGCGTCATCGAGGACGCCAAGACGACAGAACAAACTCAGGAGTGAAATGCCATGTCTCTCATCAATCCAAGAACAGTGGTTGGCGCGATCGGAGTTGCCATCCTGATGGGTGGCGTCGCGACTGCTCAGGCGCAGGACCCCATCGTCATCAAGTTCTCCCACGTCGTGGCCGAGAACACGCCCAAGGGCCAGGGCGCGAAGATGTTCGCCGAGGAAGTGAAGGAGAAGCTCGGCGACCGCGTCAAGGTCGAGGTCTACCCCAACTCATCGCTCTACGGCGATGGCAAGGAGATGGAAGCGCTGCTGCTCGGCGACGTGCAGATGCTGGCCCCCTCGCTCGCCAAGTTCGAGCAGTACAGCCCCAGCCTGCAACTCTACGATCTGCCGTTCCTGTTCGACGACATCGATGCCGTCGACCGCTTCCAGCACTCCGACGCCGGGCAGGGCCTGCTCGACTCGATGCAGGATCGCAACATTCAGGGGCTGGCCTACTGGCACAACGGCATGAAGCAGCTCTCTGCCAACAAGCCGCTGCGCGAACCCAAGGATGCCCGCGGCCTCAAGTTCCGCGTGCAGGCTTCCGACGTGCTCGACGAGCAGTTCAAGGAGCTCCGCGCCGTTCCCCGCAAGATGAGTTTCGGCGAGGTGTACCAAGCGCTGCAGACTGGTGTGGTCAACGGTCAGGAAAACACCTGGTCGAACATCTATAGCCAGAAGATGCACGAGGTGCAGCCGTACATCACCGAGTCCAACCACGGCATCATCGACTACATGGTGATCACCAACGCCGACTTCTGGAACGGACTGCCGGACGACATCCGCAGCCAGTTGGAAGATATCCTGGCCGACGTCAGCCAGAAGGTGAACAAGCAGGCCTACGATCTCAACCAACAAGCCAAGCAGTCGATCGTCGATGCCGGCACCAGCGAAATCATCCAGTTGACGCCGGAAGAGCGCGAAGAGTGGCGCGAGGCGGTTCGCCCGGTGTGGGAGAAGTTCCAGGACGCCATCGGCGAAGACCTGATCGAGGCTGCCCAAGGCGCCAATCAGTCCGATACCACCCAGTCTGAAACCACCCAGTAACCGAGCCGACCATGACACGTTTCCTGCGTGCCTGGGCGCATCTGGAGGAGGGCCTGGTGGCCTTCCTCCTCGCCCTCATGACCCTGGTGACCTTCAGCTACGTGATG
>NZNW01000105.1 GCA_002695065.1 Salinicola sp. | reverse complement strand
CGAGCGAAGGCAAGACAAGGCAAAAATCGGCGAAAACGCGGAGTTTACGGGGTGTAAATGAGCATTTTGAGCCGATTTTTAACGCGGTATTGCCGAGCGCAGGTAGTTTTCGTACAAAGCCATGGGTTTGAGGCATCGATCACAATCTTGGAGGTAGCGCCATGAAAGCCCTGGTCATCCATGGAAAGCAGGACCTGCGCAGTCAGGAGTGGGAAACGCCCCTGCCACGCCAGGGCGAGGTGCGGGTGCGCATCGCCTGGGGCGGGATCTGCGGGTCGGACCTGCACTACTACCATGACGGCGCCAACGGGGCTTTCGTGGTGCGCGAGCCGTTGATCCCCGGCCACGAACTGTCGGGCACCGTCGATCTCGACCCCTCTGGGGAGCTGGCGCCGGGCACACCGGTCACCTTCCACCCCGCCACCTTCGGCGAATGCCGGCCGGGCCTCGAGGGGCAACCGCACCTGTGGCCGAACGGCGGCTACCTGGGTTCCGCCTCCACCACGCCGCACACCCAGGGCGGCATGAGCGAATACCTGGTGATGAAACGGGAGATGATCCGACTACTGCCGGAGGGCCTGCCGCTCAGGCGCGCCGCGCTGGCCGAACCGCTGGCGGTGGCGCTGCACGGCATCAACGTGGCCGGCGGGGTCGAGGGCAAGCGCGTGCTGGTCTGCGGTGCGGGGCCGATCGGGCTGCTGGTCGCAGCCGCGGCGCTGGCCAAGGGGGCACGCGAGGTCACGGTCACCGACCTCCACGAGGGGCCGCTGGAGCGGGCGCGGGCGCTGGGGGTGCACCACACGCTGCGCGTCGGCGAGCAGACGCCGGAGCCGGAATCCTACGATGTCGCCCTGGAGTGCTCCGGGGCGCCGGCCTCGATCGACGCCGCCATCCGGGCGGTACGCCGCGCCGGAGTGATCGCGCAGATCGGCATGATGGGTGCCGGCCCACAACCGCTGGAACTGGCGCTGCTGATCTCCAAGGAGATCCAGTTGCGGGGCTGCTTCCGGTTCAACGACGAGGTGGACGACGCCATCGCCCTGCTCGCCAGCGACGCGCGCTTCGACCAGGTCATCACTCACGAGTTGGAAGCCGACGACGCCGTCGAGGCGTTCACCATCGCCAAGGACGCCCAGGCCTCCGGCAAGGTCCTGATCCGGCTCTGGCCACGGGAGTGACGATGTCGTTCTGAACGAGCGCGACCTTGCGACCAACGGTCGACTGCCAGGCTTTGTCTGAAAAGTCGACGAGCGAAGGCCAGACAAGGCAAAAATCGGCGAAAGAAGGACCGGGCTGGCGCTCCAGTTTACGGGGTGTAAATGAGCATCTTGACCGGGCTGGCGCACCAGCCGATTTTTAACGCCGTATGGGCAAGCGCAGTACTTTTCAGACATGGCCTAGGTTTCGGTCACGTTCAAAATCGTCACCTAACCAATACGCCACTCCGGCTGCAGCTCTCGCCAATGGCGGCGCAACTGGCCCTTCTGCTCGGGCAACATCGGGCTCTGCGCCAGCAGATCGGGCCAACGCTCGCGCGCACGACCCAGCGTGTCATCCAGCACCACACGGATGGCCGGCCAGGGTGTGCCAATCGCGCGCGCCCAGGCCTCGAAATCGGCCCAGCCGATGCGGTACCAGCGCTTGTTGCCATGGAGATTGAGCGCCATCTCCTGCTCATCCGCGATCCAGGCCCGGGTGAACACGATGTCATAGGCGGGAGACAGCACGGGGTTGATACGATCCGGATACAGCAA
The DNA here is from genome assembly GCA_002695065.1 of Salinicola sp. GTDB lineage: Bacteria > Pseudomonadota > Gammaproteobacteria > Pseudomonadales > Halomonadaceae > Salinicola. The sequence continues at coordinate 19,730 of NZNW01000105.1, read as the reverse complement.
GCTCCAGTTCTTCAAATGCGCATCGCCATTGGCAAGCAACACGTTCACCAGCAGCCGCCGGGCGAACTGCTGCACCGCCACCAGCCCATCCTGGGTATAGTCGCGCAACAACTTGCCCACCTGCTCATAATTGGCACCGCTGTACTTTTCGTGCGGATACTGGAACAGCACCTGCGCCATGTCTTCCGCATGCACGCGTGCCTCGCCATCCCTGTCGTAGCGTCTGATGGCATAGGCCCAAGGTTCCTGTGGCAGCGCGATGTCGGGCAACCCCTCCAGGGCGGAGAGATTCACCATTCTGATTTCGGGAATATCGACGCCGGCCGCCTGGGCCAGCGTCATCGCGGTAAACTCGTTGGCGGGCACGCCCCGGTGGCGAGTCGATGGGGTCTTGACGATCCAGTTTCCCAGCGCATCTTCATGCCCGAAGTGAAACCTTCCCTCACGTTCACGCATGGAAAACTTCATCTGCACACCAGCCAGCGAAAATCCGCGCGCAGGCGCGAGAGACCTCACGACGGGCGTGATGCTCGTGCGATGCACCAGCACGTGTTCAGGAACCTCGTCAGGCTGGACGGGCTCGGCCTCGATGGCACCGGGGAGATCGTGACCCAACTGTGCAAGCAGGGGAAATTCATTATCGGGATGAACCTTCAAACCCTGTGCCAGCCACTCCCTGAGGGCGCCTTCCGGCAGGAGGTTCGACAGCCACGGGTGTAGTCGCTGCTGGCGTATCCAGGGCGAGCCCAGCACGTGGGGCGCTCTCGGAGAGGCAGGGTGAGATGACAGCGTCAACGTCGGTCGATCCGGATCGCCGCGGAACGATTCGTCGAAAACCATGACGTTGCGTCCCCCCCGGTATCCCGCCAGATAACCCACGGGCCTCGATGACAGGCTGACTCGCAACACTGAAACCGATTCGGACGCCATCATGACTCCTCGTCCAACAATCCATGCCAGGGGTTCTCGTCCGCCGGCGGGTTAGCCTCATGGTCGGCCTCTTTCAATAGGCGCTGCACGGCCAGGCGTTTCTCCCGCGGGATCAGCATCAGCTCGGCATTGAGACCCTCCGCGACCAGTGAGAGCGTGTCCAGACGCGGGTTGCCCTCGCGCTCCAGGCGCTGGTACTGCTGACGCGTCATGCCAATACGCGCCTGCATGTCCTCCTGGGTCAGTCGAAGCTGTCGCCGTCGCTGAAGGATCTGTTCCAACACGGGCTTTCGATTCATACCTCGACCCCCTATTACCTCACCTCGCAAAAAGCATCATATAAGCTGCTTAACAATAAAAAAGCAACATATTGATTGCATGCATCCTCATACTACTCTTGCGCTCCCCTCTCAGCAAAAGCACGTTTTCGCCGCCCGGCCCTGGGCTGAAATCCGGCATCAGAATCGCTTGAGCTCAGTGCGACATATCGGCGAGAGACGGCAAGGCAAGGCAACGACCAGCGAAAGGAGACCGGGGGCGAAATAGCCGCCACTATCCAGCCGGGGCCGGCCGGCCGATTCTGAACCGTGGCGACTGCGTGGCACTCACAGCAAGGCGCGTTGCTGCTCCCAGGCCCAGGCGTGCCTGACGATGGTGTCGAGATCCGCATAGCGGGGACGCCACCCCAACGTCGCCTTGGCCGCGCCGGCATCCGCCACCAGTCTTGCCGGATCGCCCGCCCGGCGCGGGGCATCGGTGAACGGCACGCGGCGGCCGGTCACCCGCTCGACGCTGTCGAGGACTTCCTGGACGCTGAACCCGCTGCCGCTGCCCAGGTTGAATCGTGCCGTCGGCTTGCCCTCGAACAGATACTCCAGCGCCAGCAAGTGGGCGTCGGCGAGATCGCAGACGTGGATGTAGTCCCGGATACAGGTGCCATCTTCGGTGGGATAGTCGCGGCCGAACACCTGCAGCGCCGGCCGCAAGCCCATGGCCGCCTGGAGCGCCAGCGGCACCAGGTGGGTCTCGGGATCGTGGCGCTCTCCGATAGCGCCATCCGGGCTCGCGCCCGCCGCGTTGAAGTAGCGCAACGACACCGAACGCAGGCCATAGGCCTGCTCGAAATCCGCCAGCATACGCTCGATCATCAGCTTGCTGGCGCCGTAGGGATTGAGCGGCTGGGTGGGATGGGACTCATCGATCAGCGGCCGGCAAGGCTCGCCAAAGACCGCCGCCGTCGACGAGAACACCAGCGACCCGACATCGTGCTCGATCATCGCCTCGAGCAGGGTCAACGTCTTGGCGACGTTGGTTCGGTAATAGATCGCCGGGTTCCTGACCGACTCGCCGACCTCGATCAGCGACGCGAAATGAAGCACGCCATCGAAGGCATGCCGGTGAAACAGGTCGTCCAGCAGCGTACGGTCGCCGATATCGCCGACGCAGACCGGTGCCCCGCCGCTACCCTCCCGCCGACCGCTGGAGAGATCGTCCAGCACCACGACATCGTGCCCGGCACTTTGCAGGCTGGCGACCATATGCGAGCCGATGTAACCACAACCGCCCGTCACGAGTAGCTTTTTCATCAATCACTTTCTTGCCGGAGGAAATTCGACGTATCGGCAGCCGGCCGGCCCACGTGGCCAGTACCGCCGCATCCACAAACGATCAATATTACAACACTTTGACACCGCCCGTTCTGGGGCCCAGAAACGCAGAAAGCAACCCGAAGGTTGCTTTCCGAATGACAGCGGTGTGGCGAATCGAGAACTACAGTCGCCGTTGCTCGATCACATGCCAGGACGATTGGCCACCCTTGGCGGCGGCCTTCGCGTCTTCCTGGCGCCGCATGCGCTGCAGCACGCGGTACTGAAGCCGATTGAGGTAATCGAACCCCAGCCCCGGTAGCGGCAGGAAGGGATTGGTCCGGCTCATGCCCCACAGTGCCAGGCGAGAACTCCCCGGCTCGGCACTGCCCCGTGCATGAACACCGAAGGTATTGGCGATGAGCAGCGTATTGGCCTTGACCCGGAACGGCCGCGGGCCGCCCTCGCCCAACCTTTCGGCCTCTTCCTGGCTTACCCGGAACGAGCCACGAGCCGTGTAGCGATCCGCGTGCTCCCGGGCCCGCAGGCTCATCTGATACTCCCACTTCAACCGCTCACGGTGCGGCCGATTGGAGCCCGGCACGAACACGAACGGACCATTCTCGTCGGTCACGTCCTCCAGGTAGAGCCAGAACTTCATGGTGGGCTGGAAGGTATCGACGTGCAGGTTCTTCTGCGGGTCGCGCTCGGTCGCGCTATCTCGGCTACCGTTGTGAACGTTCTCGATATGGCAGATCGGCAAGCGGGCGTGGCCGGCGCAGTAGCGGAACAGCCGCTTCAACTTGGAGTCTTCCAGTACCGCCCTGACCGTCGGCAGCTGCTCGACCACCTCCGGCGCCAGCAGAATCCGGTGCGTATTGGTGTCGCCCTGGCAGCACTCGCGGATCTCGCCTTCGTAGGCGCCGATTTCTTGAATCAGCGCCTGGAACTGCGAGTCGGAGAGATAGTTCTCCTTGAGCACGTAGCCGAAACGCTGGAACTGCTGGCGATCCGCCTTGGGAACACCCGGCGCCAGCATCGCCATGCGCAGCCGAGACATCCAGTACGCCGTCCAGACCCGAGCGGCGTGCAGGCCGTAGCGATTCAGCCGCTCGCTGCCCAGCAGCGGGTTGGCCTTGAACGACTTGGCGCCGGTGAACAGCTCACCCAGCCAGATTGGATACTGAAAAACCCGTTTCATGACGGCTCTCCCCGCTTCATACCGCTATCCCGGCAAACCATTGCCAAGGGCTTTGCTATTACCAAGGGCCTTGTTATCACCAACGACTTTACTGCGCCATCGAATGCATGACTCGACTATAGCCCTCTACCGACCGAAACACATCGCCGTTGCCTTGCGCCTCGAGAATCCGATCTCCCAGATGGCGCAGCGCCCCCGCCCCACCGGGGACCGGCAGTACACCGGTGACGGCGCTGGCGATATAGTCCGGTGCATCGCTCACCGTGAAACTCAACCCGCACGCGCCAAACGCGGGCAGATCTATCGAGTCATCCCCGAGACACGCGGTCTCCTCGCGGGAAACGCCGGTCTGCTCCTGGAGGGCACGACAGGCGGCTGCCTTGTCCTTGACCCCGAACAGCACGTGCTCAATTCCCAGGTCGGCGGCACGCTTCCTCAATGTCGGGGAATCACGACCGGACAGTATGGCCACCTGCACGCCACACGCCATCAGCATCTTGATGCCCAAGCCATCGCGAACATGGAACGTCTTCGTCGTTTCCCCCGCTTCGGTGTAGTGCAAGCGACCGTCGGTCAGGATGCCATCGACATCGGTAATGACCAGGCGGACCTTGGCCAGCGGGTCGACAGGAACGCACTCCTGGCCCAGAAAATGGGCACGCACGCGTTCGAGACACTCAGGCGTATCGACGCCGGGCCCCGTCGGCTCGACCTCGACGGCACGGATCGTCATGCCCGCGTACAACAGCCGCAACTGTTCCAGCACTTCGGATCGCTCCAGCATCGGTGAGGCCAGACGACCGTAGCGCTCCAGGACATCGCGACGATAAGCGTAGACGCCGACGTGCTTCAGGAAACTCGCCTCGGCCGGCTCTCGCGGAAACGGAATCGGCGAGCGGCTGAAATAGAGCGCATCGCCGTTCTCCTTGAGCACCACCTTGACGCTGTTGGGACTCTGCGCCTCTTCATGGGAGATCGGATGGCAGAGCGTGCCGACATGAACGCCCGGCCCGACGTCCTGCATGGTCGCAGCCAACCGTTCGAGATCGTCGGAGCGAATCAGGGGCTCATCACCCTGCACGTTGATGTAGAGATCGGCCTCGACGTGATCCATCACCTCGACCAGACGGTCGGTGCCGGAAACATGGTCGGGAGAGGTCATGACCGCATTCCCGCCGAAGCCGGCAACGCAGTCCATCACCCGCTGATCGTCGGTAGCTACCCATACCGCGTCCACATTGCCCACGGCGCTGGCGCGCTCGTAGACATGTTGGATCATCGGCTTGCCGACGATATCGGCGAGAGGCTTGCCCGGCAGACGGCTGGAGCCGTAACGAGCGGGAATCACAATGACTGTTTTCATGAAGGACAACCGGTTCAGTCGATCTGGAGTTTGGGCAGTGACTTCACCGCATCGTCTATCGTCTTGATATGGGTGAGGAACGGCTCGAGCAGATGCAGCGGCAGCGCGCTCGGTCCATCGCACTTGGCGTTATCGGGATCGGGGTGCGCTTCCAGGAACAGGCCGGCCAACCCTGTCGCCATGCCAGCGCTGGCCAGCTCGACGACCTGCTGCCGACGACCGCCGGATGCGGCGCCGCCCGGATCGCGCTGTTGCAGCGCGTGGGTCACGTCGAAGATGATCGGCAGATCGCCGGAAACCTTCTTCATGACACCGAAGCCCAGCATATCGACCACGAGGTTGTCGTAACCGAAGCATGTCCCCCGGTCGCACAGCATCAACTGCGAGTTACCCGCCTCGTTGAACTTCTCGACGATGTTCAGCATCTGTGCCGGGCTCAGGAACTGCGGCTTCTTGATATTGACCGGCTTGCCGGTCTTGGCCATGGCGACGACCAGATCCGTCTGTCGCGCCAGGAAGGCGGGCAACTGGATGATATCCGCCACTTCTGCCACGGGCGCAGCCTGCCAGGTTTCATGGACATCGGTAATGACGGGAACGCCGAATTCGGACTTGATGGCCTCGAATATCTTCAGTCCCTCTTCCATCCCCGGACCACGATAGGAATGAATGGAAGAGCGATTGGCCTTGTCGAAGCTCGCCTTGAACACATAGGGGATGGAGAGCTTGTTGGTGACCTCGACGTAATGCTCACAGGCCTTCAGCGCCATATCGCGAGACTCAAGAACATTGATACCGCCGAACAGGGTGAAGGGTGAATGGTTGCTCAACCCTTTCATGTCGAAAATATTACTCACTGGAGATTCCTATAAAGAAGAATTGCGCCATCGCCGGCTCGAACCACGATCGATCTATGCGTCGAAGCTTTTCACCACGCCCAGCGGCTCTTGCCCTTCGGCGACAATCAGCGATGTCAGCTTTCGTTCCCGCATCAACTGTTCGCAGTCGTACAGATTGGCATCGGGAGAGATCGTGACCGGCATTCTCCCCATGATGTCATTGGCGGTCAGATGCTCGGTTTGGCCTTGCTTCTCTATCGCACGACGCAGATCGCCATCGGTGACAACACCGACCATCTGTCCAGCGTCATCGACCACACAGACGATCCCTCTATGGCCCTCGCTGATTTCATGCACGACCTGTGCGAATGAAGCTTCCCGCGACAGCGAAGGAACCCGATGCATGACATCTTTTGCCAGCGTGAGAAGCTTGCGTCCCAAAGAACCGCCTGGATGAAAACGGGCGAAGTCGAGTGGCATGAAGGCGCGTCTGTTCATCAACGCCACTGCCAACGCATCCCCCATTACCAGGGTCGCAGTAGTCGACGTCGTAGGGGCCAGATTGTTGGGGCAGGATTCCCGCTCGACAGAAACGTTGAGATGGACATCGGCACTGGTGCCCAATGTCGAACTCTCATTGCCCGTGATAGCGACGCTACGAGCCTCTATATGACGAAGATAAGGTAATAGCTTGATCACCTCATCGGTCTCACCGCTGTATGAGATCAAGATCACGAGATCGTCGCTGCCAATCATCCCCAGGTCACCGTGATAGGCCTCTCCAGGATGAACGAAGAAACTCGGCGTACCGGTCGAAGCCAGCGTCGCAGCGATCTTGCGGCCAATGATCCCGGACTTCCCCATACCCGAGACGATCACCTTACCGGTGCAGCCGTAGATCAATTCCACGGCAGCCAAGAATTCATCATTTAGAGAGTGCCCGATGTCGCTCAGTGCACGGGATTGGTCTTCAAAAACTAAACGAGCCAGCTCAAGCGTTTCACGATTAACTAAACATGACTGCGTTGAGGAAATCGGGGCTTTCTCCATATCCATTACTACTCTCTGGTAAATTTATCACAAGAGTTTCACCAAGACCCAACAAAAGTTACTTCGCAGCTACAATAGCAATAAACACTATCTTAAGCGATCATCAAAACACAACCGGAAGAAACGGTCCATGGAGACAATACTAAACGAGACTCAGCCTAAAGAATTTGCTTTAACAATACCAGCAATAGCCGCGTAATAAATTGGCTTGTAGTGCTGAACATGTTTCGTTCTATATTTATCTTTTACATCCAAAGCATCAATTATTTTGACTGTATCAAAAGGCAACAACTCTCTTTTTATTGCTTCATTATAGTCTAAAGAACGCTGCTTTCTGATTTCATCTTGATACACATTATAGGGAAAGTTCAAGAAGAAAATCTTGGCTTGGGGAGCATTTTTCTGAATATATGAAATTACTTTTGCCATATATTTCGCGCCAAGAATAGGATCAAGAAGGTCATCAAAAAAATGGTATTGCTTTTGATTTTCCTTCAACGTCCTCATGTTGATAAAGTAGCCACCAATCTCTGGACTCACTGATGAGTAAACAAGCCTTGCTGATAAATCAATATAATTGTCCAACAAAAATATATCAGGATGTGAGTCAAAAACTTTAAAAAAAGGAATACCTCTTTTAAGCCTGTGACAACCAATAGTGTCGTAAAGCTGATTTTTAATTATATTGGTTGGTTTAATATCAGCATCATCATCAACATCATCCACGATGTCAAGAGCTGAAGACAAATGCTGATAATCACACTGCCCCCACTCATCATCTAAAAACCTCTTAACGAAGGCATCGGATCGGTTATGATATACGCTACATATCACTTCACCACCAAAAAGGCCAACGTACTGATTTGCTGTATATCTTGACAAACACGAACCAAAAGTTGCAATTTTCACGCCCCCTCCCCTCTAGCACTCAGCATTATAAAAACTCTTTTATAAAGAGCTACTATTTAGAAAAACGACCCGAGAATCTATCTCAGCCAGTTCTTCAAGCCGAACCAACTCTTCGGCATATCGCGAACTCCAAAAAGAACGATGAATTTTATCAAGATGTACGCTCTTCGGAAACTCATATGATACCGAAAAAGTTTTGCTCAAAAAATTCCTGAGCACCTTTTTTTCTTCTTTTGACAAAATTTTATTCCCAACGATGGCAAGTTCTTCTGCCACATGGGAATATGTTAAGTTCTCCGCCTTCGGAAGCTCCTTATCGATCAATTCTATCCCTATATAAGAAAACACCTTATCCAAAAGGTCATATTGTTTTTCTTTATAAAACTCATAAGGCCAAATCATCAAAAAATCATTATCGCGGAGATTTTTTAAGGTTTTTCGATACAATTCAAGCCATGAAAAACTTGAAGAATCTATCTCTTCGTAGAACTCCTTAAAGGAATAGCTTTTTCCATTCTTTAGTCCTTGGGCATAAGCAGACTCCATCCAAGCTGAATAGTCGCGAGGACAGTGAAGCAAATATAAATTTACGTCAGGGGGGAGGATTTTTATCAAATTAGCAGTGTATTCGGGCATCAATGCATAAGGAGTTCCTTCCCGAATCTCATCATACATTCCAAATATATCTTCACAAGACATTAATACTGTATCATTTCCTCTAAAGATCTCCTCAAAGAAAAGTTTTCCTTTAGCTTCAAGGCCATCACCACCGTTTCTTAACAGCGGCTTCACTCTAGACTTAACCCCTCTATGCCCAACGTACTTAAAATTTGGATAATCGTTAAGTTTAAAGTTTTTATTAAATAACCTCTGCATAGAGGTGGTGCCGGTTTTATGAGCACCTGCGTGTAAAAAAAGATTTTTCATACCCCCCCCCCTGACGACTAAAAGACAAAACATTCAAAAGGCTATTATTTGCCATGACATCGAGAAAACAAAAACATATAAAGCAAGAACTATTATCAGATAACCTTGCAGCCAATTTTTTGGCTCTGCACTCCACTAGATGTTAACGCTGGTCACGGAGCTCATCACTCCAGTACACCGGGCATTTAATAGGTTTGGCAGGAGTGCCGACGCAAAGTGAATGCTTAGGTAGTCTTCCATATACTGTAGATCTCGCCCCAACAATAGAGCCGGCACCAACATGCGCGCCTTTGAATACAAAAGTATCCTCTGCCAACCACACATCATCTTCAACAGTGATGTTGGCTGGAAAGTTAGTACGATGACCAGCGTCATCAAAGATAGAGTGAGAATCGGATGTTCTAAACCTCGCGTCAGCTACTAAGCATCCCTGACCTAATACAATACGTGTATTGTCCTCACCACAGTGAAACCGCGCTTGATTACTATTTACCTTAGTGCCGTCGCCTAATGAAATAAGACAATTATTTCTTACTATAAAAATGCCATTTATCTTACAGTTGTCAGAAAACTGTATTGTCGACCCAGAACCTTCAAAACGTATCAAAGCTTTTTTGACGCTACAGTTATTACCAAACACCAACTTATTCCCATCCCCTCCAACCAAACCAACTAACTTTATACTTTTATGTGAATTAGTAAGCTTAGGAATCCCTTCGATAGATAGCTCCTGATGCTCACTATAGGCACTTCGCTTCCCGAGATGTTCATTGAATATATAATCTATCGATTTATAGCTTCTCAAAATAGCACCTCAGGATTGATTCAGTTTTAGAGCGACAAACTCATCGACTAAAGTTTCAAGCGAACACGGCGCTTTCTTTTCTTTAGAGTAATAGCGAGAAAGATACACATAAGAATAATAAAATATATCTTCCACCGACCGCTTTTTGGCTCTTCTTTCTACTTTTATTTTATCAGTAGTAACTCCCCAGCCAGAATAGAAAGGCGCCCCGTAGCAAAACACCTTCTTGCCTGCCATTAAAGCTTCAAAACCCATCCCAGAAGTTACAACATAAACGTCATCAACAATATCAAATAATGCGTGTGGGTTGATATCATAGTCAACCAAGAAGATGTTAGGCATATGCTTTGAGAATGCTAATTTATCATTATTGTAATAACTTTTCTTGCCACCTTTTATAGCATCGGGATGTTGCTTGATAATAATATCCGCATCGGGATTATCTTCCATGGCTTCTGCTAACATTTGGTCGAATGCATGTTGCCCTGCCAGCCCAGAGGTCACTGATTGATCACCATACCGTTGGTCAACAAGCAGTATTTTCTTCTTGTTTCTAGTACCAATGGTAATAGGCACATCTGGCGCATGGTTGTATTTCGATATCCTACCAGTTACAATCTTATTTATTATTTTTTTGCAATTTGCTATTTTTTCAGCATCTATCTCAGTATCGTTATTTAACAGCAACTCTAAACGCGACGGTTTTTCAGCGTTATAATAGGATGTCCTATCGTCTAGTATAATAGAAAGCGTTGGCTCACCTGACAGCCCGATATCCATAGATCGGATAAATCCATCTTCGATAATTAAGATGGACTTTCCTAAAGAGCTAGCAACCTCACGCTGTTTCCTCTTTTCAGGTTTAGGGGTAATTCCCCACTGAACGAACAGATCGACTGAAACCAAAGTATCAATTGATTTAAGTCCAGCGCTGCTATCTACACGCTGCCGAGCGTTCAACATTGGCTGAACATACTTCTGAACACCTCCCCAAGTTTCAGCTGAGCTAGGAATTGCCATAACATCGACGACTTCGCCCTTTATAGCTCTTTCAATTCCGGTACCAAAAGGAACGATATTGTTACCATAAACAGCGTTATCAGTCAGAAATTCTCTTATCCTACAGCTAGCATTGCCATCAAATTCTCCAACACCAAACATTTTAGAAGCCCAGTCCATGCCGGATTCTGAAACTGAATATTTAGAATTTAATATATCACCAACGTAGCTTCTTAGTTCACTTATATTAGTTATAGACTTGATGCCTACGTTGGTCCATATTTGGTCAAAGTCAACATATTTCATCGAAAATGTAGGACGATCACATAGAACCGCCTCAAACAACATCGTGCTATTCACAGAAGTGACAATGTCCGAATGAAATATAGCTTCTTCAGGTTGGACAAAATAGCAACGAGAGTCGTCAACGCTGAAAAATTCTAAATCTTGAGCCTTATTCCTCAGATCAGCGCCTAAAATATCATCTTTTGATGGTGGTAACCGAACTATTAACTGAAGATCTTTTTCTGAACATATAGTGATGAGGTCTGAAATTGCCGCTCTCTGCGATTCCCTCGCAGTTTTCATATCCAATTGGGAATCAAGTGGCTGAGAAGCAAACAATACAATCTTTTTGGTTGCTTCAAGCCCAAACAAACGGCAGTATTGCTCCCTTGTTAGACTAGGGCTATATTTATGATAGGCATCAAATTTTGGCGCACCAACTCTGATAAATCTATTCTGAGGATATCCCCTTGACGTAAATATATCCTCTTGTAATTTCCCCCACCCTAGAACCACATCAGAAATCGGCATGGAGGCGAACGATTTAGGACACCAATAATATTTATCTTTATCAACAAAGACTGACTCATGGGGAATTAATATTTTCTTTATACCTAGCTCATCGCAAACACTGGCGATGATTCTCATTACCGGCGCCCAATCAAAGGTAAAAATAAATGCTGCGATATTATTTTTAATGGGTATCAGTTTTCTGGCAACCATCCTCCTGTACAGGAAAGGGTTTTCTCTAGCAAATTTCAATATTTCCCTGCGAAGCTGATAAGGGTTATCTCCTTTAACCAAATCGAAAGGAACTAAATTATAGCTATCGCCATCTATTTTTTTTATCAATGCATTTCCATGCTCTGCAATCCATGGCATATAAAGATACGTAGGCAAGCCTTTATTTATAACAGCTTGTATTTTTTCACTTGTGTAAGGATTAAACCAATCAGGCAATTCATCTTTTTCAACCACTTTGCTTTGAGAAGTGGGAGGCTGCGTGCTCTTTTTCTTCGCGCTTTGAGACTTAGGCTGATGACGCTCAGGGTATAATTTTTTCCCTAGGGCATCATAAAAAAACAATCTCGGCTTTTTGATCAACTTCGTCAATTTAGACATTTATAACTTCTCTTAACAATTTCTCAGAAGCGCTTTCAACAAAAGCGGAGCATTGACAATCTAAAAACAAACTTGCTATAGGAAAGTCAATGAAGATAAAACTTTCTGTGCCCAGCCATTTCAATCACGATGATCCTTAATTATCAAAACCAGCATATTAACAATTAGTGCTATAAATAGGGATATGACACCAAATACGATAATATTATATAACCGTTCCGGCTGCTCAGGATACTGTGGCATCGTCGGAGACTGCAGCGTAGAGAGCTGCTTCAGCTTACGCGCCGCCTCGACCTGGGTGCTTTGCAGTGCAGATAGCGCCCCGGAATAGCTCTCTTCCGCGAACTTGGCCTGCAGTTGCAGGCGTTGGTACTCGGAAGAGACCGAGTTCAGCGCATTGCCGGACTGGGCCGCCAAGCGTTGCTTCTCCTTCTCGATCTGATCTTCCAGGGCTGCGATCTGACTGTTGATACGCACGATCTCTGGAGAACTGGCACTCTGGAAGCTGCTCAACGCTGTCTTCTGCGCCTTGTAGCTCGCCAATTGGCCTTCCAGCGTCGAAACGACACCACTCAGGCTTTCGACCGTACCCGTTGGAGATACCAACCCGTTCTCATTCTGGTACTCGACCAGCGCCTGGCGAGTCTGCTCGAAGGCCGATTGGAGCTGATCGACTTGCTGCTGTAAAAACTTGACCTGCTCTTCCGCCAAGCGCCGACCCATATCGTTCATGTGCTGCTCACCACGCTCGAGCAGCAAGTTGGCGATCAGGTGCGCTTCTTTCGGATTGAATGCCTCGACATCGATACGCAGTACGCCAGCATATTCGTCCAGCTCCACCGAGACGCGCTTGAGATAATAATCGTGTAGTTCCTCCAACGGAGCATCTTCATTGCTGAGCCGGGTGAAGAAGTCGCCGCCACCGTGAGCGTAATGTTCACGGAAATTGGCGTTCTCTACCAGATACTGGAGCATGTCTACCGAACGCAGGTAATCCCTGAGCAGCAGCATATCAGCGTTGTTGGCGCCCCCGCCGCCGGAGAGCAGGCTGCTGAAGCTCAATTCCGGAGAGGCGAGCTGAGGGCTCTCCAGCACCACATGCGCATGCGAGACGTAGCGATCGCTGGCCCAGACCGCCCAGTAAAAGCTGACGAGTACGATGGCCACCACGCAGATGATCCAATGAAGATGCCGCATTAATTTTTGACTGACTGAAGAATTCATCAAGCTCACTTCTTTCATTCCGCTCTCGGCGTCTGCGTAGTTAAGGTGGACACCTGCTTGTGCTGTTTCAATACTTTGAATCGCTTCCTGGCCTGCTGGTACCTGCGACGAAGATACTGTTTCTCTTCCTGCAAGCTAGCCATCTCCATTTCATCCGTCGTCGTTTCTAGGCGATAATTAGTAATAATCTGCTGTTTATGCAGTTCATTCATTTCACGTTTGAGGGAGCGAAGCTTAGCTTTAAGGCTATCGGTATCGAGTTGCTCTACCGGTACATCCTCTTCATCGTCCTCATCCGCGACATCGGTAATCACCTTAGTCGTTTGGTGATAAGCTTCGATCGCATCGCCAATATGATCGAACCAGTGCGCCTGTCCTTGATCAATGAAGATGCCTGCTTCGCACATTTGTTTTAGCGTACCCTCGCCGTGGGATACCATAATCAGGCTGGCGTGATCCACCCGCTGCTGGAACGCTTCCCTGGCCTTGGCCTTGAAAGCTCGGTCACCAACGGCAGTCGCCTCGTCCGAGATATAGATATCGAAATCGAACGCTAGCGAGAGACCGAAGGCGAGGCGCGCCCGCATGCCCGATGAGTAGGTATTGACCGGGTCATCGAAGGCTTTGCCGATCTCTGCGAAGTCCTGCACTTCCTGAATCAACTGGTGAAGGCTCTTCTTGATGCCATGCACGCGGGCCACGAACTTGACGTTCTGCCGGCCAGTCATGGTTCCTTTGAACCCACCGGCTAGGCCGATCGGCCAGGATACGCGTCCCTTGCGGATCACCCTGCCGCGATCCGGCGCATCCATACCCCCGATCAGGCGTAGCAAAGTCGACTTGCCCGCGCCATTGCGGCCGACAACACCGACACTGACACCATCAGGGATGGTAAGATTGATATCCTTTAATACCCAGCCGCCGCCATAAGGCCCGTGGTAGCGCTTGTATAGGTTCTGGATTTCGATCATATGGTCACCTTGCCTTCAAGCGCGAGGCAAAACGCACGTGCATGACCAGGCCCAAAGTCAAGGTCGACAGCGCCCAGAACCAAAGGTAAGTCATATCAATACCCGGTATCGAATGATAGTTATCAAAAAAACTTAATCTCATACTTTCTAACCCGTGAACGATTGGGTTCCACAGTAGATACTGTTGATATTGGGCGGGTACATAAGTGACCGGAAAAATAACGCCGGAGATAAGCAGAAGTGGCATTGTAATAATTTTCACTACCCGTCCGACTTCAGGTACAAGACCCGAAGCTACAGATAGTAAAACGCCAAGACCGACTCCCAGCATCCAAAGCGACGTCCAATCCATCATTACGCCGAACGCATGATCCGGTATTAGATTGATCTTCAGCAGTGAGCCAATGAGTATGAAAAGCAGGAAGATAAAGCTGCGAATCATCCCCTCGACGAAGCAGCGAATCAAAACGGGGTCTACAGGTAGTATCTGGCGATAGGTGAACAAGCCACGATTGGCTTCAACAGCCCCCATCGGTCGAGTCATCGCCTCCCGGAAAAGATAGAAGCCCATCAATCCCACAATCATCCAAGGAATAAACTCCGCGCCGGTAATGCTTCGGCCTCCGCGTATATAAGCCCTAAAAAAAATCATAACTGCGATGGTGGCAATGGGTTCGAAGACCATCCAGAACCAGGCCATGCGATCCGCCATGGTTCTGGCAATCATCTCGCGCAGGTACATCGCCGCCCAGACATCCCAGGTGACTCGCAGGGGATGACGAGTGGAATCCGGAATCTGTTCCGTATTGGTTGCCATTTAACGATCCTGCGCCCGCCGACATGTTGTCGCGCGGGCGCTCATGCAGTACTTGAAGAAAGGCTTAGAGGTCCAGCGCGACCTTGGTCGCCACGGCTACCTGATAAAGAATCTGCGTGATGCTGGTCGCCAGCTCGATGTTGCTGGTCGGCGCGGCCGGCAGCACCATGATCTCGTCACCGGCGCGAACGTCTGTGTCGCCGGCATGGATGACCGCGCCGTTGCGATGCACCACCAGCACCTGGTCGTCATCCGCGCGAGGCGTGAAGCCACCGGCCTGGCGAATGTAGTCCTCGGCGCTCATGCCGGGGGTGTAGACCATGGCCTGGGGAATCGTCACTTCGCCGCTCAGCAGCACGGAATCCGAGCTTTCCGGAATGGTGACCACATCGCCATCCTGCAGGCGGATATCGGCGATGCTGTCGCCACGGGCAACGACCAACCGGCCGGTGGGTTCGGTCTGGCGTGCCTTCTGCACGAAGCGTTCGATCAGCTCGGCCTGGCGTACCTGGATCTCGCCTTCGCCGGTCGTCCGCGCCGGGTAGCCGAGGTAGGTCTGCTCGAGCCGGTCCAGGCTTTCGTTGAGCGACTCTTCCTGCTGTTCGGCGACGCTCTGACGGCGAATGGAGACATCCTGGTAACTGGTCATGCTCTTGGGCACGCTGATCGCGTTGAGGAACTCGCCCAAGTGGGCGTCACGCGGCAGCACGTAGCGCGAAGGGCCGTAGTAGCTGCCTTCGACCTGCACCACGATGTTCTCGCTGCGCTGGTCGGCGCTGAACAGCACTTCATCGCCGCGCCGTACGTTGGCGGTGCGGAACTCGTTGAGCGTCAGGTAGCGCGCCAGGGGGCCGTCGGGGCGGTCACCGCGCAGCAACACGTGGGTCACGCCGGAACGCAGGCGTGCCAGGTTGGTCACGTCGCCGCCGGTGAGGGTCTCCCCTGCCAGCTCGTAGCGGAATGGGCGCTCGACGTCGCCCACCACTGCCACGGCCGGGCCGCGCTCTTCGACCACGATGGTGTCGCCATCGCGGAACTGAGTCTGCGGCATGTTGCCGTTGATCAGGAAGTCGTAGAGATCGATGGTGTCGACGGTACGGCCGCCGCGCTTGATCGCGATCTGACGGTAGCTGCCCAGGGCCTGGTCGATGCCGCCGGCCTGGTCGAGGAAGTAGAGCATCGAATCGCTGGGCGTACCGGAGTAGCGGCCGGGGTTCTTGACATAGCCGGTCACGAAGACACCCACCGGCTGCACGCCTTGCAGGTTGGTATAGACCTGGACGTTTTCCGGGTAGACCGACTTGATCGCCGCGGTGACGCGGGCGTTGAGCTCGCTATTGGAGGTGCCCTGCACGTTGAGCGGTCCGATCCCCGGCAGGAAGATGTTGCCCTGGGAGTCCACCGTCAGCACGCTCTGCATCTCGGTGCCGCCCCAGACGCGCAGGTTGATCTGGTCGCCCGGCTTGATGGTATAGGCGGGGTTCAGGCCATCCGCCATCACCCCACGGAACCCGCCGGTGAATAGATTGGCCCCGAACGGCGGTAGCGTGTTGGGGTCGACCTTCTCCTGCTGGCTTGGGTCGACGGGGCCGTAGTTCGAGCTGTTCCAGTTGGCGCGGGGCTGATCGTCGACGGCTTGCTGCTGGGCCTGCTGCTGACCGTTGGCCCCGGGGGCCTGAGAGGTCATCGACTGGGCTTGCTGGTCCTGCGGCACGATACTGCCGGAACCGAAGGATTGCGCGTGCGCCATACCGACGTTCAGGCACGCTACCGCCACCAGGCACCCGGCCCGGAAAAACGACGCTGCATGTTTCATGCAAGACTTCCTGTTGTGTTCACACGGCTCGAGGCCTGCTTTCAAGCGGTTCGAAGTTCGATCCGGCGGTTCGAGGAACGACCCGGCTGATCGAAAAACGATACACGTGGAGGCAGGCACCAAAGCAGGGGATTTTTGTTACCGAGTGCTGGGGCCTGCCAACACCTGCGTGACCAGACGCTGGGTATACCAGCCGTTGTCCTTCACGAGACACGCCACTTGCGCGCGCTGGGCATTTTGGGGCGCGCCCTGCCTGGCGACGTCCAGATGCGCGCAGAGACGGCCGCTAGCGGCGAAGTAGCGTTCCTGGACGATAACGGAGACATTGGAGCCCCACGGGCTCTTGGGAAAAGCGGAGATGCTGCCAGGCGTGGCGTTGTCGAGAAAGCTGGAGATCTCGGGGCCCAGGGCCGCGGCGCCCTGCATGGTGCCGACATTGTTGCCGCCGTAGTGGCCCTGCGATGCGCAGCCCGCGAAGGTCACGGCCAGAGCCCCCACCGCTAACCACCTTCCGAAGCGGCTGCAGCCGGCGGAAACCCCGTTGAAAACGTTTGGCATGTTGTCTGTTTAACCTGATGGACGAAAACACTGAAAAACCGGCGAAGCAGCCACCCCCTCGGCAGTCACTTCCGGTGGATCGGCCTGCTGTCGCGGAACACGCCGGCGATCAGTGTGGTCTCAGGAAACTAACCTGCAGCACCATCCCTGATGCGGTCGTGAAGCGAACTGAAGCAGGCCCAATCCATAGCCTAATAACCCCACGATTGTATGGTGCCAGCAAGGGCTTGCCTACAACCAAAACGGTGCATCTCTAGGCTGGGGCGTATCGCGAGCGTTACGTTACGTAACCATTAGGGCATGAGAGTCTTCAGCCATCCATGGCAAAAGGCTTACACGTCAACGGTTAAGGCCCGCTCCAAACGAGTCGGAGGGGCCTGTTATCGAATGCAAGATGGCGTTGAAGGAATGGACGCTAGCCGATGACGTTCAGCCGCTTGAGATTGCTGATCAGCGTTTTCGCGACCTCTTCCATGGAGAGCTCGCCGGCGTCGATGACGATGTCCGGGTTCTTCGGCGGCTCGTAGGGCGAGCTGATACCGGTGAAGTCGTCGATCTCGCCGGCCCGCGCCTTGCGATAGAGCCCCTTGGGATCGCGCTCTTCGCACACATCCAGCGAGGTGTTGACGAAGACCTCGATGAACTCGCCGCTGTCGACCATGTCGCGCACCAGGTCCCGGTCGCGCTGGAACGGTGAGATGAACGAGACCAGCGTGATCATGCCGGCATCGACCATCAGCTTGGCCACCTCGCCCACCCGGCGAATGTTCTCCTGGCGGTGATCGTCGCTGAAGCCCAGGTCGCCGCACAGCCCGTGGCGCACGTTGTCGCCATCCAGCAGATAGGTGCTGTAGCCCATGCCGAACAGCTGGCGTTCGAGCGCGTTGGCGGAAGTCGATTTCCCCGCGCCGGAGAGCCCGGTGAACCAGATGATGCACGGCTTCTGGTGGTTGCGTTCGGCCCGGCGCTGCTTGGTCACCGCCATGTCGTGCCAGACGATGTTGCTGGCGCTGAGCGTGTCGACCACCATGCCGGCGCCGACGGTGACGTTGGTCATCCGGTCGATGATGATGAAGTTGCCGGAGTGCGGCGAGCGCACATAGGGGTCCAGCGCCAGCGGCTGCTTAACCTCGATCTGGCAGCGCGCGATGCCGTTGAGGGGGAGATTCTTCGCCGGATGGCGCTCCAGCGTGTTGACGTCGGTCTGGTGGATGATCCGCGCCACGCGGCCGCTGACCACGCTGGTGCCGGCCTTGAGCTCGTACTCGCGCCCGACTTCCAGCGGCGTGTCGTGCATCCAGACGATGTCCGCCGTGAACGCCGTGGTCGGCTCCAGCTTGCTATCCGCCGTCACCAGCATGTCGCCACGGGAGATATCGATCTCGTCCTTAAGCGTCACGGTGATCGCCTGGCCGGGGTAAGCGGCTTCCAGCTCGCCATCGTAGGTGATCAGGCTCTCCACGCTGGAAGTCTTGCCGGAGCCGAGCACGCGGATGGCGTCGCCCGGGCGGAGGATGCCGGCGGCCAGCGTGCCGCAGTAGCCACGGAAGTTGAGGTTGGGTCGGTTGACGTACTGCACCGGGAAGCGCAGGTCCTCGAGGTTGCTGTCGTGCTTGACGTCGATGCGCTCCAGCAGCTTGAGCAACGGCTCGCCGCCGCCGGTGTGTTTTTCATCACGTGCGTACCAGCCCATGTTCTCGCTGGGGTTGACGACGTTGTCGCCCTCCAGCGCCGAGATAGGCACGAAGTAGAGGTTGGCGTCGTTGAGGTTGCTCGAGAAGCGCTGATAGTCGGCGACGATCTCGTCGTACCGCGCCTGGGAGTAGTCGACCAGGTCCATCTTGTTGATGGCGACGATCAGGTGGCGAATGCCCAGCAGCGAACAGATATAGCTGTGGCGCCGGGTCTGGGTCTGGATGCCGTGACGGGCATCGATCAGGATGATCGCCAGGCTCGCCGTCGAGGCGCCGGTGGCCATGTTGCGAGTGTACTGCTCGTGTCCCGGGGTATCGGCGATGATGAACTTGCGCTTGTCGGTGGAGAAGAACCGGTAGGCGACATCGATGGTGATGCCCTGCTCCCGCTCCGACTGCAGGCCATCCACCAGCAGCGCCAGATCGACCTTGTCGCCGGTCGTCCCGCTGGTCTTGGATGCCTGGGTGATCGCCGCCAGCTGATCCTCATAGATCATCTTGGAATCGTGCAGCAACCGCCCGATCAGCGTCGACTTGCCGTCGTCGACGCTACCGCAGGTGATGAAGCGCAGCAGGTCTTTTTGCTCGTGCTCCTTCAAATAGGCATCGATGTTTTCTGAAATCTTCGGTGAGG
>NZNW01000104.1 GCA_002695065.1 Salinicola sp. | reverse complement strand
GGGCCCGGCGCGTGGGTATTGACCGGTCGCCGTTACTGGCGTTTCAGCGTCATGTCGGCACCGGACTGGATCGACTGCATATGCGTATCCAGTACTTCCAGATCGCCGTTGTCGAGCGGACGCAAGTAATAGATCGTGTTGCCCCCGGCGCCCTTGAGCTCGTAGATCGTCGGCATCTGCTGCGGCCCGGCGTCCTTGAGAACCAGGAAATTGCCCTTGGTCGTCATGGGTTCGTCACTACGCCCTTGGTAGAGGCTGTTCAGCACATAGGCACCGCCGGTGTCATCCATGTTCATCATCTCCAGATCGACCTGGATGCCCGAGCAGTCCGCGCAAGGCAGCACGCCTTCATACTCGCCGGCCGCCTTTTCGTACGGCGAGGGCGGCGTGCTGGCGCACCCCGCCAGGGTCAGCGTCAGTCCCAACAGTCCTGCACCAATCAATCCTGGATTACGCATTGCTTATTCCTTTTTTAGCAGAATGCGATTTTCAGTATAGTTCGAAAATCCGGCGGCGAGAGTTTCGGGTCAATCGCGGGTCTGCTCGGCGCCGGGCTTCCCCACATCGCGTCGACCTCTGAACAGGATCATCCAGAGCGCGACGCCGATCAGCGAGCCGCCGATGGCGTGCGCCCAGCTCACCTGCTCGTCGAGGAAGAGCGCGCCCCAGAGTACCCCAAACGCAGGGACCAGCATGGTGACCGTCAGCGGCTTGACCGGGCCGAGATCCTCGACGAGCCGGAAATAGAGAAGGTAGGCCAATGACGTGCAGGCGAGCCCCAACGCCAGCATCGCCCACCAGACGCCGCTGTCGTTCCAGGCGATGGCGTGAGGCGCCAGCGCCAGCTGGCCGAGCATGAAGGGGGCCAGCAGCAGCGTAGCGCCGACCTGCGAGCCCATGGCGATCAGGCGAGAGTCCAGTCCGCCGCGCTCGGCCACCCAGCGCTTGACGATGAATCCGCCCAGCCCGTAGCAGATGGCGGCAATCAGACAGGCAGCGGCGCCAATGAGCAGGCCGCCGTCGATCCGGACTGGCCCCGTGCCCACCAGAACGCCGACGCCGAGCATGCCAGCCGCGACGCCGATCAGTCGGTCTCTCGTCAGCGGCTCGTGGAACAGCGTGGCGCCGATGACCACTCCCATCAGCGGTGTCGAGGCGTTGAGCATCGCCGAATAGCCGGCGGGCAGATACTGTGCGGCGATGCAGAACATGCCGAACGGGATACCGGAATTGATCATGCCGATCGCCAGCACCGCTCCGAGCTTGCCTTCGAAGTGCCAACGTACGCGCAGCAGCGCCAGGATCGCCACCAGTCCCGCTGCGCCGAGCAGAACGCGGAAGAAAGCCGTGGGGAAGGCCCCCAGGGCTGGCGTGGCGATGCGCATGAACAGGAAGCTGGCGCCCCACAGTGACGATAGCAGGAGCAGACGACCAAGCGAGAGTAGCGGCATGCTGAATGTTCTCCGGGAATGACCGAGGCGTAGCGTAAACCGGTCCCGCGTCCAAGTCCGGCGGTTTTCGGAACCCATGGGTTTTGTGGTGATCCCCGAAGACAACTATGCTCAGGTGTCAGCGGAATGATTCCGCTGCGGCAACAGTGATCAAGGAGATCGAGATGTACGAAGATCAAGTGAAAGGACGCACCGAGGAACTCAAGGGTCACACCCAGGAAGCGGTCGGTGGCTTGACCGAAGACGACAACCTCCGCCGTGAGGGCAAGACCCGGCAGGCCGCCGGCAAGTTGCAGGCCAACTATGGCGAGAAGCTCGACGACGTGCGCGAAGCGACGGTGAAGAACCCGATCAGTGCCCTGGCGATCGCCGGTGGTGTCGGCCTGTTCCTGGGGATTCTTCTCGGCCGACGTTGAGGCCTCCCTGAGCGTGCCGCCAAGAACGTTTCTCGACCCCGGCAACAGGCCGGGGTCGTCGTTTTTGCCGGCCAGGATAGCCGAGATCGTCCCCGACCGAGATCAAGCCTTGCATGGCTTGCGGAATTTTCCGCGAGGGGCGAAAGTCTGCCGGGTTCATCCATCCATAGGCGACTGCTTTGTCGACACCTCTCATCTATCTGGCCGCAGCGGTGGCGGAAATCGCAGGCTGTTTCGCCTTCTGGGCGTGGTGGCGATTGGGCAATTCCGCGCTGTGGCTGGTCCCGGGCGCCATCAGCCTGGGGCTGTTCGCCTGGCTGCTGACACTGGTGGACAGTGATTACGCCGGACGTGCCTACGCCGCCTATGGCGGTGTTTACATCGTCACCTCGCTGTTGTGGTTGTGGCTCGTCGAGCAGCGCCTGCCGGACCGCTGGGATGTGATGGGGGCGGCGATCTGCCTGATCGGCGCCGGCGTCATACTCTTCGGGCCACGCGGCTGAAGGTCTTCGAGCGAGAGCAGGGGACCGGAGGACGGCGTTTAGTCTGATGGTAACGAAACCACCCTAGAATCGGCCGGGATTTGACGCGAAAAAGTCTTGAGGCCAGTCTCTGACGAGGTCATTATCTGCGGCCTCTCGCCGGTTCCCGGGCCGGTGGGAGACCAAGACCGGGGTGGCATCGGGTCGGGGTGCGCTGAATCTTATGAGAAGTTAGTTGCCCACTACCGATAAGACCTTATCACTGTTGACTTTTCCCGATCTGGAAGCGAATTCATGAGCAAAGTCCTGATTGTTGGTGCCGGTGGCGTTGGTGGCGTCGTTACCCACAAGTGCGCGCAGCATCCCGAAGTGTTCAGCGAGATCTGCCTCGCCAGCCGCAACGAAGCCAAGTGCAAGGCGATCGCCGAGCAACTCCCGCGTTCGATCCAGACCGCCCAGGTCGATGCCGACAGCGTCGAAGCGCTGGTTGCGCTGATCGAGTCGTTCAAGCCGGATATCCTGATTCACGTGGCGCTGCCGTATCAGGATCTCACCATCATGGAGGCCTGCCTGCAGACCGGCGTGCCCTATCTGGATACCGCCAACTACGAGCACCCGGACGAGGCCAAGTTCGAATACAAGGAGCAGTGGGCGTTTCAGGATCGCTATGCCAGGGCGGGCGCGATGGCCACGCTGGGCTGCGGTTTCGACCCGGGCATGACCAATATCTACTGCGCCTACGGCCAGAAGAATCTGTTCGACGAGATCCACCGCATCGACATCCTGGATGCCAACGGCGGCGATCACGGCTATCCGTTCGCCACCAACTTCAACCCCGAGATCAACATTCGCGAGATCACCGCGAACGGTCGCTACTGGGAGAAGGGCGAGTGGGTCGAGACCCCGCCACTGGCCGAGAAGCGCAAGTTCGACTTCGACGGTATCGGCGAGAAGGACATGTACCTGCTCTATCATGAAGAGCTCGAGTCGCTGTCACAGAACATCAAGGGGCTGGAGCGTATCCGCTTCTGGATGACGTTCTCCGAGAAGTACATCACGCACCTGAAGGTGCTGGAGAACGTCGGCATGACCCGCATCGAGCCGATCAAGGTCGAGGGTGTCGAGATATCTCCGCTGCAGTTCCTGAAGCAGGTGCTGCCGGATCCGGCCTCACTCGGCCCGCGCACCAAGGGCAAGACCAACATCGGCGTCATCCTCGACGGCATCAAGGACGGCAAGCGGCGCAAGGTGTACATCTACAACATCTGCGATCACGAGAAGTGCTACGAGGAGGTCCAGTCCCAGGCGATCTCGTACACCACCGGCGTACCGGCGGTGACCGGCGCGATGCTGATGCTGCAGGGCATCTGGAAGGGCGAGGGCGTTTACAACGTCGAACAGCTCGATCCCGATCCGTTCATGGAGCGCATCGGCGAGATGGGGCTGCCGTGGCAGATGGTCGAGCTCGATCCCGACCAGGATCCGCTGGCCTGATGGCGACGAACGACTCCGCCCATCCCTTCGATGTCCTTCCCTTCGACGTCGGAGCCTGCCCGTCGCCGGCCTACGTGGTCGACGACGCGCTGCTGCGCCGCAACCTGGAGCTGCTGGGGCGGGTGCAGGCCGACAGTGGCGCCAAGATACTGCTGGCGCTGAAAGGCTTCGCCATGTGGAGCGCCTTCCCGCTGGTCAGCCAGTATCTGGTGGGCACCACCGCCAGTGGTCAGGACGAAGCGCGCCTGGGAGCCGAGACCTTCGGCGGCGAAGTGCACGTCTACTCTCCGGCGTTCACCGCGCCGGAGATGGACGTGGTGCTGCGCTACGCCGACCACATCAGCTTCAATTCGCCGCGGCAGTGGCGGCACTTCCGCGAGACGGTCCAGGCCGCGCCGCGCAAGGTCTCCTGCGGACTGCGGGTGAATCCGGAGCACTCCACCGGCGAAGTCCCGCTCTACGATCCCTGCGCGCCGGGTTCACGGCTCGGCACCCGCGCGGTGGATCTGTCGCCGGAAGATCTCGACGGGCTGGAGGGGCTGCACTTCCACGCGCTCTGCGAGCAGAACAGCGACGCGCTGGAAGCGACGCTGCGGGCGTTCGAGGAGCGGTTCGGTCGTTATCTGGAGGGGTTGCGCTGGGTGAACTTCGGCGGTGGCCACCACATCACCCGGGCCGATTACGATGTCGAGCGGCTGGTGCGGTTGATTCGCGAGTTCAGGGGGCGCCATCCGCATCTCGAGGTCTACCTGGAGCCGGGGGAGGCGATTGCCCTCAACACCGGCTACCTGGTGTGCAGCGTACTGGATATCGTCGAGAACGACGGCCCCATCGCGATTCTGGACACCTCGGCGACGGCGCACATGCCGGACGTGCTGGAGATGCCGTATCGGCCCGAGATCATCGGCGGTGCCAAGCCCGGCGAGAAAGCCCATACCTATCGCCTGGGCGGGACGACCTGCCTGGCCGGCGACGTGATCGGTGATTATGCCTTCGACCGTCCGCTCGAGATCGGCGACCGGCTAGTGTTCACCGACATGGCTCACTACACCATGGTCAAGACCACCACCTTCAACGGCATTCGCCTGCCGTCGATCTGCCGGATCGACGAGAGTAGCCGGGAGGTGCGCACCGTCAGGACCTTTGGCTACGTGGACTACATGCAGCGGTTGAGTTGATGCGCCCTGCCTTGCCTCCGGGCCCCGCAACGCGGGGCCTTTTCATGATTCGATGGGCGTACGTGGCTCGGGAGGGAGCGGCCGGGCAGACTGATATTGGGTGATGATATCCAGTAGCTCCTGCCCGAATCCGGGCAGGATGTGGTCGTCGCGGATCAGGATGCTGCGTTCGCGGTATGCCCAGGCGTCGCTCAGGTGACGTACGCTCAAGCGCATGTGGCTCCGATAACGTAGCGCGCAGGACTCCGGAAGAATTCCCACCCCGACGCCGGCTTCGATCATGCGGCACGCCGATTCGAAACCGAATACCTGAATTCTGACCGGCAACGGCTTGCCCAACTCCAGCGCCTTTCTCTCCAGATAATGAAACAGGGTGCTGCCCTCGTGCAGCGTGACATGCGGATAATCCAGCGCGTCCTCGTAGGTGATCTCCTGGCGTGCGGTCAGGGGGTGATCGAGCGGTGTCGCCAGCACGAGCCTGTCCTGGCTGAAGGGGAGTGTCTTCAGCCGTGAGGGCACCTCGACCCCCACCATGATGCCGAGAATGCCCATGTCCGCGGTGCCGTCGAGCACGCCGCGAACGATATCGCTGGTCATCCGCTCCTGGAGATCCACGGTGATACCGGGGCGGGCGGCGAGAAAATCGGCCAGTACCTCGGGCATGAACTCGATGACCGCGGTCGTGTTGGCGAAGATTCGCAGATGGCCGGCAGCGTCGCTGGCGTAGCCGGAGAACTCGCTTTTGACACGCTCGACCTGACGCAGGATGAGATGGGCGTGCTGCAGCAGACGCTCCCCGGCCGGCGTCAGCTCGACGCCCTGGCTGCTGCGGTAGAACAGGCGGCTTTCCAGCTGCGCCTCGAGCGACTTGACCCTGGCACTGACCGCGGCCGTCGAGAGATGCGCGCGCAGGGCGCCGGCCGTCAGGCTCTTCGCCTCCGCCACGTGGACGAAGATACGCAAGTCCGCGAGATCGAAATGCATTGGGATCGGTTCCTTCGGTGCGACGCGAGAAAGGATGGGAACCAGGAATTTCGCTCTCGTTCCAGGCAAGACATCACTAAGTCGATTCGACGACTCATCCAAGCCTATTTTGGGATTCTGGTCCCCGGAACCCATCGATCGGTTGCCCTGGGGTTTGTAATGGCCTAAATCTTGGCCGTTACGGCTTGCTACATGCGAGGGGCTGCCATGAGATTACTACTTCACCCCGGTCATGCGAAGTGCGGTTCGACCAGCATTCAGCGGGCGATCATTCGTAATAGACCGGGACTGGCCGACAATCAGGTCGTCGTACCCGACCCGCGCCTGCGCCTGCCCGGCGAGGCCGGATTCGACCCCCGTGGCGAGACGCCGCGCGAGTTCTTTCGACAGATCATGGAGAACGGTGGCGATACGACGTCTCTTCGCGCGCGCCTTGAGTCCTGGCGGGAGTCACCGCTGTGGCGAGACGCGACCTTCGTGATCTCGGCGGAGAACCTCATCAATCACTTGATGGGGCCGATCGGGGAGGGCATTCACCGGGTACTCGCCGAATACTTCGACGACGTCGAGGTGATTTATTACATTCGCCGCCAGGACGACTACCTCCTCTCCGCTTGGCAGCAGTGGGGGTTCAAGGAGGGCAAGACGTTCGCGGAATATAGCCAGGAGGCGTTGCGCAGGGCCAATCCCCACTACCTGGCGGTAGGCCAGGCTTTCGGCAGACTCTATGGATCGGCCAGCGTGACGGTGAGACCACTGCAGGCGGAGGCGCTGCGGGGAGGGGAGCTGCTGACGGACTTCTTCGCTCATCTGGTCGAGGACCCGTCGAGGCTCTCTTTCGACCGGGACCGCAGCAATCTCAGCCTGAACCCTTTCTTCTGCGAGATTCTCGCCGGATACCAGGGGCTCTTCCGGGATATCCATGACGACAGACTGAAGCAGCGGCTGGCCAGGACGCTCGGTGTCGGCCATGAACTGTTCCAGCGTGAGAGAGATTTCATGGATCCCGAGATGGCACGGCGCATCATGGCGCATCATCGCGAGGAGAATTTGCATCTTCAGCAGCAGTTCTTCCCGCATGTGCCGTTCGAGACCGTCTTCGGCGATCGCGAGGAAGAGGGACTGGACCCCGGCGAGCGAGTGCAAATGTCCCGGCAACGGGCCGAGCAACTGCAGAAGCACGTGATCCGGGAGCTGCTCGAACTGCTGCAGTCGATGCCGGAGACCGCGAAGTCGCCGGCCTGAGTGGCCCGGCACCCGATCAACGCAGCTGGCTATCCTTGCTGCCGCGGCGATTGTAGGCGGCGCGATGCGTCTGATGGCGATCCGCCGCGGCCTGGCAGTCGATGCACAATCGAACGCCGGGCACGGCCTGGCGTCGTGCTTCCGGGATCGGCGCCTCGCACTCCTCGCACACCGCCAGGCTGGGCCCGGCTCTCTGCAGCCGCTGCCGCGCTTCCTGAATGCCGTCCTCCACGGTGCTGTCGATCTGCTCCTGAACCGCACCGTCCTTTGCCCAGCCACTGGCCATTGGCTTTCTCCTTCGGGAACCTTTCCCGTCGCTATCCCACCCCGTTCAGCATGGTGGCGACCGATCTGTCCCGCAAGTCATTCCGGGGAACCGTATGCGTGTCGCCGACGGTCAGTCGAAGTCGACGAACTCATGGGGCGCCTGCGTGGCGTGCTGGTGCGGGGTCTCATGCACGCAGATCACCCGGCACTTGGCGACGTGGGTCACCTTGTGGGAGACGCTGCCGATCATCAGGCCCTTGAACTGGCCGACGCCACGGCTCCCTATCACGATCGCGTCCACCCCCAGCCGCTCGGCTTCGGCAACGATCGTGCGTGCCGGCGAGCCCTGCTTGACCAGCGTATCGAATTCGCCGTTGTAGCCGGGAAAAGAGGGAAGGGTATCCAGCGCCACGTCCAGGATGGCGTGGCCCTCGCGGTTCGCGGTCTCCACCGAGGCCGCCTTGATCGCCGCCTCGACGCTCAGCAACTCGCCGCGGTGCAGCTGGGGATAGGGATCGCGGACATTCAGGAGATACAACTTGCCCTGAACCGGCGCCGCCAGTTGGCAAGCGACATTGAGCGCGACATGGGAGTCTTCGGAACCATCGATGGGGACCAGCAGGGACTTGAACATGGCAACCTCCCTAGGGTGAAGGGAACCAGCGGAAGCGTTCCCGGTGCCGCGTCGTCTCCGGTCGCATCCGGCCGGCGACGTGCCGCGACTCGTCGAATCGCTCGTCGACATTCAACATAGGCCAGTTCCGGGGCTGGTCATAGTGGATGAATGTCGCACGGCTTGTCGCACCCGCGTCTTGTGGGGGGCGGTGGCGACTTCAGGGATCGGCGCCGACATGACGTTCGGTGGCGACGTCATCCAGCCAGCCGCTGGGGCCGACGCTATCGATGACGCGCAGGTGTCCGCCGCTGTTCTCGGGAGCCAGGTGCGCATCGGTGGCGACCAGTACGGTGCCGGGAGAGAGCAGAGGCAGCACCTTCTGCTTGAAACCCTCCGGTACCACGACCTGATTGACGACATTGGCCGGTACCGGCCGGCCGGCGGCGCTCTCGTAGCCCGGCACGCCGATCGCGATCCAGGTCGGCATGGGCAGCGAGCGGGAGTTCCCCTCGATACTCGCAAGGGCACTCTCCTGCGAGGTCGGAGGATGAAAATGCCCTTCGACGATATAGGCGCGAGTCCCTGTCACGGCATCCGGGCGAGCGAGCTCGACACGGGAGCGGCCGATCTCGACACCGTTGCGGTAGACCACGAGCATGCGGTCGCTGCGACTCAACACCATCGAGATCGGACCCTCGGCCGGGGGATCCATGGCCCAACGCCAGCTATTGCCACCGGCCAGCTGGGGCATGCCGACATCGGCGCCGGTGTGGGCATCGATCGGGCTCAATGGCCCGGGATGGACGAGGGAGACCGGCGCCTGCCCCGCCTGCGCCACGACCACGGTCATCCCCAGGTTCGAGGCCTCGAACAGCAGGCGAGCGAACTCGGTGGGCAGGTGGACGCAACCGTGGGATTCCGGGTAGCCCGGCAGGCCGCCGGCATGCAGTGCCACGCCGTCCCAGGTCAATCGCTGCTGGTAGGGCATCGGGGCGTTGCCGTAGAGATTGGAGCGGTGATCCTTGTCCTTCTGCAGCACGGTGAAGACTCCCGTGGGCGTCTCGTAGCCCTCGCGGCCGGTGCTGACGGTGGTGACGCCGATCAGGATGCCGTTGCGATAGACGTAGGCCCGCTGCTCGGTCAGGCTGACGACGACGGCCATCGGGCCGGCTTGCCTGTCGTCACCGCCCCAGATCCAGGCGCCGGGAGGCAGTCGATCGACCGCTGAATCGACGGGGCTCGACTGTTTCTCGCCCCAGAAAGGCACGGCAAAGCCGGCCGGCGAGACCAGTAGGGCAAGGCTCAACAGTAGCGTGAATCCCAGCCGAGGCATTGGAGGTGCTCCCTGACGACTGCCGGTTCCGTTCGCGTCTTCGACGCCCGGCGCCCTCTCAATGTCGCCCCTGCGGGAGAGCCTGGCAAGGTCCGCAAACAGGCGTCCGAGCAAGATCGTTCAGCGCACGCCGAGCCAGCGATGCTCGTGACCGTCCCCCTCGACCCTGGCCAGCGCGCACCGGGCCAGCGCGGAGCGCATCAGCCACTCCCGTTCGGGGTAGTAGGAGAAGACGAACTGGCCATCCTTCAGCACCTCGATCACGTCGTCGGCGACGCTGGGGCGCAGGGCGGGGCAACCCCAGCTGCGACCCAGGCGGCCCTGCGCCTCGCCGGCTTCCGGATTCACGTAGTCGGCACCGTGGATGACGATCGCGCGGCTCATCGCCGCGTCGTTGAAGCCGGGCTCCAGCCCCTCCATGCGCAGCGAGTGGCCGTTTCTGCCCTCGTAGGTCCGGCCGGTCAGGAACAGGCCCAGGCTCGAGGCGTGGGAGCCTTCCCGATTGGAGAAGTGGTCCGGGATGTCGCCGCCCGACCCCTGACCATGCGCCACCACCTCGCGGTAGAGGAGGGTGTTGCGGGCCAGGTCGAAGACCCACAGACGTGGCGTCAGTGAAGAGCGGCTGTAGTCGATGATCGCCAGGCGCCGTGCGTTCTCTCCCACGCCGTGCTGCTGCGCGCACTGCATGATCCCCAGCCCCAGGGCGACGACATCGGGATCGGCATCGGGGGCCAGTCGATCAAGGGATGCCGCTGTCGGCTGGTATATCACATCGGCGCGCGCCAGCAGGTCGGGAGCGGTCGGTGGCGTTGCCGCCGTCGCGGGGGGAATCGATGCCAGCAGCCCCGGCG
This sequence comes from Salinicola sp., assembly GCA_002695065.1. Lineage (GTDB taxonomy): Bacteria > Pseudomonadota > Gammaproteobacteria > Pseudomonadales > Halomonadaceae > Salinicola. The sequence goes on along the minus strand of NZNW01000104.1, from coordinate 14,243 downwards.
AAGCGATCAGGAGGAGAGCCACGAGAGTCTTGAACATTGACGGTGTGGACGAGGTGGCCGGAAAGGCGCCAGCATGCTTGAGAAGTCCCACCGAGACAAGCGCCGTCAAGTGTCGCGACCGCCACTAAAGTCTAGGTGTAATGTCCGGGCCTTATTCGTAAATTGGCGCGCTTGACCAGAGTGCGGACCCTGCGGGTCCGTGTAGTACCTGCCGGATGCCCACAAGGCGTCTTACCAGCACCAGGGGCCCTAGATGATTACATTCATTGGATCGATCCTGCTATTGATAGTGGGCTACTTCACGTATGGGAAATTCGTGGAGCGTGTATTCGTCACCGATCGCAAGCGACGCACGCCTGCGTTCACCATGCGCGACAACATCGACTACGTGCCGATGAACACCACCCGGAATTCGCTGATTCAGCTGCTCAATATCGCCGGTGTCGGTCCCATCTTCGGGCCGATCCTCGGCGCGCTCTACGGTCCGGTGGCGTTCGTGTGGATCGTGATCGGCTGTATCTTCGCGGGCGCGGTACACGACTATCTCACCGGCATGATCTCGATCCGCAATCATGGCGCCCACCTGCCGCAACTGGCGGGCAAGTTCCTGGGCCGGGTGATGAAGCACGTGGTCAACGGCTTCGCCATTCTGCTGCTGCTGTTGGTGGGCACCGTCTTCGTGACCTCGCCGGCGGCGCTGCTGGCCAACATGACGCCGTTGTCGCTCACGCTGATCACGCTGGTGATCTTCGCCTACTATCTGCTGGCGACGCTGCTGCCGATCGACAAGGTCATCGGCCGGATCTACCCCTACTTCGGCGCGCTGCTGCTGTTCAGCGCGCTGGGTATCGGTCTGGGGATGATCTTCACCGGTGCGCCGATTCCCGAACTCTCGTTCCAGAACATGCATCCCCAGGGCGCACCGATCTTCCCGCTGCTGTTCCTGACAATCTCCTGCGGCGCGCTCTCCGGCTTCCATGCGACCCAGACGCCGATCATTTCCCGCACCACCGAAAACGAGGGCAACGGTCGCAAGATCTTCTACGGCATGATGATCACCGAGGGTGTCATCGCGATGATCTGGGCGGCTGCGGCGATGAGCCTGTTCCATGGCGACCACACGCTGTCCGACGTTCTGGCAGCCGGCGGTCCGGCCGCGGTGGTCAGTGAAGTCTCCACCACCATGCTGGGCGCCATTGGCGGTACGCTGGCCATTCTCGGCGTCATCGTGCTGCCGATCACCTCGGGCGACACGGCTTTCCGCAGCGCGCGCATGATCATTGCCGACTACCTGAAGATCGATCAGCGTCCCATCGTCAAGCGCCTGCTGATTGCCGCACCGCTGTTCGTGGTCTCCTACGCGCTGACCCATATGGACTTCACGCTGCTGTGGCGCTACTTCTCCTGGGCCAACCAGACCACGGCCGTCATCGCGCTGTGGGTCGCGACCATGTATCTGGTGCTGGCGCGCAAGCCGCACCTGATCACCTCGATCCCGGCGACGTTCATGACCATGGCGACCTTCACTTATCTCGCCTACGCGCCGATCGGCTTCGGCCTCTCGCTGCAGCTGAGCTACGTCGTCGCCGCCGTCGGCACGCTGATCTGCATCGCCCTGTTCATGAAGCGGGTACGGCGTCTGAGCGGCGGCATCTTTGCCGTCGACGAGCCGGAGGTGCCGGCCCATCTCGATGGAAAGGGGGACGAGGCGCTGGCGACGAGCTGATCGTCGACATCCCGGTTCGATAGTGCCTGCAAGCAAACGGGCCCGTGCCAATGGCACGGGCCCGTTTCTTTTCGCCGTCGCTGCCGTCGCGGCAGCGACGAGCGGGGAAACCGGCTCGATGGCCTCGAGCCGGTGCGCCGATCAGGAAGCCTGGTAGAGCTTGCCCAGTGCCGCGTTCAGCGTCTTGCTGGGGCGCATGGCCTCGCTCACCAGCTCGCCATTGGGGTGGAAGTAGCCCTTGATGTCCACCGGCTTGCCCTGCACCGCATTGAGCTCGTCGACGATCGTCTTCTCGTTGTCGCCAAGCGTCCTGGCGATCTCTTCGAACAGTGACTTCAGCTCGCCGTCATCGGTCTGGGCGGCCAGCTCTTTGGCCCAGTAGAGCGCCAGATAGAAGTGGCTGCCGCGGTTGTCGAGTTCGCCGACCTTGCGCTTGGGCGACTTGTCGCTGTCGAGGAATTCGCCGTTGGCGCGATCCAGCGTCGCCGACAGGATCCTGGCACGGGCGTTGTCGAAGGTGCTGCCGAGATGCTCGAGCGACGCCGCGAGCGCCAGGAACTCACCCAGTGAGTCCCAGCGCAGGTGGTTCTCCTCCAGGAACTGCTGGACGTGCTTCGGCGCGGAGCCGCCGGCACCGGTCTCGAACAGGCCGCCGCCGTTCATCAGCGGCACGATGGAGAGCATCTTGGCGCTGGTGCCGAGTTCCATGATCGGGAACAGGTCGGTCAGGTAGTCGCGCAGCACGTTACCGGTGACGGAGATGGTGTCTTCGCCCTTGCGGATGCGCTCCAGAGACACCTTCATCGCTTCCACCGGCGCGAGGATACGGATATCCAGGCCGTCGGTGTCGTGATCCTTGAGGTAGGTCTCGACCTTTTCGATCAGCTTGGCGTCGTGGGCGCGGTTGGCGTCGAGCCAGAAGATCGCCGGCGATCCGCTTTCACGGGCGCGATTGACGGCCAGCTTGACCCAGTCCTTGATCGGCGCATCCTTGGTCTGGCACATGCGCCAGATGTCGCCGGCCTCGACGTCATGGCTGAACAGCGTCTGGCCGTTCTCGTCGGTGACGACGACGGTGCCGTCGGCCGGGATGTGGAAGGTCTTGTCGTGTGAGCCGTACTCTTCGGCTTTCTGCGCCATCAGGCCGACATTGGGCACGCTGCCCATGGTGGTCGGATCGAAGGCGCCGTTCTTCTTGCAGTCCTCGATCACGGTCTGGTAGATGGTCGCGTAGCAGCGGTCCGGAATCACCGCCTTGGCGTCGTGCAGGGCGTCGTCGGTGCCCCACATCTTGCCGGAATCGCGGATCATCGCCGGCATGGAGGCGTCGATGATCACGTCACTCGGCACGTGCAGGTTGGTGATGCCCTTGTGGGAGTTGACCATCGCCAGCGACGGCCGCTCCTTGTAGAGCGCCTCGATGTCGCTCTTGATCGCGTCCTGCTGCTCGCTCGGCAGTTTCTCGATCGCGCTGTAGAGATCCCCGATGCCGCTGCTGGAGTTGAAGCCGGCCAGTTTCAGCGCCTCGGCGTGCTTCTCCAGCGCCTCCTTGTAGAACTCCTCGACCACGATGCCGAACATGATCGGGTCGGAGACCTTCATCATGGTCGCTTTCAGGTGCAGCGAGAACAGCACGCCGCGCTTCCTGGCATCCTTGATCTCGCTGTCGATGAAGTTGCGCAGGCGACGGCTGCTCATGCTCGCGGCGTCGACGACTTCGCTCTCCTTGACGGCGAGGCCCTCCTTCAGCGTGATGTGGGTACCGTCTTTCTGCTGCAGTTCGATCTTGAGCTTGCCGGCCTTGGCGATCACCGCGGACTGCTCGCTGCCGTAGAAGTCGCCTTCGCTCATATGGGCGACGTGAGACTGCGAATCGCTGCTCCACTCGCCCATGCGGTGCGGATACTTGCGGGCATAGTTCTTGACCGACTTGGGCGCGCGGCGATCGGAGTTGCCCTCGCGCAGCACCGGGTTGACCGCGCTGCCCTTGGCCTTGTCGTAAGCCGCCTTGATCGCTTTCTCGTCGTCGTTCTTGGGCTCTTCCGGGTAATCCGGCAGGGGGTAGCCCTGGCTCTGCAGCTCCTTGATCGTTGCCTTGAGCTGGGGGCCCGACGCGCTGATGTTGGGCAGCTTGATGATGTTGGCTTCGGGGGTGGTCGCCAGTTGGCCGAGTTCGGCCAGATCGTCGCTGACGCGCTGCTCTTCGCTCAGCAGGTCGGGGAACTGGGCCAGGACGCGCGCGGCCAGAGAGATGTCGCGGGTTTCGACCGTGATGCCGGCGGTGCCGGTAAAGGCTTCGATGATCGGCAGCAGAGAGTAGGTGGCAAGGGCCGGGGCTTCGTCGGTCAGGGTGTAGATGATCTTCGGCGTATTGGACATGTCTGTTCGTTAACCTCTCTTTGGCAATGACACGAAGTGTCGAGTGCGTGCGGAAACTCGAGTGCGCGTCCCGCCCCTCCGTTTCGGCTCGATACGTCAGCGTTCGACGCCATCCTCTGTCGATCGCCCGACGCTTGCTCGAACCAGGAGGCGAGACATCCTCCCGGGTGTCGGTTGCTGGCACCGTGGCTGGCCAACACTCGGGGCTGAAATCGATCGCGGCGGCGGCGCGTGAAAGTTGTCGACAACCTGCAGTCGCGACCGAGTATACCAGCGGCAGTGGGCCAGCGCATTCACGTGACCCGACAGCGGGCCGACGATCACGGCCGTTCGAGTGCCACGATCTCCACCCAGTTCGTCTTGTGGCCGGTGGCGACGTCGCTGAGATGGGTCAGGCCGCCGCTGGCCGATTCGATTCGATAGAGCGACAGGTGATCGCTCAGTTCGCCGGCGGCTACCAGGTAGCGCCCGGTGGGATCGATCCCGAAGCCGCGGGGCTGCTGCACCGTCGGCTGATTGCCGACGAAGTGCAGCTCGCCGGTTTCCGGGTTGGCCCGCAGCGTGCTGAGAGTGCTGCTGGTGCGCTCGGAGAGGTAGAGGTAGCGGCCGTCCGGCGTGATGTGCAGGTCGGCGGCCCAGATGCGCGGCGCATCGTCCCCGGCGGGAATCTCTTCACGGGGCATGCCCGGCGCGAGGCCGTGGCTCTCGGGCAACCCCTGGCAGATGCCGACCCGGCTCAGCGTGCCGCTGTCGGCGTCCAGCGCGAAGGTCGTGACCGTGGCATCGAACTCTCCCAGTACGTAGACGAATCGTCCGCTGGGCGAAAACACGAAGTGGCGTGGGCCGGAACCGGCAGCCGTCTCGGCGACGGCCGGCTCGTTGGGGGCGAGCGCGCCGTCGGCGAAGTAGAACTGGGCCAACTGGTCGTCGCCCAGGTTGGTGGCAATGACGTGGTGATTGTCCGGCGTCGCCTGGATGGCATGCGCGCGGCTGCCGGTGCCCAGCGTCTGGGTGGCATCACCGGCGACGCCGTTGTCGTCGATGGGGCTGACGCTGACCAGGTTGCCGCCGTAGGATGCGGCCAGCAGGTAGCGGCCGGTACGGTCGGTGGCGATGTAGGCCATGCTGCCGTAGAGCGCGCCACTACCCAGCGCCGTCAGCTCCCCGGTGCTGGCTTCGATGCGATAGCTCAGGACCCGCAGCGGATCGCTGCGGATCGCGGCGTAGAGATACCTTCGATCGGGACTGACGGCCAGCGGCATCACATTCTCTGCCGCCTCGATGGTGGCCAGGGGGACCAGCGCCTCGTGCTGGCGGTCCAGACGATAACTGCCAATGGTTCCATCGCCGGCGTTGGCGACGTAGACGACGGTATCGAGCGCGGGTTCGGCTGGAGACATGGGGCGTTCCTGAGCGGTTGACAGTGTTCGTGCAAAAGCCTCGTCGTCCCGAAGCGTGTCGACCGTTGGCGCGGTGACGACGAATGGCAGAGGGATGAAGCTCCGTTGTAGCATCGGCCGGCCATTGGCGTCGATTGCCGATAGGTCGAGCCGATGCCCTCAGCGCCTGCCATCCAGCCGGCTCTGCAGCAGCTTGAGAATGGCGCGCTCGTCGAGGCCGGTCAGCTCGTCGTCTTTCGCCAGTTCGGTCTCGACCAGCTTGCGGAAATGTTCCAGCGTCCGGCCATCGAGATAGCTCTCGACGACACGCGGGTCGATATAGCTCGCCTTGGCGATGCTCGGCGTATTGCCCAGCGTCTTGGCGACCCGCTCGACGGCCTGGCGCACGTTGCCCTGGCTTGTCTTGTCGTTGTCGCCGGGCCCCAGCTCCTCCAGCGCCAGCGCGGCGATCGAGGTTCCGGCCCAGGTCCGAAAATCCTTGGCGCTGAAGCGCTCGCCCATCACCTCGTGGATATAGTCGTTGAGGTCGTGGCTATCGACCTTGACCTTGTGGCCGTCGTCATCGAAATACTTGAAGATCTCGTAGCCGGGAATGTCGTCGAGCTCGCCGACGATCTTCGCCAGGCGTTCATCCTCGACCACCCGATGCTGGTCCTGCCCGCTCTTGCCTCGGTAATCGAAGATCAACTCGTCGCCGTCGATGGTCAGCTGTTTCGAACGCATGGTCGTCAGGCCATAGGAGTCGTTCTCCTCGCGGTAGCGCTCGCTGCCGGGCCGGAAGTAGGCGCTATCGATCAATCTGACCATGCAGGCGAGGACCTTTTCCCGTGGCATGCCGTCGAGTAGCAGATGCTGGCCGGTCACCCGTCGCATCGGCGTCAGGCGCTGGGCGAACTCGACGATTCGGTCGAATTTCAGTATCTCGCGCTTCTGGCGCCACTTGGCGTTGTAGACGTACTGCTTGCGGCCGGCGCTGTCGCGGCCCGTGGCGTGGATATGGTGACGCTTGTCGAGCACGACCTCGACTTCCTGCCAGGCCGGCGGAATGGCCAGCGATGCGATCCAGTCGCGCCATGCCTCGTCCTTGAGTGTCTTGCCGTCGTCCAGGCGGTAGGTGAATCCCTTGCCGCAACGGTGGCGGGTGACTCGCTTCGGGGTTTTGGCAGTCATGGCAAACTCCTTTTGCCGACACCGATCATCGGTGTTGTCCGCCGTCATTGGCGTGACGGATTCGAGATCAGGATAGACCAGCGCCGCTAAAACACTCGATGCACGACGGTTTGACCTAGACTGGGCGAATTCTGGTCCAGGAACGGGAGTGGCGAGATGGTAGGACGTTTTCGATGGGTTTGGCGCCGGCTACACCGATCCTTGTGGTATCGCGCCACGCTCTTTTCGTTGGGCGGGGTGCTCACGGCACTCGTCGCCTGGCTGGCGTCGCCCTGGTTGGACATCCCATCGGTCGTCAGCATCGGCTCACGGTCGGTGGACAGCATCCTCAATATCATCGCCTCCAGCATGCTGGCGGTGACCACTTTCTCGTTGAGCGTGATGGTAACGGCGTATGGCTCGGCGACCAGCAACGTCAGTCCGCGGGCGACACTGCTGCTGATCGAGGACCGCATCACGCAGAATACCCTGGCGACGTTCATCGGCGCGTTTCTCTTCAGCCTGGTCGGCATCATCGCCCTGGCAGCCGATGTCTACGACGCAGACGGCCGCACGCTGCTGTTCGCCGCGACGATCGTGGTCATCGTGCTGGTGGTCTATCAACTGATCAAATGGGCCGGTTATCTGACCCGGCTGGGCCGGGTGCGGGACACCATCGCCAAGGTCGAGCGCGCGGCGAGCGACGCCTTCCAGTCTCGCATCGAGAACCCGTACCTCGGCGGCCAGGCAATGCCGGCGCAACGCCCGCCGGGACAGCATCCCGTTCGTGCCGGCGAGGTTGGCTACGTTCAACACATCGACATGCCGCTGCTCGATTCGATGGCGACCAACGAGCGAGAAGCGATCTACGTGCAGGTGCTGCCGGGCAAGTTCGTCGATAGCAGCGTCGTACTGGCCACAAGCGGCGAGACCAGCGACGAGCGGATCAGGAAGATTCGCACCGCTTTCACCATTGGCCCGTCGCGGCGCTTCGAGCAGGACCCGCGCTTCGGCATCATCGTGCTGGCCGAAGTCGCCTCCAAGGCGCTCTCGCCGGGTATCAACGATCCGGGCACCGCCATCGACGTGATTGGCTGTGGCGTTCGCGTGCTGACGCCGTGGGCAAGGCATGCGGCCGACGGTATCGATGAAGCCGAACAGCCCGCCTCTCATGTCTTCGTCGAGCCACTCTCGACGGCCGACGTGTTCGACGATTTCTTCACGCCGATTGCACGCGACGGTGCCGCCACGGTAGAGATCGGGATCCGGCTGCAGAAGGCGTTGAGCGCGCTGGCGCCGATCGGTGACGAGCGCCTCGGGCGTCTCGTCACCGACCACCGCGAACTTCTGCTCAAGCGCTTCGACCAGGGGCTGACGCTGGACGACGATCGCCAGCGGGTCAGACGCGCGGCGAACGACTGACCCGCGGGGCGGTTCAGTTCAGGCCGAGCAGACCGCGAAGCGTCGACAGGTCCTCGGCGAGCACGGTCACCGGGCCGGTCAGGGCTCGGCGGTCGGCAGCGCTGACCCGGTCGTAGGATTCGAAGCCCGCACTGGGGTCGTCGGCCTCCAGGCGGTAGTCGGCCAGGGTCTCTTCCACGTCGTCGAAGTTGTCCTGGACGCGCTCGACGAACCCGACGTCCTCCTGCGCGGCCAACGGCTTGAACAGCTCGAAGATTTCCCGGGCGCCGTCAACATTGGCCTGGAAATCCCACAGGTCGGTGCGGCTGTAGCGATCCTCCTCGCCGGAGACCTTGGTCGCCGCGACCTCTTCCATCAGGGCGGCGGCCCCGCCGACGACCGTCTCGGGCGGGAAGGTCAGGCCCTGGACGCGAGCGTCGAGGTCGTCGACGTCGTCCATCAGGCCCTGGGCGTACTTGTCCATGCCCTCGGTGCTGTGGTCATGGAACAGGGCGTACTCGAGGCGGTGGAAGCCGGTGAAGTCGGGGTCCTCGACGCCTTTCTCGTAGTCGTCCTCCCGCGCGTCGATGCTGGCGTCGAGGTCGGCGAACAGCTCGGCAATGGGCTCGATGCGCTCGTAGTAGACCCGGGTCGGGGCGTAGAGCGCCCGCGCCTTCTCGACGTCACCGGCCTGGACGGCGGCGGTGAAGTCCCGGGTGTGGCTGACCAGTTGCTCGAGGTTGTCGAGTACGTAGAGCTTGTAGTCGGCGACCGGGCCGACCAGCGCTTCCGGCGCCACCGCCGCCTGGGCGGCTGGAGTCGTGACAAGGGCGGTGAGAGGCGCGAGCGGTAGTAGCGCGAAGGCGCCGGTAGCGATCCACTGTCGGGTTGTCTTCATTGTCTGTCTCCGTTGAATGATCCGAGTGCCAGTCGGCGGTCATGAATCATCGGCTCGTCGTCGCGAGCGCGGTTGTCTTCGATAACGACTCTGGGTGCCCGAGTGCTGATGCCCGAATCTCGTCGCCAGAGTCTCGCTGCCTGAGCCGAGCAGGCTCAGGCAGAGGCGGCCAACAGGCCGCTGCCCAGAAAATCGCTGTCGTCCCGTGCCCCGGGCAGCACGAAGAAGTAGCCGCCGCCCACCGGCTTGATGTACTCCTCCAGCGGCTCGCCGTCGAGGCGGCGCTGAACGGTGATGAATCCCGCCTCCAGGTCCGCCTGGAAGCAGAGGAACAGCAGTCCCATGTCGAGCTGGCCGTTGGCCTCGACGCCGTTGGAGTAGTTGAACGGTCGCCGCAGGATGCGATTCTTCTCGGTGGCGGGCGTGCGCGGATTGGCCAGCCGGATATGGGCGTCGAGCGGGGTGATCTTGCCCTCCGGGTCCCGTGAGTAATCGGGGACGTCCTGCTCCCTGCCTTCCGCGGCGTTGTCGGAAAGCGGTGCGCCGCTCATCTTGCGACGGCCGAAGATCATCTCCTGCTCATGCAGCGGCGTGCGATCCCACCGCTCGACGAAGTTGCGGATGATACGCGCCGCGAGATAGCTGCCGCCGCGAGCCCAGGCCGGTTCGTCGTGATCCCTGCCGACCCACACCAGCTCGTCCATCAGCGCCTCGTCGTCTCCACTCGGATTGGCGGAACCGTCGCGGAAGCCGAGGAAGTTGCGCGCACTGCCGTCGATATCGCCCGGCGCGGGCGGCAGCGGCGGCACGGTGCCTTCCTGCTTCCAGCGCACCATCAGCAGCCCCGGCGTGTTCTTGATGATGTCGCGCAGCGCGTGGTAGCCGGTGTCCAGGGTGTTGGCGCAGATCTGGAGCGCCAGGTCGCCATGGCAGCGTGCGGCGTCCAGCGCGTCGTTGGGAAAGCCCTCCATGCGCTGCAGGCGTTGCGGCCGGGCGCTCGCCAGACCGTAGCGCCGGTCGAACAGGGAGGCGCCCACCGCCAGGGTCATGGTCAGGCCGTCAGGGGCGATCACGGGACCCAGGATGCCGGAGTCCGGTGGCGGAAACAGCGGGTCGCGTTCGGGAATCCTGCCGCCCTGGGTCAGAAAGGCCATCCGCTCGGTCAGTATCTTCAGCAACCTTTCCAGGTCGTCCCGGTCCCGTGCCAGGACGTCGAACGCGACCAGCATGCCGGTGGCCGGGCGGGGAGTGACGACGCCCTGCTGATGCTCGCCGTGAAAGGGGTAGCGCAGCTGCGAGTCCTGCGCCTGCGGCGCGCTGGTCACGTCCTGGCCATGTCCGCTGGCGGCCAGGGCCGGGCAGGTGCCACCGAGCCCGATCCCGCCGAGTCCCAGGCCAAGGCCGGTCAAGCCGGCGCCCTTGAGGAAGCGACGGCGTTCACGATGGGCGGGCACGGGCGTGTCCGCCTGGGGAGGTGCTGTCTGGGAACGGTCTGTCCGGCGATGAAAGGGACAGCCTGAATGACGATCGAACTGACTCATGGGCGATGACCGATGTCGATTAACCTTCCAGGGTGAGGGTTTGATTGATGCCGGCGAGGGAGTCGGCCAGGGTGCCGGTCGCCTGCAGCAGGGCCCCGGCGGCGACGCCGGATGGCGTCGACGAATCGATGGCCGTCGGAAGATCCCGCTGCAGCGCCTTCAGGTTGGCCTGCAGGGTCTGGTGGACGGCGGGAGATCGATGCTCCAGCAGTGGCGACAGCAGCGAGACGATCTTGTCGGCTCCCTCCGTCAGGGCGACGAGATCGGCGAGATCCCGGCCCGCGATGGCGCTCCCTTCGCGGTGATGATCGAGCCACGCTTCCAGCACGCGGGAGGTGCCGGCGGCCAGTTGGGCCGGCGGGATCGAGGCGTGCTTCAGCCGCTCGGCGAGGGTGTCCACATCGGCCACCAGCTGCGCGGCCACGGGATTCAGGCCTGCGGTACCCTGATGCCCGAACAGCCCGGCGGCGAGCCGGTGGAAGCCGGCGAAGGCAGGGTCCGCTTCGCGCTGTTCGAAGTCGTCGGCGCGGGCGTTAAGGCGCTGATCGATATCGCTGTAGAGCCCGATGGGCATGGCGAGATGCAGGTCGATGCGACGCGCTTCCCGATAGGCCCGGCGGGCGGCATCGAGATCGTCGGCGGCGACGGCGTCGCGCAGCTCGACGACGCGGGTGCGGAGCTTTCGCAACTGCAGCGTGGTATAGACTCGGTACTCGGCCAGCGGCCCGACGAAGGCGGTCGCCGGAAGGGTGGACGCCGGAGCGCTCGAATCGCCGGCGACGACATGCAGGGTGCCGCGTGGATTGCTGAGCAGGCCGCAGGTCATCACGTAATCACCCGCCTTCAGCGTCGCGGTCAGCGGCTGGCGCAGGCCGGGCGCGATGTTCTCTCGCTCCGCGAGCACCATCACGCCGTCGATGATCTCCCATTCGATGGCCCGATCCGACCGGTTCACCACGGTGAACGTGCGCTGTCCGGCAGGCACTTCCAGGCGGTTGGGCTCGCAACCGCTGGCGGTCACCTCGACGACCTGGCCGTCGTCGCCGACCGGATTGACGGCCCGCAGCGAGAGCGTGAAAACGCCCAGGGCGACCAGCATCAGCAGAAACGACAACGCCATCCCCAGGCGCAGGCTGCGGGGGGAGGGCGGCGCGATGGAAGCGGCCTGTGACATGGCTCAGGCTCTCCCGTGCCGGGGCTGGGTCGCCGCCGCTGCCCGGGTCGACGACGGACGAAGCCACAGCAGCCACGACGCGACCGCCAGATAGCCGATATAAGCCACGACCTCACTCACCGTGGGGGCCGGCTGGTAGCCGAAGATGCCTGAAAACAGCGACCCCAGCGGCGTGTCCAGCGGCAGACGGTCGCTCAGGTCGAAAACCACCTCCTGGGCGTGATTCCAGAGGCCCGCCTCATGCAGCGCGCGTACCGAGCCGGCGAACAGGCCGGCCGCCACCAGCAGGATGAACAGGCCGGTGAGGCGGAAGAAATGCGCCAGCGGCAGCCTCAAACTGCCACGATAGAGGGCCAGGCCGGCGACGGCAGCGACGATCAGGCCCAGTAGCGCACCCAGCGGCGCCTCCGAGCTGCTGCTCTGCTGGAACACCGCCAGCAGAAAGAAGATCGATTCCAGTCCCTCGCGCGCCACGGCGAGGAAGACCATGGCGATCAGGGCGTAGGTGTGACGGCGTCCGCTATGGAACGCCTCGTCGAGCGCCCGGGTGAGGTCCCGCCGCATGCCGCTGGCGGCGCGGCGCATCCACATCACCATCCAGGTCAGCACGCCGACGGCGAGAAAGCCGACCAGGGCCTCGAACAGCTCCTGTTGACGCTGCGGGAATTCGGCGCTGGCGAACTGCAACCCCGCGCCAACGAACAGGGCGAGGGCGACCGCCAGGAAGATGCCGATCCATACCGCGGGCATCCAGGCGCCGCGGCCGGTCTGACGGAGATAGCTGGCGATGATGCCGACGACCAGGGCCGCTTCCAGCCCCTCTCTCAGCATGATCAGAAAGGGTACCAACATGGCAGACATCCAACGGTGGGTCGCGGTGAACGACGACGGGGCGACAAGGGTACGGTAACGCTGTGAATGATACTCGTTATCACCTCTGCCCGGTAACACTTTTTCACGTTTTGCTCGAATCGCGACACCGCTGGAGCGTGGGGATGACAGTCTGTTCTAAAAACGACATCGAGGTGCCTAATGACGATGACGATGTCGCGCAGAGATAAAAACGCATGCGTCGCATGGTCACAGGGATTACAGTCGAAACAGACCGGTCGAGACGCTGAAAAGTCACGTGACGGCCGCACTCGAGCGCCGTTCGGCGCCGATGAAGTCGCAGTGGACCGAGAGCGATAGACGCCAGGGAACCGCAATAACAATAACCGCCGAACCATCCTTGGAGGAGACATGAAATGGCAATCACCCCCGCTCGTGGTAGCGCCCCCACCCCCGCCGGCGCCGTGCCCGAACCGCAAACGCTTGGCTTCCTGCTGCTGGAAGATTTCACCCTGATCTCTTTGGCATCGGCTATCGAGCCGTTGCGGATGGCCAATCAACTTGCCGGACGCGAGCTCTACCGCTGGTACGTGATGACCATGGATGGCGCCCCCGTTCGGGCGAGTGACGGCATGCAGGTGACACCGGATGCCAGTGCCCATTCGCCGCTGCGGCTGGACTGGCTGGTGGTATGCGGAGGTGTCGCTCCCCAGCGCTCCGTCACCCCGGCCCTGCTGACCTGGCTGCAGAGCCGTCAGCGCCAGCTGCGGCGGGTGGGGTCGGTCTGTACCGGCAGCTGGGCCCTGGCCCAGGCGGGGCTGCTGAACGGTTACGACGCCAGCATCCACTGGGAGTGCCTGGCCGCGATCCAGGAGGCCTATCCGCGTACCGCGTGGAGCACCCGGCTATTCTCGATCGATCGCGACCGCTTCACGGCCTCCGGCGGCACGGCACCGCTGGACATGATGCTCAACCTGATCGGGCGCGACCACGGGCGCGAGCTGTCGGCGGCCATCTCCGAGATGTTCATCTACGAGCGGGTTCGCGGCGAGGAGGACCAGCAGCGGGTGCCGCTCAAGCATGTGCTGGGCACCACGCAGCCGAAACTTCTCGAGATCGTGGCGTTGATGGAAGCCAACATCGAGGAGCCGATCGAGCTCGACGAGCTGGCCAGCTACGTGGATGTCTCCCGGCGCCAGCTCGAACGCCTGTTCCAGCGTCACTTGCACTGCTCTCCGTCGCGCTACTATCTCAAGTTGCGGCTGACGCGAGCGAGGCAGCTGCTCAAGCAGACGCCGTTGCCGATCATCGAGATCGCCTCCGCCTGCGGTTTCGTCTCCACTCCCCACTTCTCGAAGTGTTACCGCGAGTATTTCGGCACGCCGCCGCGCGAGGATCGTGGCGAAACGCTGAAGATTCGTCGGCTGGAGCCTGCGGTGGCCCCATTGGCGGACAACGATCCGCTGATGCAATTCAGCAGTGCAACGGTGGCCTTGAGCCACGCCCGCGGGGAGCCGACCTACGCCAGTATCGCGCTGGGCTGAGGGGACGGTTCTCACATCCGGATCGGGCGGCCCTCGTGCCGCCCGTTGTCGTTGCCCGGCCAGCTGTCATTGCGACGCCTGGCCTATCCCACGGGCAGAGACTAGGGTTTGTATGAAAAGTCGGCGAGCGAAGGCAAGACAAGGCAAAAATCGGCGAAAGAGGACCGGGCTGGCGCTCCAGTTTACGGGGTGTAAATGAG
>NZNW01000103.1 GCA_002695065.1 Salinicola sp. | reverse complement strand
CGGCCGGTCCACTGACGGCGCTGCAGGCGTTGCTGCACACCCAGCAGCGGCCGCCACGCCTCGAGCTGAGTCACGTCGATGACGGCGCGCTGCTGTACGAGCCCAGCGCCCGCGAGGCGTCGCTCTACCGGGGCTGGGCCGAGGCCTGCGAGGTCGAGATCGACGAGGATGCCGCGCTCGGATTCCTGGGCGACCCCTGGGTGACGGCACCGCAGTGGCTGCAGGCGCTGTGCTCGAATCCGGAGTGGCTCGACGCACCTCGCGTGATGCAGGCGTTGACGCTGGCGCTGGCCAGCCGCTTCGGTAGCCTGCCGTGGATGGTCGATACCTTCTTCACGCCATTGGCCGAACGCTACGGCTTCTGGCTGAGCCAGCTCGAGGACGCCGGTGGGACGTTCTCCTGGCACGACGCGGACAATGCCACGCTACTGCGGACCGGGCTGGCGCTGGTCATCGGCATGGAGCGGGGCGCGGGCCAGGAGGCGCGGCGACTGGCCCAGCGGCTGCTGGCACTGGACGAGGAGGACAGCCTCGGCCTGCGCGAGCTGGTGATCGATCAGCTGCTGCGCGAGGGGCGTGACGAGCAGGCGCTGGCGGTGAGCGAGCAGGGCCCGGAAGGCGCCGAGATGCTGGGGGTGCAGATGGGCAGGGTGCTGGCGCTCTATCGCCTGACCCGGCACGACGATGCGCTTGCCGTGCTGCGGGAGGTCTACGCCTCCAATCCCTACATCCTCACGATCCTGTGCGAGGACAGGCCCCGCCCGGCGCGGCTCGGCGAGGACATGCCGGAGCCGGGGACGCGGGCGGAGGCGTGGCAGTACCGCCAGCTGATGCGCGACCAGTGGGTGGCCTCCGATGGCGCGCTGGAGTGGCTCGCCCGGCAGAGAACGTCCCTCGGCTGAAGGCTTCGGCGGGCTGCTCAGCGGCCCGACTCCTCGCCCTGGCGCCCGTCGGCACGCATCGACGGGCGCGCTGCCCTCTCCTGAATCCCCGGGCTCTCCTGAAACTCCGGACTTCCCTGAAACGCCGCGGCCGGGTGCCCGGTCGTTGAGCCGCCGGTATCGGCCTCCGCGCCATCGAGTGTCGGCAAACGTCGACTGAGCCACCAGGCCAGTGCCACCGCAGGCAGGCCCAGCAGGCAGACGATGCCGAAGAAGCTGGCGTAGCCGAGATCGGCCACCACCAGGCCGGAGAAGCCGCCGATGAACTTGCCGGGTAGCGTCATCAACGACGAGAACAGCGCGTACTGGGTCGCGGTGTAGGTGCGCGAGGTCAGGCTCGACAGGAAGGCGATGAAGACCGTGCTGGCGAGTCCGTTGGCCAGATTGTCCCCGGTGATGGCGACGACCAGCAGCGGCAGGCTGTCGCCGCCGGTGGCGAGCAAGGCGAACAGCAGATTGGTCAGCGCCACGGCGAGCGCGCCCACGACCAGCATTCGGCCCAGCCCGTAGCGAACCACCAGCAGGCCGCCCAGCACGCCACCGCCGATGGTCATCAGCACGCCGAAGACCTTGGTGACGCTGGCGATATCGCTCTTGGTGAAGCCCAGACTCAGGTAGAGCGGGTTGGCCATCGCCGCCATCGAGATGTCGCTGATCCGGTAGATGCCGATGAAGACCAGCAGCCACAGCGCCAGCCGGCCGTAGCGCTGGAAGAAGTCGCTGATCGGGCAGACCACCGCGGCGATCAGCCAGGCACCGGCCTGACGCTGCCAACCGGGCCGCTGTCGCCGCTGGCGCAGGAAGCGCTTCACCCGCGGATGAAACAGCACCACCGAGAGACTCTGGGGGCGTGGCGGCTCCGGCCGCACCAGCACGGTTATCACGCCCACCGACACCAGCGCGGCCATGCTCAGGTAGGCGACCGCCCAGGAAGCGGCGTCGGCGATGTAGAGCGCGCCCGCGCCGGCCATCACGATACCGATGCGATAGCCGATGATGTAGGTCGATGCCATGGCTGCCTGGATGGCCGCTTCGCCGGACTCGATACGATAGGCGTCGATGACGATGTCCTGGGTCGCGGCGCCGAAGGCGGTGAGCAGGGCGAAGGCCGCCACCAGCGGCAGGTGGCCGGCGGGGTCCAGCCCGGAGAGACCGAGCAGGCCGCCGCCGATCAGGGCCTGGCCCAGCAGCATCCAGCTGCGGCGCTGGCCCAGCCAGCGCCCAACCAGCGGTAGCCTGACGCGGTCGACGATCGGCGCCCAGAACAGCTTGATCGAGTAGAGCAGCCCCACCCAACTGAAGAAACCGATGGCGGCCACTTCGACGCCGCTGTCCTCGAGCCAGGCGGTGAGCGTCGAGAACACCAGCAGGTAGGGTAGGCCGGCGGAAAACCCCAAAAACAGCAAGGTCACGACCGGAGCCCGCAGATAGACGCGCAAGGATGTCAGCCAGTCACGTGGCTCGTGTTGCATGCAACCTCCAAAGGAAACGCTGCCTAAATGTCTGCGCAGGTGAATCGCTGCGTTGCGCTTCATCCTGCTCGCCGATCTATTCAGTGTTTCCAAGAAACCGGATCGACCCGCCGCGGGCGGACGAGTCGGATCGAAAATGGTACGCTAGATGGCCTGTCGCGTCTGGCCCGAATGCCGTGTCGGCGATCCCGCGATAGCGTGTGATATTGCCCCGGCAACGGGCGTGACGACATGGATTGTCTCTTTAGTGGCTGTGATCAGGAAGGATATACCGATGACCAGTGAGTCGACGCAGGACGGCGAGTCGCTACCCCGCTGGTACGTGATCCAATGCAAGGGCGGCGAGTCCTTTCGTGCCAGCGAACATCTCGACAACCAGGGCTACGAGGTGTTCCACCCGGTGCTCGAGGTCCAGAAGCGCCGGCGTGGCAAGCTGGCCTGGGTGGCCGAGCCGCTGTTCCCGCACTATCTGTTCATTCGTCTCGATCGAATGGCCAGCAACTGGCGGCCGATCCGTTCCACCCGTGGCGTATTGCGGCTGGTCAGTTTCGGCAACGAGCCGGTGTTCGTGCAGGATGCGCTGGTCGATACGCTACGCGACCGCGTCAGTGCCGACAGCAGCCGTGACCGCGCCAACGTCTACTATCGCCAGGGCGATATCGTCGAGATCACCGACGGGCCTTTCCGTGCGCTTCAGGCGGTTTTCGAGGCGCAGAAGGGCGAGGAGCGGGCCATCGTGCTGCTCAACCTGCTACAGCAGACCCAGCGTCTGGAAGTCTCCGTGGAGGCGTTGCGCAAGCATCCCTCCTGAGCCATCGATCCGACTGCCGCCAGTTCATCGCCACGAATACCACCCTCACTCTGGAGCCATCATGAGCCAGCTCGCCATCGAGCCGTCCCACGTTGCGACCCTTCACTACGTCCTCGCGGACGAGCGCGGTCGCACCCTGGACGATTCCCGGGCGCGTCAACGACCACTCGAATATCTTCACGGCCACGGCAACCTGTTCCCGGCGCTGGAGAGCGCGCTGGCCGCCCGGCGGGCCGGCGAGCGGCTGCGTGTCACGCTGGCGCCTGGCGACACCTATGGCCAGCGCGACGAAGCGCTGGTCAGCGTCAGCGCGCGCTCGGCTTTCCCGCAGGATCAGCGACTCCAGGCCGGCCAGCGGTTTCAGGCTCAGGGCCCGGACGGCCCGCGCACGGTCACGGTCGTGGCGGCCGACGACACGCGGGTCACCGTGGATGCCAATCATCCGCTGGCGGGGGAGACGCTGACCTACGACATCGAGGTGCTGGAGGTGCGCGAGGCGACGCGGGCCGAACTGGCCAAGGGCCATCCGCTCCCACCGGGGACGTCACATACCGAGGTCGAGGATCGCAAACGCTAGCTGTCGCCGGAACTGGAGTCAGCGATCGACCCACCACCGGGTGAACCAGGCCTGCATCACCTGCTCCGGGTAGATCGTGCGGCCCAGGCTGCCGTTGTAGCGCGCCAGCGCGCGGGTCCAGTCCCCCTGCTCGCGCTCGAGATAGTGCGCGAGAATGGTGCAGCCGTAGCGAAGGTTGGTGTCGATATCGTGAAGGTCGTCCTGGGGGCGGCCGAGCTCGGCTTTCCAGAACGGCATCACCTGCATCAATCCCAGCGCTCCGGCCGGCGAGACCGCCGTGGGCTGGAAACGGCTCTCCACATCGATCAACGCCAGGACCAGCTCTGGCGGCAGGCCGGCACGCCGGGCTTCGGCGTGGATTCGCTCGAGCAGGGTCAGCCGCTGGCGGCGAGAGGGGTAGGCCTTGGGCTGCCGCCTGGCCAGCCGCGACTGCATGTCCAGTAGCCATACCTGGGCGTCGAAGGCGTCCTCGAACCCGTCGGGCTCCGCCATGACCCGCGACAGGGCATCGAGCAGCGCCTGGGAGAGCGGCTCGTCGATCTCGCTTGCAGTCTGCTCCCCGGCATTCGCGCTGGCGGCGACGAGCCAGGTCGTTGCCGCCAGCGCGAGAAGAGACCTTGTCACGAGCTGGCGCGTGATCAGGCGAACCTGGCGTCGAGGAAGTGTCGGAGCTCGTCCACCGCCACCATGGTGACCTCGCTGTCGCGACGACCCTTGTATTCCAGCTCGCCGTTGTCGAGTCCGCGATCGCCGACCACCAGGCGATGAGGGATGCCCATCAACTCCTGATCGGCGAACTTCACGCCGGGGCGAAGATCGCGATCGTCCAGCAGCACATCGATGCCGGCATCGGTCAACTCCTGGTAGAGCCTGTCGGCCGTTTCGCGAACCCGATCCGACTTGTGCGCGTTCATCGGCACGATCGCCAACTGGAAGGGGGCGATGGCATCGGGCCAGATGATGCCGCCGGCGTCGTGGTTCTGTTCGATGGCTGCCGCCACCACGCGGGTGATGCCGATACCGTAGCAGCCCATCCACACGGTCGCCGGTTGACCGGTGTCATCGAGCACGGTGGCGTTCATGGCCCGCGAATACTTCTGGCCGAGCTGGAACACGTGGCCGACCTCGATGCCCCTGGTGATCGACAGCGTGCCGTTGCCATCCGGCGACGGATCGCCTTCGACCACATTGCGCAGATCCGCGACTTCCGGCAGCGGCAGGTCGCGCTCCCAGTTGATGCCGAAGAGATGTTGATCGTCGACGTTAGCGCCCGCACCGAAGTCGCTCATCAGCGCGACGCTGTGATCGACGATCAGTCGCAGCGGCAGCCCGACCGGTCCCAGCGAGCCGGGGCCCGCGCCGATGGCGGCCCGAATCTCCTCCTCGCTGGCCATGGTCAACGGCGCCGCGACGGCGTCGAGGTTCTCGGCCTTGATCTCGTTGAGCTGATGGTCGCCACGCACCATCAGCGCGATCAGGCCGCCGCCGGCGGCATGCACGATCAACGTCTTGACGGTCTTCTCGATGGGCAGGCCGAACCCATCGACCAGCGCCGCGATCGTGCGAACGCCGGGCGTGGGCACCTGGCGCATCGTTTCCTGCGGGGCAGCGCGCTCGGCGCCCGCGGGCGGCAGCGCCTCGGCCTTCTCGATATTGGCGGCGTAGTCCGAGCCGGTGGAGAAGACCACCGCGTCCTCGCCGGAATCGGCCAGCACGTGGAACTCGTGCGAGCCGGTACCGCCGATGGAGCCGTTGTCGGCCAGTACCGGACGGAAATCGAGGCCCAGGCGGGTGAAGATCCGGACGTAGGCGTCGTACATGCGCTGATAGGACGCCTTGAGACCGTCTTCGTCGGTATCGAACGAGTAGGCGTCCTTCATGATGAATTCGCGCGAACGCATGACACCGAAGCGGGGGCGGATCTCGTCGCGAAACTTGGTCTGGATCTGGTAGAAGTTGGTCGGCAACTGCTTGTAGCTGCCGATCTCGCGACGCACCAGGTCGGTGATGACCTCTTCATGGGTCGGGCC
Organism: Salinicola sp.; assembly: GCA_002695065.1. Taxonomy (GTDB): domain Bacteria; phylum Pseudomonadota; class Gammaproteobacteria; order Pseudomonadales; family Halomonadaceae; genus Salinicola. The sequence continues at coordinate 15,116 of NZNW01000103.1, read as the reverse complement.
CACGCAGTAGTCGCGCTGATGACGATCCTTGAGGCGCAGCAGTTCGGGACCGTACTCGTCCCAGCGGCCGGACTCCTGCCATAGCTCCGCGGGCTGTACCGCGGGCATCAGCACCTCCTGCGCACCGGCCCGATCCATCTCCTCGCGAACGATGCGCTCGACCTTGCGCAGCGTCCTCACCCCCACTGGCAGCCAGGTGTAGAGCCCCGATGTCAGGCGTCGGATCATGCCGGCTCGCAACATCAGTTGATGGCTGACGATCTCCGCGTCCGCCGGAGTTTCCTTGAGGGTCGAGATCTGTAATTGGCTGGCACGCATTGGGTGTTCTTTCCTGTATTCATCGGCGTCGAGCGGAACGCGCCTGTAGGGACATGGCGTGATCTGCAGTCGTTCTCAGGCTGGCCAGTATAGAGATGGGAACTGCCGACGGGGAGGGGCCGACGCTAAAAAGCTCCGTCCCCCGGCCAGTGCGAACCCGACGGTGAGATTGGCCTTTCCACTCCCGCAATCTTTTCTATAGTGAAAGTCAGGGTCGCATCCGGCGTCGTCGGAGAGGCGAGCGGAACAGGACACCATCGAACATCCGTCGTTGGCGGCCCGCGCCGGAAGGAGGTGTTTCATGATTCATCACGTCTGGGGACTGCTCACGCATCCCAATCGCGAGTGGCAACAGATCCGCGGCGAGAACGAGACCGTGTCGCACTTCTACGGTTCCCACGTGCTGCTGATGGCCGCCATTCCGGTGGTCTGCGCTTTCATCGGCACGACAGTGGTGGGTTGGCACTTCGGCACCACGGAGACCGGGATGGCGAAGACGGTGAGCGTATCGCCATCGACGGCCGTGCTGCTGGCCATCATCTTCTATGCGCTGATTCTGGGTGCCGTGTGGCTGATGGGGAACGTCATCCACTGGCTGGCGCGCCGCTATCCCGAGCGTCCCGACTTGAGCCATTGCGTCGTGTTCGCGGGATACATGGCGACACCCATGTTCCTGAGCGGCGTGGTGGCGCTCTATCCACTGGTGTGGCTGTGCCTGCTGGCCGGCATCGCAGGGCTCTGTTACACGGTGTATCTCGTCTATGCGGGACTGCCGTCGTTCCTGGGCATCGATCAGCACGAGGGGCTGCGGGCCTCGAGCGCCGCGCTCGCCATTGGCGTGCTGGTGCTGGAAGCCCTGCTGGCCATTACCGTGCTGCTGTGGGGTTACGGCGCATCACTGGTCTGATCCGGTAGTCCAGCGCCTGTCGAGGCGCCCGACCGGAGTTCGGGCGCCACTTCTGGAGACGCTCGGCCAGGTTCGATGCCTGGACGGATGGTGGGTGATGGATTAGGTTACCTTGCGTCACCAACTGTCACTGGAACTCTTCAATGCTTTCTCTGTTGCGACGTCTCGTGGTGGGCGCGGTCGTGTCCGGGCTCGTCCTCTCGCTTGCCGGTTGCGGTACGCTTTTCTATCCCGAGCGCAAGGGCCAGCTCCAGGGTCGCATCGATCCTGGCGTGGCGATTGCCGATGGGTTGGGACTGCTGCTGTTCATCATCCCCGGCGTGATTGCCTACGCGGTGGACTTCTCCAACAACACCATCTATCTGCCGGGTTCCGCCGACGCCTCGGTCGATCGCGTCCACTACGACGGCCAACTGGACAGCGCATCGCTCGCTACCTTGATCGAGACGCGTACCGGGAAAGATATCGAGGCCGGGGAGCCCGCGGTGGTGGACCGGGTGGAAAACCTGGATCAGGCCTTCTCCAGAATCGAATTTGATCGTCGCAACGCGATGGGCTCCTGAGTCTGCCGCGTTTTGCTAATCTTCTTGTCTGGCGTGTGGAATCATTCCGTCGTCAGCCTCGCTGCGCCACTGATAGGGAGATTGGTCATGCGTACGTTCGAATGCCATCACTGCAACCCGCCGAGTCGGCTGTTCTTCGATAACACCCGGTGCGTCGTCTGCGATGCGGAAGTCGGCTGGTGCCCCTCGTGCCAAGCCATCGCGGCGATGATCCCGGACAGCGAGGTCGGCTACCGTTGTGCCAACCCGGGGTGTGGCCAGGCCCTGGTCAAGTGCTTCAACTTCGCCAGCGAGGGCGTCTGCAACCGGATGCAGACCCCGGAAGATCACGCGGCTTACGGTGGGCTTTGCGACTGCTGCCGACACAACGCGGTGATCCCCGATCTCTCGGTCGAGGGCCATCGGGCACGCTGGGCAGCCCTGGAAGCCGCCAAGCGGCGGCTCTTCTACACTCTGGATCTGATCGGCCTGCCGCATCCCGCTCCACAAGACGAATCGCCATTGCCGCTCAGTTTCGCGTTCATGGCGGATGCCATGCCGGACGCAGGCCTGTGGCGATCGACCGGCAGTGGCGAGAAGGTCTACACCGGCCATGCCCAGGGGTTGATCACGATCAATCTGAAGGAGACCGACGACGCGGAGCGTGAGCGCCTGCGCGTCGACATGAACGAGTCCCACCGGACCCTGATCGGCCACTTCCGTCACGAGATCGGCCACTATTACTGGGACCTGCTGATCAAGGGGCAGGACGAGGAGGGGAGCCGTGCCGTCTTCGGCGATCACGACGACCCGACCTATGCCGAGGCGCTGGAGCGCTACTACGAGCAGGGGCCCGCGCCGGACTGGCCGGCATCCCATGTCTCTGCCTATGCGACCATGCACGCCTGGGAGGATTTCGCCGAAACCTTTGCCGCCTACCAGGACATCGTCGCCGTGCTGGACACGGGCGACAATCTCGGCATGCGCCGTGCCGAGCACGATGGCGGCATCGACGGCATGATCCTGGCCTACCAGCAGATCGGCCTCGCGTTGAACGAGCTCAATCGCGAGATGGGGTTGCTGGACATGGTGCCGCTGGTCATCACGCCACCGATCCGCGACAAGCTCCATTACATCCATGGAGTGGTGTCGCGAGGCGCGACGACGGCCCAGGCCTGAAGGCTGCTTCAAACGCGGGCGGATGCGAAACGACGGGTGACCCGATGAGGTGATCTCATCAGGTCATACGGGCTGGCTGATGCAGCCGTCTCGGCTGCGGTTCTGTCGGAAGGTGTCGAATCCGGCGGTCGTTCCGATCAGTCGTCGTCATCGTCGTCCAGCATCGTCTGCTCTTGGGTTTGCGACGACTTGACCGGCCGTTCGCTCACCGCGAAGTAGGCGCTGGCGATCGCTTCGTGGAGATTGTTGAAGCCGATCTGGAACTCGTCGATCAACCGGTGCAACTGATCCGGAGCCCGTGCCAGCGACTGCACGTCCGCTTCGGCGACTTCCGCGCGGACCAGGGCGGCGACCGCCAGCGGCCGGTCGTGATTGGGCAGCGACTGCAGCTCCCAACTGACCTCCTCCAGGCTGCGCAGCACGGACCGGGGCAGCGCGCGATTCTGCAGCAGAAAGCGCAGCACGTCCGGTCCTCTCACCCGCAGTCTCACGTTCTGGCGATACATCTGATAGGCCGTCAGCGACTTGAGCACGCTCATCCACTGCAGGTGTTCGAACGGAATCAGCTCCTCGGGGTTGCGGGGGAGCAGGTTGCCGGAGCGCACATCGATGATCCGCGTGGTCATGTCGGCGCGCTCGAGATGGCGCCCCAGCGAGAGGAACGTGCGGGCTTCGGTATGGCTCAAGGTGCCCTCGATCAAGCCGGTCAACGTCTGGCACGCCCGGGTGACGCTCTTGAGAAATCCATCGCGCTGGCGAGGTTTCATGCCGGCCTGGGTCTGTTCGCTGATCTCCAGATAGCAGTGATTGATCTCTTCCCAGATTTCCCGTGGCACCACGTCGCGGGTGGTGCGCAGGTTTTCCCGGGCGTTGGCCAGTGACGACAGGATCGAGCTGTCGTGTTCGCGTGACAGGCAGAGGAAGTCCACCACATTGCGCTCGTTGCGTTCGTCGAACAGCGTATCGAAGACCTCGCCACTGCCGGTGATGTCGATCAGCGTCGACCAGCTCAGCGCCGCCTTGCCGGGCATGTCGAGAAGCAGGTTGCTGTTGACGCTGATCAGCCGGGCAGTGTCCTCCGCGCGTTCGACGTAGCGTGCCAGCCAGTATAGGTTCTCGGCGACTCGTGACAGCATGGCCTCACTCCCCCTCGGTTTCGACGATCCAGGTGTCCTTGCTGCCACCGCCCTGGGAAGAGTTGACGACCAGCGAGTCCTTGACCAGCGCCACGCGCGTCAATCCACCCATGGTGACGTGGGTTTCGGGGCCGGACAGGATGAACGGCCGCAGATCGACGTGGCGGGGCTCCGGAGCGCCGTCGAACAGCGTCGGCGCGGTGGACAGGGCAAGCGTGGGCTGCGCCATGTAGTTGCGCGGATCGGCCTCGATGCGCCTGGCGAACTCCCGACGCTCCTCCTCGGTTGCCCGCGGGCCGATCAGCATGCCGTATCCGCCCGACTCGTTGGCGGGTTTGACCACCAGCTCGTCGAGGTGATCGAGCACGTAGCGGCGGTCCTCCTCGAGCATGCAGAGGTAGCTGGGCACGTTGGGGATGGTCGGCTCCTGGTCGAGATAGTACTTGATCAGCCTGGGCACGAAGGCGTAGACCACCTTGTCGTCGGCGACGCCGGCGCCGGGGGCGTTGGCCAGCGCCACCTTCCCCGCCCGCCAGGCGCGCAGCAGCCCCGGCGTGCCGAGCAGGGAATCCGGATGGAAAGCCTCCGGATCCAGGAAAAGATCGTCGACGCGCCGATAGATCACATCGACCCGCTTGAGCCCATCGACGGTGTGCATGTGCACGATATCGTCATCGTCCACCATCAGATCGGATCCCTGGACCAGCTCGACCCCCATCTGCTGGGCGAGATAGGCGTGCTCGTAGTAGGCCGAGTTGTAGATGCCGGGGGTCAGGACCACGATCTGCGGTTCATCGTTGGGGCGGGGCGACATGCTGGCCAGCATGTCGTAGAGCTGGGCGGGATAGTCGTCGACCGGAAGAATGCGGCCGGTCTCGAACAGCTCGGGCAGCACCCGCTTGGTGACGTTGCGGTTCTCCAGCATGTAAGAGACACCGGAGGGCACCCGCAGGTTGTCCTCGAGCACGTAGATCGTCCCATCGCCATCGCGAACCAGGTCGGAACCGCAGATATGGGCCCAGACGCCATGGGGCGGGTCGATCCCCCTGCACTGGGGGCGGAAGTTGACCGACTGGGCCAGGACTTCCCTGGGCAGTATGCCGTCCTTGACGACCCGCTGATCATGGTAGAGATCGTCGATGAACAGGTTCAGCGCATCGACGCGCTGCTTGAGCCCCGCCTCCACGATGCGCCACTCGTTGGCAGGGATGATGCGGGGGACGATGTCGAAGGGCCAGGCCCGGTCGATGGTGCTGCCCTCGGAGTAGACGGTGAAGGTGATTCCCATGGTGCGGATGGCGACTTCCGCGGCGATCTTGCGTTCGTTGAGCTCCTTGGAGGTGAAGCTGGCGAGGATGTCGCAGAGCGGCTTGGCCGCTTCCCGGGGGACGCCATTGGTGCTGAGCAGTTCGTCGTAGAAGTGCTGGTTCGAATAGTGCGTCCAATCCACATTGGCCATGGGGGGAGACTCCTGTCGGCGGGGTCGAAGACGCATTTGTTGAGTGTTGTCGCGTCGCCCATTGCGGCAAAACCGTGTATATAAAGAGACGGCATGCACGATCAAGCATAGTGAGGGGCCTATGTCGCTGTCACGCTAAATGCCCACGCTGTTAGCCTGAATTTGCTCAATCCTGCGTCGCGGAGCCCACGACGAGCCCCTCATTCGACCGAAGAGATCGCCATGACCCTACGTGTTGCGCTGTCTCACCGTACCTCCTACGTGTTCGATCGTCCGGTCACTCTCTCCCCGCACCTGATCCGGCTGCGGCCTGCGCCGCACTGCCGCACGCCGATCGAAGCCTACTCGCTGGATATCTCGGCCAAGCCGCACTTTCTCAATTGGCAGCAGGATCCCTTCGGCAACTTCATCGCCCGGGTGGTATTTCCCGAGCCACTGACGCGACTCGAGATAGCGGTCGAAGTGATCGCGCCAATGACGGTGGTCAACCCGTTCGACTTTTTCGTCGAGGACTACGCCGAGCGTTACCCGTTCGACTACCCGGAAGCGCTACGCAAGGAGTTGGCGCCATACCTGGAGATTCGGGAGCACGGCGGGCGATTGGCGGCCTGGTTGGCCGAGGTGCCCCAGGGCGACTTCGCCATTGCCGATTTCCTGGTGCGGCTCAATCAGCGCCTGCAGCAGGACGTTCGATACCTGGTGAGGATGGAACCGGGCGTACAGAGCGCGGAGGAGACCCTGGAGAAGGCCTGCGGTTCGTGCCGGGACTCCGCCTGGCTGCTGGTCCAGATCGCCCGCCACCTCGGCTTGGCGGCGCGTTTCGTCTCCGGTTATCTGGTGCAACTGACGGCGGACGTCAAGGCACTGGAGGGCCCGTCAGGCACCGATACCGACTTCACCGATCTCCATGCCTGGACCGAGGTGTTCGTCCCCGGCGCCGGCTGGATCGGGCTCGACCCGACTTCGGGCCTGCTGGCGGGCGAGGGGCACATTCCGCTGGCCGCGACACCCGAACCGACCAGCGCCTCGCCGATCGTCGGCTACTCCGACGAGTGCGAGGTGACGTTCGACTTCGCCATGAGTGTGGAGCGCATACACGAGGATCCCCGCGTCACCCGACCCTACAGCGAGGAACAGTGGCGCGCGATCGACCGGCTCGGCGAGCAGGTGGACCGCCGCCTGGAGGCCGGCGACGTACGCTTGACCATGGGGGGCGAGCCGACGTTCGTCTCCATCGACGACATGGAAGCCGACGAGTGGAACACGGCCGCTCAGGGCGCGACCAAGCGCAAGCTCTCCGGCCAGTTGCTCAAACGCCTGCGTCGCGCCTTCGCGCCCGGTGGCCTGCTGCACTATCGCCAGGGCAAGTGGTATCCGGGCGAGCTGTTGCCGCGCTGGGCGCTGGCCTGCTACTGGCGTGAGGACGGCGTGCCAGTATGGCGCGACGAGCGCTGGCTGGCGGACGAGAGCGCCGTGCCCGGCTACGCCGCCGCGGATGCGTTGCGCTTCGGCGAGGCGCTGGCGGTGCAGTTGGGCGTCGACCCGAGCCACCTGCTGCCGGGGTACGAGGATGCCTTCTACTACCTGTGGCGCGAGCAGACGCTGGCGGTGGACCTGGATCCTCGCCAGCACGATCTCGACGACGACGAGGAGCGCCGTCGTCTGGCCCGGCTCCTGGAGAGCGGGCTCGGCAAAGTGACGGGGTATGCGCTACCGCTGCGCTACGCCCCTCGGCTGGATGGCTGGCAGAGCGGGACGTGGCCGCTGCGGCGCGATCACCTCTACCTGATTCCCGGCGACTCGCCGATGGGGCTGCGGCTGCCGCTGTCGTCGCTACCCCAGGCGGCGTTCCGGGGTGTCGACCAGCCGCGGTCGCTGTGGGCGCCGCCTGTGGCCATGGCCGACCCGCACGGCGGCGTGACGCGCCATTACCACGCGGTGAGACACGCGACGGCGAGGCCTGACGCGGAGGAAACCGATGCGCAGCGGGAGAACGCCGAGAGCCTGCCCTATAACGCGCTGAACGGTCGCCATCGCGCTGACGTGGACTCCGCCGCCGCTGCGCCCAACGACCAGCCCGACGTCATCGGCACGACTCTGTGCCTGGAAGCGCGTGACGGGCAGCTCTATGTCTTCGTGCCGCCAGTCACCGAGATCGACCACTATCTGGCGTTGATCGCGGCGATCGAGCAGACGGCCACAGAGCTCGAGATGCCCGTGTTCATCGAGGGCTATCCGCCGCCCGCCGATTCCCGGCTCAGGCAGTTCATGATCACTCCGGATCCCGGCGTGATCGAGGTCAATGTCATGCCGGCGCCGAGCTGGGAGGCGCTGGTCTTCCAGACCGAGACTCTCTACGAGGAGGCCAGGCAGACACGTCTGGGTGCCGAAAAATTCATGCTCGACGGTCGCCACACCGGCACCGGTGGCGGCAACCACGTCACCCTGGGCGGAGCGACCCCGGCGGATTCGCCGTTTCTGCGACGGCCGGCGCTGCTGGGCAGCCTGGTCAGTTACTGGCAGCGTCACCCGGTACTCTCCTATCTCTTTTCGGGGCTGTTCGTCGGACCCACCAGCCAGGCCCCACGCGTGGACGAAGCGCGCCACGAATCGCTCCACGAGCTCGAGATCGCGCTGGGCCAGTTGCGCCGGGAAGAGGCCCCGCAACCCTGGCTGGTGGACCGGCTCTTCCGCCACCTGCTGACCGATCTCACCGGCAATACCCACCGCGCCGAATTCTGCATCGACAAGCTCTACTCGCCGGACAGCGACACCGGCCGGCTGGGGCTGCTCGAGCTGCGCGGATTCGAGATGCCGCCGCATCCGCGCATGAGCCTGATGCAGGGCTTGCTGATCCGCGCGCTGGTCGTGCGTTTCTGGGATCGGCCGGCGTACGGCAACCTGGTGCGCTGGGGCACGGCGCTGCACGACCGCTGGATGCTGCCTGACTATCTCTGGCGCGATCTGGAGGAGATACTGGTCGATCTCGGCAACGATGGACTGGCCTTCGAGCTGGCTTGGTTCGCCCCGTTTCTGGAATTCCGCTGCCCGGTTCTCGGGCGCGTGCAGTATCAGGGGGTCGAGCTGGAGCTACGCCAGGCGATCGAACCGTGGCATGTGCTCGGCGAGGAGGCCGCCGGCGGTGGCACCTCGCGCTACGTGGACTCTTCGGTGGAGCGGCTGCAGGTGAAGGTGGGCGGCATGAGCGGCGATCGCTACGTGGTGACCTGCAATGGACATCGCGTGCCGTTGAGAGCGACGGAGCGCAATGGCGAGGCGGTGGCCGGGGTACGCTACCGCGCCTGGCAGCCGCCGTCGGCGCTCCATCCCCTGATACCGGTTCATGCGCCGCTGGTGTTCGACATCGTCGATACCTGGAATCGGCGCTCGATCGGTGGCTGCACCTATCATGTCGCGCATCCGGCCGGGCGCAACTTCGAGGATTTCCCGGTCAATGCCAACGAGGCCGAGGCGAGGCGCCTGGCCCGATTTCTGCCCCATGGCCATCGGCAGGGCATCCACGACGTGCCCGACTGGTCGGTCAGCGCGGATTATCCGTTCACCCTGGACTTGCGTGAACGGACGACGGGAATCGGCTAGTCTCTCTCCCGGCGCGCCGTCCGCGGGTGCGTGCATTTTTGAGTCGGGCGTTTGGCAGTCGAACGCTCCGAGATCGAAAGAGGAGGTCGGCGATCTGGCCGACCCCACGGCACCGGCAGGAGCCTGGTGATCACCGGCCGCTGGGAAGGAGTCCCGGCGCATACGTAGACAAAAGAGATGATGGTGGTAACCGAGACGCTCCGCGCTCCCTGGTTGAAAACCTACGCCCCCGGCGATGTCCACGACGCGCTGGTCGCTTCCGATGGCTCGGTGCGCCGGCGCTGGCTGCCGCTGCTGCACCAGTTGGGGCAACTGGGGCGGGAGTCGCTGGTCCAGCGGGCGGAGGAAGTGCAGCACCTGTTGCACGAGAATGGCGTGACCTACAACCTGCCCATTGATGAAGCGGGCAGTCGCCGCCAGTGGTGGCTGGATCCGCTGCCCCTGGTCATCTCGCCCCGGGAATGGAAACGTCTCGAGCAGGGGTTGCGCCAGCGCAGCCGGCTGCTGGCCGCCGTGCTCAAGGACATGTACGGGCCCCGCCGGATGCTGGCGGAAGGCATCCTGCCGGCCGATGCGCTGTATGCCAATCCCGCCTTCCTACTGCCTTGCGATCGGCTCTTCGGCGACGACGACCCCGGGTTGCTGCTGCATGGCGTGGATCTCGCCCGGAGTGCCGAGGGCCAGTGGCAGGTGCTGGCCGACCGTGTCCAGTCCCCGTCGGGCATGGGCTTCGCCCTCGAGAACCGTATCGCCATGGCACGCGCACTGCCGGATCTCTACCGCAATGCGCCGCTGAAGCGGCTTGCCGGTTTTCTCGGCGCGCAGCATCACTCGTTGTCGTCGTTGTCGCGGCTCAATCTCGATCATCCCACCATTGCACTGCTGGCGCCCGGGCCTGGCCACGACAGCTATTTCGAGCACGCCTACCTGGCCAACTACCTCAATCTGGCGCTGGTGGAGGGTGGAGACCTGGTGGTGCGGGATTCGCGGCTCTGGATGCGCACGCTCGGCGGCCTCCAACCCGTCGACGTGTTGCTGCGTCATATCGGCGATGATTGGATGGATCCCCTGGAGCTGCGAGGCGACTCGCTGATCGGCGTGCCCGGCCTGCTGGAGGCGATCCGTACGGGGGGCGTCGGGGTTGCCAATCCGCCGGGCGTGGGGGCGCTGGAGCACCCCCTGATCGCCGCCTACCTGCCGGCATTGTGCGAGCGGCTCCTCGGCGAGACGTTGCAGATCGGAAGTGCCGAACGCCACTGGTGCGGGCAGCCGGAAGGGCTCGCCTGGGCGATGGCGGGTTTCGAGACGCTGAGCTTCCAGCGCCTCGAGGGGGATCGGATGCGAGTCTCTCCCGCTGACCTGAGCGAAGAGGCGGCGGGAAGGTTGCGCCAGTCGATCATCGCCCAGCCGGATCGATACGTGGCCCAGCAGCCGCTGGTGACGGCCACCGCGCCGTTCTTCAGTCGCGACTGCGCCCAACTGGAGCCCTCGACATTCAACGTGCGCTGCTTCAGCCAGGCGGTCTTCGACGCGGACTACCGCTTCAGCGACTATGAAGTAATGCCCGGTGGCGTGGCCTGGCAAGGCGCGCCGGATACCGCGATGCGGTCCAGCCAGTGCGTCAAGGATGTATGGGTCACCGCATACGAGCCGCAGCCTCATGTCAGCCGACTGCGACGCTCGCGGCAGCCGCTGGTGGTAACGCGGGACGGTGCCGACCTGCCGAGCCGTGTTGCCGACAGCCTGTTCTGGGTGGGGCGTTACGGGGAGCGTCTCGATGGTCGCTCCCGGCTGCTGCGCGAAGCGCTCTACCGACTGTTCGAGCAGGATCAGGAAGGGCTGGCGGACGAGACACTGGCCGATATCCTGCACCTGATGGAGCCCGAGGCCCCGTTGCCCGACGAGACGCCGGTGGAACGCTTCGCCGCGCATCGCGAGCGGCTACTGGCGCTGTTCCAGCAGGATCGGGAAGGTAGCCTGCCGACACTCGTCTCGCGCATGGCCAACAACTGCCGCGCGGTACGCGATCATCTCGGTGACGATGCCTGGCGGGTCTTCAACCAGTTGCGCCAGGAATCGAGCCGCCTGCCGCACGCGGGTATCGATCAGGGGCGCCGTTCGGTCGAGACGGTGATCACGCAACTGGCCGCCTTCTTCGGGCTGTGCAACGAGACCATGCCCCACCATTTCGGTTGGCGTTTCATGGATATAGGGCGTTTTCTCGAGCGTTCCCTGGGGACTCTGACGCTATTGCGGCTGGCGTTGATCGATTCGGCGCATGCCGGCGAGGCGCTGTGGGACGTGGTGCTGGCCACGACCGACAACGCGACGGCCTATCGGCGACGGTACCGAAGTGAGCTGCATCCCGCAGCCATTCTCGACCTGCTTTTGTTCGACGAGGCCAATCCGCGCTCGGTGGGCTACATGTTCAAGCGCCTGGAGCGCCAGATCGAGCGCCTGCCGCAGCCCAGCAACACCCCGTACAGGAGCGACGAGGCCCGCCTGCTGATCCAGGCGCGCTCGGCGCTGCATCTGGCCGATCTGGAGCAGCTGTCGAGGCTGGATGAGGACGCCGCCGCCAGGCAGGCGCTCGGGGCGCTGCTGGATGCGCTGGCCGAACCTCTCGGTGGTCTGTCGCTGGCCATCGAGCACAGCCATTTCAGCCACGTCGAGATGCCGCGTCAGTTGGTGCCCATGCAGGCGCCGTAGGCGGCGCCCGCCGGGATCTCTCGCCGCGCCGTTCGTTACAGGATCCGCCATGCGTTATCGTGTCCGCCACTCGACCCGTTACGACTACGCCTCGCCAGTGTCGCTCTGCCACAACGAAGCGCGCGTGGTGCCGCGGGCGCTTGCCTGGCAGAAGGTCGATGATACCCGACTCGATATCGTCCCGCGGCCCGCAGTCAGCCATCAGCGTGTCGACTTCTTCGGCAATCTCGTCTCCTTCTTCAGCGTCCAGGAGGTTCACACGGCACTGTCGGTCACGGCCGTCACCAGCCTGGAGACGGGAGGGCGGCCGCTGCCGCCTAGGGAGGTCGGCGACTGGCAGTCGGCGGCACGTCACGCCAGCCGTACGCCGGAGCTGCGCCAGTTCCAGCTGGATTCCCCCTTCATCGCGAGAGAGACCGCGCTGCGTGCATTCGCCGCGCCCAGTTTCCCGGTCGGCCGGGCGTTGCTGGACGGCGTCGACGATCTCAATCGCAGGATTTTCGAGAACTTCACCTACGATCCCGAGTTCTCGTCCCTGGCCACCCCGGTGCTGGCGGTGCTCGAGGCGCGGCGGGGCGTCTGCCAGGACTTCGCGCACCTGATGATCGGTTGCCTGCGCTCCCTGGGGCTGTCGGCGCGCTATGTCAGCGGTTATCTGGAGACGCTGCCACCGCCCGGGCAGCCGCGCCTGGTCGGCGCCGATGCCTCGCATGCCTGGGTGGCGGTGCACGTACCGAACTGGGGATGGCTGGAGTACGACCCTACCAATGGCACTCTGCCGGGGGAGCGCCACCTCGTACTGGGGTGGGGGCGAGACTACGGGGACGTGCCGCCGCTCAAGGGTGTCATGAACGGGGGCGGCGCCCACCAGCTCGACGTGGCGGTGGATGTGGAGCCGATCGACGGTCCCGAGGATGGCTTCCGGCAGGGTGCCTTGAGCGGTATCTGACGTCAGTTCCGACGCTGGCCGGACGCGGCGATCAGCGTCGACATGCCGGCCACGAGACCCCAGAACGCGGCACCCACGCCGAACAGCGTCACGCCGGATCCGGTGACCAGGAACGTCACCAGGGCCGCCTCACGCTGATGCGCCTCCAGCAGCGCGCGATGGAGACTGCTGCCGATGGTCGGTAGAAGCGCGAGTCCGGCTATCGCCAGCACGAGTCCCTTGGGCAGGGCGTCGAAGAGCGTGCCGATCGAGCCGCCGAAGAGCCCCGCCAGCAGGTAGAACCCCCCGGCGCATATCGCCGCGGGATAACGTCTGTCGGTGTCCGGATGGACATCCGGCCCCATGCAGATGGCCGCTGTGATGGCTGCCAGGCAGATGCTGAATGCGCCGAACGGGGCCAGCAGCAGCGTTGCCAGACCGGTCCAGATCATCAATGGCGACACCGGGGTATCGTATCCGGCAGCCCGCAGTGTCGCCACGCCGGGCGCGTTTTGGGAGGCCATCGTCACCACGAAGAGTGGAATGCCCACGCCGATCAGGCTCGACAGCGAGAAGGTCGGCCAGATCGGCTGTGGCAGCGTCAGGATCAGGCTTGTCTCCGCCGCGTCGATCTTGCCCAGCAGAGCGGCGACGCCGAGCCCCACCAGCAGCACGAGCAGGATGGCGTAACGTTGCAGCCAGCGCCGGGCGGCGAGATAGCTCAGAAACATCGACGACACCAGGATGAAGTCGGTTTCCATCGATCCAAAGGCGTCCAGGCCGAAGCGCAGCAGCACACCCGCCAGCATGGCGGCGGCGATGGGCTGCGGGATGATCTGCATCAGTCTGGCAAACCACCCGGTGACGCCACAGACGACGACCAGCGCGGCACTGAACAGAAAGATGCCGATGGCTTCGCTCAATGGTAGGCCGGGCAGGCTGGTGGCCAGCAGGGCGGCGCCCGGCGTTGACCAGGCCGTCAGGATCGGTTGCCGGAAGTGCAGCGAGAGGCCGATCGAAGTGATGCCCATGGCGAGGCCGAGCGCGCTCAGCCAGCCACCGATCTGCACCGGTGACGCGCCTGCCGCCGAGGCTGCCTGGAAGATGATCACCGCGGAGCTGGTGTAGCCGACCAGCACCGCGACGAATCCCGCCGTGATGTGCGAGGCGGTGAGGAGCGGCGGAGTGGAACGGCGCTCGGCCGGGAGACGTGCCATGTCGATGCCCAAGATCGAAGTGTGATGTGCGTTATAACGCACGACACGGGTTTCGACAATGTCCGTCATTGCGCACGATACTGGCGCAGTGGCACACAGAACTGGCGTGGCACACAGGAAAGTATTCAGGGCGTCGGGTCGAGACCTGGCACCAGGGCGGTGTAGGCATCGGGAGGGATCATGAGTCCAGATCTTGCGGCTATCGGTCAGCGCATGAAGCAGTTTCGCGGTGAGCGCGGCCTGAGTCTCGACCGGGTCGCCAGGCTCTGTGGCGTCAGCAAGGCGATGCTGGGGCAGATCGAGCGGGGCGAGTCGACCCCGACCATCGCGACGCTGTGGAAGATCGCCAGCGGCCTTCAGGCGCCGCTGTCGCGGTTTCTGGTCGGTGAAAGCGGTGTGGTGCATCGACCGGCGTCACCCGCCAGGCACCGGGATGCCTCCGGCATGATCGTCACGCCGCTGTTCGCGTTCGATCCGCTCCTGGGGTTCGAGATGTTCGCAATCGAGCTGCCGCAGGGCTGCCTGAGCGAGTCGTCGCCGCATGCTCCGGGGGTGATCGAGCATGTGGTCGTACTGGAAGGTGAGATGGAGCTCTTCGTCGAAGGGGGGTGGCAAACCCTGGGGGCAGGGGAAGTGCTGCGCTTCGCGGCGGACCAGCCGCACGGGTATCGCAACCGGGGGCCGGCGACAGCGAAGGTTCACGATCTGATTCACTATCCTTTCAGCGCATGAGTCGTTGTGCCCGAGGGCTGTCGACCGCCTCCTGCGCCGGCGTGACGCAGCCCGACGGCGCCGCCAGATCGGACGCCATCAGTTCCTGCGGTCGATAGCGGGCCAGCAGCGCCCAGAGGATGGCGGCGGTCTCGGCATCCGGCTGGCCGGCGTAGTTGGCGGGGCGGAAATGCATCTGGAACGCTCTGGTGACGTTGCGAGTCTCCTCGTCGAGGACGCCCGTCGTCGCGAGCCGATAGCCGTAGGCGCCGAGCGCGCGTTGGTATTGCCCCACCGTTGGCGAGCAGTGCGCGAAACGACGCCGATAGGTGGCGATGTCTTCATCGTCCGGCCAGGCGCCAACGCCTGCCTCGTGAAGTCTTTTCCAGGGGAAGCGCGGTCCGGGGTCG
>NZNW01000102.1 GCA_002695065.1 Salinicola sp. | reverse complement strand
TCGCGGCGCGGCGAGCCGACGCGGCGCGGGTGCTGTTCATCGGGGGGCGAGCCGAGGACCACAACACCCGGGAGCGTATCGAAGGCTTTCGCCAGGCCCATGAGAGGCGCGGCCTGGCAACGAAGCCCACGGATATCGTGCCCTGCGATTATGCCGCCGAGAAGGCCCAGGCAGCGCTCGGGGCCTACGTCGAGCGCGAGGGACATCTGCCCGCGGCGATGTTCGTCAACTCCACGATCTCGCTGGAAGGGATCGTGCGCTGGCTGCGTCTGGGCGGGCACGATATGAACGACATCATCATGGGCTGCTTCGACTGGGATCCGCTGGCGGCAGCCTTCCATCCGCGCCTGATCATGATGCGCCAGGACGTTTCCACGATGATCGCGCGCCTCTTCGACTGGATCGACACCCCGCCTGAGGATCCAACGATGCGCCTGGAGGTCATGCCGGAGATCATCGGTCACTCTGCGGCAGTCCCGGGGCGCGGATAGCCTCGCGCTCTCGTCGGTTCGGCGCCGTCCGGGCCGCCCCTCGAACGGCAGCGGCGATCCTCTCTGTCGCAAATCGCAATGTCATGTCGCAAACACGCCCGAGCGTGACGTCGCAGAACATCATGGCCCCAAGGGTGGACGATACCATCGCGGAAAATCATCGACCCGAGGGTCGATACCGCCGTCCGCCGTGGCGTAGAGAGGGTCCCCATGCAACGTTATTCCGGTTTCAGCCTGGTCAAGCACGCGCTCAGTCATCACGAGAACTGGCAGCGTCACTGGCGCAATCCCACCCCCAAGAAGCGCTACGATGTGATCATCGTCGGCGGTGGCGGCCACGGTCTGGCGACGGCCTACTACCTCGCCAAGGAGTTCGGCGTCACCAATGTGGCGGTGATCGAGAAGGGCTGGCTGGGTGGCGGTAATACTGCGCGCAACACCACCATCGTGCGTTCCAACTATCTTTGGGACGAGGCGGCACGGCTCTACAACCACTCCCTCGATCTGTGGAAGGGGCTGTCCCAGGATCTCAACTACAACGTGATGTTCTCGCAGCGCGGCGTGCTCAACCTGGCGCACACCCTGCAGGACATGCGTGACGTGCAGCGCCGGGTCAATGCCAACCGTCTCAACGGCATCGACAGCGAGGTGGTGACCCCCGAGCAGATCAAGGAGATCGAACCGGCGCTGGATATCTCCAAGAGCGCGCGTTACCCGATCATGGGCGCCTCGTGGCAGAAGAGCGCCGGGGTCGCGCGTCACGACGCGGTGGCCTGGGGCTTCGCCCGTGGCGCCGACGCGCTGGGCGTCGATCTGCTGCAGAACACCGAGGTGACCGGCTTCAAGATCCGTGATGGCCAGGTCTACGGCGTGCACACCAACCGCGGCGACATCGAAGCGCACACGGTGGGCTGCGTGGCCGCGGGCAACTCCGGCGTGCTGGCCAAGATGGCCGGGCTCAAGCTGCCGCTGGAGTCGCATCCGCTGCAGGCACTGGTTTCCGAGCCACTCAAGCCGATTCTCAACACCGTCACCATGTCCAACCACGTGCACGGCTACGTCAGCCAGTCCGACAAGGGCGACCTGGTGATCGGCGCGGGGATCGACGGCTACCTGGGTTACGGCCAGCGCGGCAGCTTTCCCACCATCGAGCACACCCTGCAGGCGATCGTCGAGATGTTCCCGATGTTCTCGCGGGTGCGCATGAACCGGCAGTGGGGCGGCATCGTCGATACCTGCCCCGACGCCTGCCCGATCCTGTCCAAGACCAAGGTCAAAGGACTCTATTTCAACTGCGGCTGGGGCACCGGTGGTTTCAAGGCCACCCCCGGCTCCGGACACGTTTTTGCAGCCAGTCTGGCTAAAGGGGAAATGCACCCCATCGCGGCGCCGTTCTCCATCGACCGGTTCAATACCGGCGCTTTGATCGATGAACACGGCGCCGCCGGCGTGGCGCACTGAGGAGAGCACACCATGTTTCATATCTTCTGTCCCTACTGCCAGGAGTACCGCGAGGAAGAGGAGTTTCATCCCAGCGGTCAGGCACACCTCGTCCGGCCGGCCGATCCCGCCAGCGTGAGCGACGAGGAGTGGGGCGACTACCTGTTCTTCCGTGACAACCCGCGCGGTATCCACCACGAGATGTGGGTGCACCGCCTGGGCTGTCGCAAGTTCTTCAATATCACCCGCGACACCGCGACCTACGAGATTCTCGAGACCTATCGCATGGGCGAGCAGCCGAGCATCACCGCCGCCAACGCCGAGGTCCGCCGCGAGCAGGGCGTGCAGACCGCCGACGGCGGCTGGCAGACCGTGGGCGCACAGCCCGAGAACAGCCGGCTCAACGAGGAGACGCCGTCATGACCCAGTCCAACCGTCTCAATCAGGGCGGGCGCATCGACCGCTCGCGGCGGCTGTCGTTCACCTTCAATGGCCAGCAATATACCGGCTTCGCCGGAGACACCCTGGCCTCCGCGCTGCTGGCCAACGGCGTGGATATCGTCAACCGCAGCTTCAAGTATTCGCGTCCGCGCGGAATCGCCGCCGCCGGGCCCGAAGAGCCCAACGCCATCGTCCAGCTCGGCGCCAGCGAGGCCGCCCAGGTGCCCAACGTGCGTGCCACCCAGCAGGCGCTGTATGACGGCCTGGTGGCACGCGGTACCAACGGCTGGCCGAACGTGCAGCGCGATGTCATGAGCTGGGTCGGCAAGCTGGGTGGCAGCTTCATGCCGCCGGGCTTCTACTACAAGACGTTCATGGCCCCGGCCTCGATGTGGATGACCTACGAGAAGTTCATCCGCAAGGGGGCCGGCCTCGGTCGCGCGCCTACCGAAGCCGACCCGGATATCTACGACCATTTCAATCAGCACTGCGACGTGCTGGTGATCGGTGCCGGCCCCGCCGGGCTTGCCGCCGCGCTCTCCGCCGCCCGTGCCGGCGCGCGGGTGATCCTGTGCGACGAGCAGGAAGAGATGGGCGGTTCGCTGCTCGACAGCCGTGAATCGATCGACGGCGCCCCGGCCAGCGCCTGGGCCGAGCAGGTGGTTGCCGAACTCTCCGGCCTGGCCAACGTCACGCTGCTGCCGCGTACCACCGCCAACGGCTATCACGACCACAACTTCGTCACCCTGCACGAGCGGCGCACCGAGCACCTCGCCGATACCGCCGCGGGCGCCGGTCGCGAGGGCGAAGTGCGTGCACGGCTGCACCGGGTGCGTGCCGGCCGCGTGGTACTGGCCAGCGGCAGCCACGAGCGCCCGCTGGTCTACGCCAACAACGATGTGCCCGGCAACCTGGTGGCAGGGGCGGTCTCCGTCTACATCCGCCGCTTTGGCGTGGTGCCGGGGCAGCGTCTGGTGCTCTCCACCAACAACGATCATGCCTACCGCGCGGCGCTGGACTGGCAGGAGGCCGGCCGCGAGGTGGTCGCGGTAGTCGACTCGCGCGCCAAGCCGGACGGCGATCTGGTCAAGCAGGCCCGCGACGCCGGTATCCGCGTCATCACCGGCAGCGCCGTGATGGAGGCCACCGGCAGCCAGCGCGTCAGCGGTGCCAAGGTGGTGGCGATCGACACCGAACGCTTCGTGGTGACCGGTAAGGTCGAGACGCTCGAGTGCGATACCATCGCCAGCTCCGGCGGCTACAGCCCGGTGGTCCACCTGGCCTCGCACACCGGCAAGCGCCCCCAGTGGCGCGATGACCTGCTCGGCTTCGTGCCCGGTGAGGTCAAGGGCATGCATTTTGCCGGCGGCGTTCATGGGGTCTATGCCCTCGGCGAGACGCTCACCGACGGCGCCGACGTGGGGGCCGAGGCGGTGCGTGCGGCAGGCTTCGAGGAGGCCGCGGCGATCGCGGTGCCCGAGGTCGCGGTGCGCCAGGAGTCGCCGACCAGCGCGCTCTATCAGATCCCCCACGAGAAGCCGCCGCTGCGCGCGCCCAAGCAGTTCGTCGATCTGCAGAACGATGTCACCGCAGCCGCCGTGGAGCTGGCGACCCGGGAGGGCTTCGAGTCGATCGAGCACGTCAAGCGCTACACCGCGCTGGGCTTCGGCACCGACCAGGGCAAGCTGGGCAACATCAACGGCATGGCGATCGCCGCGCGCTGCCTCAATCGCTCGATCCCCGAGGTGGGCACCACGGTCTTCCGTCCCAACTACACCCCGGTCAGCTTCGGCGCCATTGTCGGCCGCCACTGCCGCGAGCTGTTCGATCCCGAGCGCTACACCGCGCTGCACCAGTGGCACGTGGAGAACGGCGCCGAGTTCGAGGATGTCGGCCAGTGGAAGCGCCCCTGGTATTTTCCACAAAAACGCCGCGCCGACGGTCAAGAGCGTCTGGAGACGATGCATGAGGCGGTGGCGCGCGAGTGTCTGGCGGTGCGCCGCGGCGTGGGTATCCTCGACGCCTCGACCCTGGGCAAGATCGACATCCAGGGGCCGGATGCGCGTGAGTTCCTGGGCCGGGTCTACACCAACAAGTGGGCCAAGCTGGCACCGGGGCGCGTGCGCTACGGGCTGATGTGCAAAGACGACGGCATGCTGATGGACGACGGTACCACCAGCTGCCTGGCCGAAAACCACTTCCTGATGACCACCACCACCGGCGGCGCCGCCGGCGTGCTGGAGTGGCTGGAGCTGTGGCATCAGACCGAATGGCCGGAACTGCAGGTCTACTTCAATTCGGTCACCGACCACTGGGCGACCATGACCGTGACCGGTCCGGACGCGCGCAAGCTGATGTCGGAAGTGACCGATATCGATCTCGACCGTGAGCAGTTCAAGTTCATGGACTGGAAGGAGGGCAAGGTCGCCGGCGTCCCGGCGCGGGTGTTCCGTATCTCCTTCACCGGTGAGCTGGCGTTCGAGATCAACGTCCAGGCCAACTACGCCATGCACGTGTGGAAGGCGCTGTTCGCCCACGGCGAGAAGTACGACCTCACGCCCTACGGCACCGAGACCATGCACGTGCTGCGTGCCGAGAAGGGGCTGATCATCGCCGGTCAGGACACCGATGGCTCGGTGACCCCGGAGGATCTGGGCATGCACTGGGCGGTGGGTTACGACAAACCGTTCTCGTGGATCGGCCAGCGCGCGCTGACGCGTCCGGACACCGCCCGCGAGGATCGCAAGCAGCTGGTGGGGCTCAAGCCCAAGGACCCCAAGGTGGTCCTCGAGGAGGGAGCGCAGATCGTGCTCGACCCCGAGCAGAAGATTCCCATGACCATGATGGGCCACGTCACCTCGAGCTATTACAGCCCGGTACTGGAGAGCGGCTTCGCGCTGGCGGTGCTCAAGGGCGGACGCAACCGGATGGGCGAGACCGTCTATCTGCCGATGTCCGATGGCAGTGTCCACCAGGCCGAAGTCGTGAGTACCGTCTTCATCGATCCCAAGGGAGAGCGCCAGAATGTCTGAAGCCCGTTCTGAAGATAATGGCGGCAACGCCGCCACTTTCGATACGCATCCGGGCGCTGACGCCGGCGTCACCCCCGAGTCGCCGCTGCAGTGGAGCCGGGTACAGGGGCGCGTCACCGAGGAAGGTGGCGCCGCCGAGCAGATCCGAGTGGTCGAACGGCCGTTCCTCGGTCATCTGGTGCTGCGCGGCGGTGCCATCACCCTCGACGAGGCGGTGCGTGCCGAGCTCGGCGTGAGCCTGCCGGGCAAGCCGCTGGGGCTGGTGCTCGACGCCGAGGGCAGCCGTTCGGTGCAGTGGGTCTCGCCGGACGAGTGGCTGGTGATCGTGCCCGCTGGCGAGGAGTTCGAGCTGGAGAATCGGCTGCGCGCGCGGCTGGGGGATGCCCACTTCGCCATCGTCAACGTTGGCGGCGGCCAGACCCTGCTGGAGCTCTCCGGCGAGAAGGCGCGCGAGCTGCTGATGAAGTCGGTCACCTACGACGTCCACGAGCATGGGCTGACGGTGGGCAAGGCGGTAGGCACCGTCTTCGCCAAGACCAGCGTGGTGCTGCGGCGTCCCAGCGAAGAGCGCTTCGAGCTGGTGGTGCGGCGCAGCTTCGCCGACTACTGCGTGCGCTGGCTGCGGGATGCCGGGCGCGAGTACGGGCTGCGCGTGGAATCCGCGTCGCACTGACGATACAAGGCCCCTGCGACAGTAGGGGCCAGGCCTGGCTGGAGCCAACATGCACTCTGAAAACAACAGCTGGATTCTGTCCGCCCAGTGCCCGAGCCGGCTGGGCACGGTGGACGTGGTGACCCGTTTTCTCAAGGAGCAGGGCTGCTACATCACCGAGCTGCACTCCTTCGACGACTACCGCGGCGGACAGTTCTTCATCCGCGCGGCCTTTCTCCCCGAGCAGGCCGATTTCGACGGCGACGACTTCCGCGGGCAATTCGACGCGCGGGCGTCGGCGTTCGACATGCACTTCGAGCTGACCCCGCCGGACTATCGCCTGCCGGTGGTGATCATGGTCTCCAAGACCGACCACTGCCTCAACGATCTGCTCTATCGCTATCGCACCGGGCAGCTGGCGATCGATGTGCGTGCCATCGTCTCCAACCATCCGGATCTAGAGCCGTTGGCGGCGTGGCATGGGCTGCCCTATCACCATCTGCCGATCACCCCGGAGACCAAGGCGGAGCAGGAGGCCGAGGTGCGCCGGGTGGTCGAGGAGAGCGGGGCGGAGCTGGTGATCCTGGCGCGCTACATGCAGGTGCTGTCGCCCGAGCTGTGCCACCACTTCGCCGGCCGCGCGATCAATATCCACCACTCGCTGCTGCCCGGCTTCAAGGGTGCCAAACCCTACCACCAGGCCTACGAGAAGGGCGTGAAGCTGGTCGGCGCCACTGCCCACTACATCAACGACGATCTCGACGAGGGGCCGATCATCGCTCAGGGCGTCGAGGCGGTCGACCATGCCCACTACCCGGAAGATCTGGTGGCGCGTGGACGCGACATCGAGTGCCTGACCCTGGCGCGGGCGGTGCGCTACCACCTGCAGAAGCGCGTCTTCCTGCATGCCGGGCGCACGGTGGTGCTCTCCGGCTGAGCGCGCCTCGGCGCATCCCGCCGGCGCCTGTCGAAAAGCTGAAAAAGCCCGTGTTTCCACGGGCTTTTTTCCTTGCTCTGCCATTGGCGGCGGGCCACAATGCGCGGGCACGGAAGGGGAGTATCCCACCGCCGGCGCCGCGTGCGCCGCCGGTTCGATGATGTCGTCAGCACGGGCCACATTGCCCCGGTATCATCGGTTGTTCGGGCACCCAGCGGGTGCCGCGGTCAGCGGGAGAGACTTTCGGTGACGTTCACCGTCAACCGGAGGTTTCCCTATGCACGTACCCGTCTGGGTCTGGCTGGCGACTGTCGCCGGCATCGCCGCACTCTTCATCTTCGATTTCTACGCCCATGTGCGTAAGCCCCACGATCCCACCTTCAAGGAAGCGGCCTGGTGGTCGGTCTTCTTCATCGCGCTGGCGGTGATCTTCGGTGGCGGTCTGTGGTGGGTCTGGGGCGCGCAGCATGGCGCCGAGTACTTTGCGGGTTTCATCACCGAGAAGAGCCTGTCGGTCGACAACCTGTTCGTGTTCCTGATCATCATGGCCAAGTTCGCGGTGCCGCGCGCCTACCAGCAGAAGGCGCTGTTGATCGGCATCGTGATTGCGCTGATCCTGCGCGGCATCTTCATCGCGGTCGGTGCCGCGGCCATCGCGCAGTTCAGCTGGGTTTTCTACCTTTTCGGCTTTTTCCTGCTCTATACGGCGATTCAGCTGGTGCGCGAGGGCGCGGGCGGTCACGACGAGAACGAAGAGTACGAGCCCAACGCCATCGTGCGCTGGATCCAGCAGCGTCTGCCGGCCACCGACGAGTTCGACAGCGACCGCCTGCTGACGGTCAAGAACGGCAAGCGTCTGGTGACGCCGCTGTTCATGGTGGTGGTGGCGCTGGGGATGACCGACGTGCTGTTCGCACTGGACTCGATCCCGGCGATCTACGGGCTGACCAAGGAGCCCTATATCGTCTTCACCACCAACGCCTTTGCCCTGCTGGGGCTGCTCCAGCTCTATTTCCTGCTCGGCGGCCTGCTGACCCGACTGGTCTATCTCAGCCTGGGGCTGTCGTTCATCCTGGCCTTCATCGGCGTCAAGCTGATCATCGAGGCGATGCACACCAACAGCCTGCCGTTCATCAACGGCGGAGAGCCGCTGCATCTGGTTCCGGAAATCCCGATCTGGCTCTCCATGTCGATCATTCTCGGTACCCTGGTCGTCACCACCGTCGCCAGTCTGATCAAGAGCCGGAACCTGAAGTCGGCGACGTCTCATCAGGAGTGACATCGCCGTAGATCCGATGCAGCAGCTCCCGCATTCCCTCCATGGGAATCGCGGCTTGCGGCCCGGGCGGAAACATGCCGGGCCGGAAGCCGTTGTCGATGAATCCCCGTAGCAACGCCGGATCGTCGCTGATGACATGCAGCGGCACATCCCTGCCGGGCGTGTCGCCGATGATGGCCGGCGCGGCCTGGTGGTCGCCGAGTATCATCATCAGGGCGTGATCGCCGCGGGGCAGGTTCCGGCCCAGGTAGCGCCGGGCAAAGCCGCTGGCCGCCTGTAGCGAGTAGTCGATGGCCGGGCCGTAGTTTCGGCGCATCGCCTCGGTGTCCTGCCACAGCGTGGCGTAGTCCTCGCCCGCGCCTCTCCAGCGATCGAAAACCCGCCCGTCTTCGACCGTCGACCAGTCCTCGATCATGTCGATGACCGGCGACCACGGGGCGTGGCTCGACAGCGTCGCCAACTCGGTAAAGCTCGGCCGGTCGTGACGTGACAGCGCATAATCCTCGACCCGTTGCCAGGTGAACTGATCGGGCATGCTGGCCCACCCCATCGAGGGGCCTTGATAGTCCATGCTCCCGGCGGTGTGGATCTCGTCGTAGCCGTAGCGGCCGCCCTCGGGCCAATCCCGGGTGATGCCCGGCATGATGGCGATGGTGGCGTGCCCGGTCGCCTTGAAATCGTCGATCAGGGTCGAATGGGGGCTATTGATCATCAGCTCGAACCGCAGCTGCGACGTGACCGGCAGGCCGCTGGCGAAAGTGGCGTGATTGAGCCAGGACTGGCCGCCCAGCGTGGCAGCGGTGATGCGTCCGGTGGCCACCGACAGGCCGGCGGCGGCGAGCTGGTGCGCTATCGTCTCGAGGCGCGGCCGAATCTCGGCCCTGAACGGTTCGCGCTCGATGGCGGCGACGCCGTAGGACTCGATGAAGCCCAGGATGACATCGGTGTCGGCCAAGCCGGGAAGGGCCTGGCCGCCGGGCGCCGCATAGGCGTGATCGTCGTCGTACAGCCGGCGCCCGAACGTCGCCATCGCCTGGCGTGTCTGCAAAGCGCGCTGCCATTCGAACCTCACGAAGCTGGCAGCGGGGTGGCCGAGCCTGGCGATCCAGGCCGGCGCGTTGTCCTGGGACAGGACATTGACGCCCGCCAGCCCGATGCCTCCCGACAAAACCAGCAGCAGCGCCAGCGCGCGTGGCGTGTTGCGAGCGTGAAAACCGCGCAGCAGTCTCGCCAGCAACAGGCCGGTGGCGAACGCGGCGAGGCCGGCGGCCGATAAGCCTGCGATGGCCAGCGGCAGGTCGAGATTGGTGACGATCAGCTCGACCAGGATGGGAACCAGCTTGATGTCGGTATAGAGGTTCAGCGATCGCCCCTGCAGGGTTTGCGTCAAGGCGTCGCCGGCGGCGCCGAAGACGATCGCCAGCGCGAACAGAGCGACCAGCCCGGATAGCCAGCGTCGCCAGCGCGAGGGGGGCAGCAGGGCCAGCACACCGACGATCAGCGGCACCTCGAGGGCGATCCAGTGTCGCGGTGGAAAGCCCGCCCAGGGAAGCTCCGGTGTCAGCAGCAGGATGTTGAGCAGTGTCAGGGCCAGAAGCAGGTGCCAGCGAGGCGCCTGGGCGAGGGAAAACGTCATGGCTCATCCTTGAGTCGGGTCGGGCGATTCGGAATCGGCATGGCTTTGACCTGTAGCCGTCGGGTGGGCGTGAAGCGAATCCGTTCATCATCCTACGCAGCGCGCAAGGTTTCGGATGGCACGTTAAACTGGGTGACCTGAATTTCGAACCCTAACCGGGCCAACCAGGCGACGAGGACGATCCAACATGACAGCTGCGCGCGAGTTGATCATTGAACCATCGAACGGGAGAAAGGCCGATGCCTGTGTCATTCTGCTCCATGGGCTGGGGGCCGATGGTCATGATTTCGAACCGTTGATACCGGCGCTGGAGTTGCCGGATTCGCTGGCCGTGCGGTTCGTGCTGCCCCATGCCCCGCAACTGCCGGTGACGGTCAACGGCGGAATGACGATGTCGGCATGGTACGACATTCTCGAGATGAATCTCGGCCGCCGGGTCGATGTCGAGCAGCTACGCGCTTCCGCCGAGCGCGTCCACGGGCTGGTCGATGACCAGATCGCCAATGGGATCGACAGTCGGCGGATCGTGATCGCCGGTTTCTCGCAGGGGGGCGCGGTGGCCTACGAGGCGGCGCTTTCCTGCGCCCGGCCGCTGGCCGGATTGCTGGCGCTGTCGACCTACTTCGCCACCGCCGACAGCATCGATCTGGCGGAGGTCAACCGCCGTCTGCCCATCGAGGTGCATCACGGCTCGGTCGATCCCGTCGTCCCCGAATCCCTGGGGCGCGAGGGCGCCGAGAAGGTCGAGTCGCTGGGCTACCCGGTCAATTACCGCACCTACGAGATGGGGCACAGTCTGTGCCCCGAGCAGGCGCGAGACATCGCCGCCTGGTTGACCGCGAGACTTCAGTGACGGGGGCGTCATGAACAGCATGGACACTCTGGAACCGCGGGGAAGCGACCGGCGTCTCTCCAGCCCGGCCGCCCAGCGCAATCGGGAGCCGATCCTCGCGGTGCTGCGCTCGGTACTGCCGAGC
The DNA here is from genome assembly GCA_002695065.1 of Salinicola sp. Taxonomy (GTDB): domain Bacteria; phylum Pseudomonadota; class Gammaproteobacteria; order Pseudomonadales; family Halomonadaceae; genus Salinicola. The sequence continues at coordinate 25,882 of NZNW01000102.1, read as the reverse complement.
GCGGGGCGGGTACTGGAGATCGCCAGCGGCAGTGGCGAGCATGCGGTCTATTTTGCCCGTCACCTGGCGCCGTTGTGCTGGCAGCCGACGGATCCCAGCGAGACCGCGCTGGCCTCGATCGCTGCCTGGCGGGAGACCGAGGCGCTGGATAACCTCGCGGCGCCGGTTCGTCTGGATGTCATGGCGGATTGGCCGCCGTTGCCGGATCTGACCGCGGTCGTCTCTATCAACCTGCTGCATATCTCCCCCTGGGCCGCCAGCGAGGCCCTGTTCGCCGCAGCCGGACGTCGGCTTCCCGTGGGTGGCGCGCTGGTGGTCTATGGCCCTTTTCGGCGCCACGGCGAGCATACCGCGCCCAGCAATGCGGCGTTCGATGACCAGCTGCGGGCGCGTGATCCGCGCTGGGGCATTCGCGATCTCGAAGCGGTGGAGCGGCTGGCCGAGGACACCGACCTGAAGTGCGAGGCCGTTCACGAGCTGCCGGCGAACAATCTCTGTGTCGTCTGGCGGCGCTGACGCCCGAGGCGATTCGGCATCGGGCAGGGAGATGTCGCCGCAGCGAGCCACAACTCGACTACACTGGATGCAGACCTTCAACGGCCGACAAGGAGTGATGCCGTGTCAGACTTTTCCGAAGAGTTTCGTATGCCCAAGGGATGCCCCAACTGCGGCAACCATATGATGAAGGTTTCCCAGGCCAAGTCAGCCGATGATCTGGTCTACTGCACCTCCTGCAATACGGAAGTCTGTGCCTGGGAGGAGGCCGAGCGGATCCTGGCCGAAACGCCGCGCAGCGAATCCGAACAGCTGATCGAGGACGTCATGAACAACAAGAAGCCTTCAGAAGACGACTATTGACGGTCACTGGTGGGACATGACCGATGGACGCCCCGGCTTGGCCGGGGCGTCTTGCGTTGGGTGGGAGAAGGTCGACGAGGGAGTTACAGCAACTCCTCCGCCGCCAGGGCGAGTCGGGACCGCTCGACGCTCTTCAGCGTGATATGGCCGGCATGAGGCCAGTCGCGGAAACGTTCCACGACCGCTGCCATGCCGCAGGTGTTGGCCGTCAGGTAGGGCGTGTCGATCTGTCCCACGTTGCCCAGGCAGACGATCTTGGTATTGCGCCCGGCGCGCGTTACCAGCGACTTGAGCTGCTTGGGCGTGAAGTTCTGGGCCTCGTCGATGATCAGGAAGGTATCGTTCAGGGTGCGCCCGCGCATGAAGGTGGGAGAGCGGATCTGGACGCGGGAGCCGATCAACTGCCGGGTCGCGCCATCGTTCCAGCTCGACGATCCCTCGCGCTCGTCGCGCAGCAGGTTGTCCATGTTGTCGTGGAAGGCACCCATCCACGGCGACATCTTCTCCTCCTCGGTGCCGGGCAGAAAGCCGATGTCCTCACCCATCGGGATGGGGGCCCGGGTAAAGACGATACGCTCGAACTGCTTGCTGTCCAGCGTCTGCTGCAGGGCTGCAGCGAGCGTCATGAAGGTCTTGCCGGTCCCTGCACTGCCCGCCAGGGTGAGAAAGTCGATGGTCGGATCCATCAGCAGGTTGAGGGCGAAGTTCTGCCGGCTGTCGTGGGCGTGGACGCCCCAGACGCCGCCGTGATGGCGGTAGTTGGTCAACAGCTGCAGGCTGGCCTTGCGGGGACCATGGCTGCGGACGATGGCCTCGAATTCGGCACCGTTGTCGCTGTCGGAGACCAGCATGCCCACATGCCAGTCCTCGGGGATGCCGCCTTCCAGGTGATAGAAGGTGTGGCCATCAGTGCGTTCCACCATGACCTCGACATCGAGCGATTCCCACAGGCTGCGCCCGTCGCGGCCGGCGTCGGCATAGACCTTGGCTCCCTCGATCATGGCGTCGAGATCATCGAACGCCTTGTCGTTGAGATAGTCCTCCACCGGGACGTTGAGCGCGGTGGCCTTGACCCGCAGATTGATGTCCTTGGTCACCAGCGTGACGGAGGCGTCGGGTCTTTCGTCGCGTAGCCGGCAGGTCTCGGCGAGGATGCGGTTGTCGGGGGAGTTTTCCAGTGTCTCCAGTGGCGCCAGGTCCTGGTAGCACAAGAAGCGCAGGCGACCGGCGGGACCACCGGTGACGCGGGGAATGGGAATGCCTTGCTGGATTTCTTCCGGTGTAACGTGGGCGGTGAGGTCGGAGAGGGTGCGGCTGATCTGTCTTGCGGTTCGCGCGATCTCGCGCATGCCATTCTTGTGTTTGTCCAGCTCCTCGAGCACCGTCATGGGGATGACGACATCGTGCTCCTCGAAATGGTAAAGGGCTGCTGGGTCGTGGATCAGGACATTGGTGTCCAGTACGTAGAGCCTGTTCGCTTTCTTGTCGATTCGCACCATCGGCAAAAGCACTCCTGTGAGTTCAAGGCTACTCGACCCTGACAGAGTGCGGTGACAGAACGGTGTCGCCACGATTCACTCCGTCAGTGCCACTATCGTTCGAACGTAAAGACTGTGTCGGCTTTACCTCTCTGACGGATGAAGTCACCCCCAGAATGGCCTGATGTGACCCAAAGCGCTACCCCCATTTGAGGACTCGGCGCAAAAAAACGGTTGCCTCTTTCATGCGGGGAATGGTGGCCATCGGTGAGCCGGCGGTCGCCCCGGGAAGGAGAACCACAAAAAAGCCCCGCCGTGGCGGGGCCTTGAACGACGATGACATCGACTAGATGTTGTCGTCGCTGTCGTCGTTCTTCTTGACGCTGACCTGGGCGATCGCCGGTTCGTTGTCGCCGCTCTGATCCAGCTTCGCCAGCAGGTTTTCCGATTCGCGCTTGAAGGCAGCGAGGGCATCGCCTCGGAGGCTCTGGGACTCCGGCAGCTTCACGCGCATGGCGTCGACCTGGTGGTTGTTCACCAGCACTTCATAGTGCAGGTGAGGGCCCGTGACACGGCCGGTGCTGCCCGAGAGCGCAATCTCTTCACCCATCTTGACGTGTTCGCCGGGCTTGACCAGCGCCTTGCTGAGATGCAGGTAGCGGGTCACGTAGCCGTTGTTGTGGCGAATCACGATATAGCGACCGGCGATCGGATGGTTGACCACCCGTTCGACGATGCCGTCCGCCGGGGCATCGATGGGCGTGCCGCTGCGCATGGCGAAGTCGGTGCCTTTATGCGGGCTGATGCGGCCGGTGACCGGATGGTGGCGGCGCAGGTTGAACGGTGAGCTGATGCGGTAGTGGCCCTGGAAAGGATAACGGTCGAACGCCGGGTCGAGACTGTTGCCGTCCGGGGTGTAGAAATGGTCGTCGGCACTGTTGCGGACTACCGTCAGGTTCATGCGCTGGCCCTCGTACTCGGCGGCCAGCACCTTGGAGTCCATGGAGTGGCCGTCGATCATGTCGGACTCGACCAGCACCCGGAACTGATCCCCCGCGCGCGCGTTGCGACGGAAATCGAGTTTCTTCGAGAGCACGCTGGTGAGTTCGGACACTTCGGCGCTGGAGAGCCCCGTCGACTGAGCCGAGAGCGCGAAAGAGCCGTTGACCGTGCCGGTAAACATGCGTTGGGCGGCTTCGCCCGTCTTCTCGATCGGGGAGTAGGCGAAGTCGGCCGTCTCGTCGTCACGCTGAATCAGATAGCCCTCGCGGGGATCCTTCATCACCCGCAGCGCCAGCAGTTGGCCGTGCTCGTCGAGTTTATAGTCGAAGCTGTGGCCGACCCGCCAGCGCGTGAGGACCTTCTTGTCCGGCACCGTGTTGAGAATCTGCATGACGTCGCTGTACGCCAGGCCCAGCGTCCGCTCGGCGGTCAGGGCGAAGGAGTCGCCGTTCTGAATGGTGTAGCTCTGCCATTCGGGAACGTAGGTCTCACGAGCGGCGATCTCGTCGCCCAGTTCCGTGCTGCCGGAGGGGTCGAGAGAGTTGTCGAAGGACCAATCCTCGTAGGAGGTGCCTCCAATGCTGTCATCGTCTTCGTCGGTCGCCGAGTAGGCATCGCCCACGGGCAATTGCACCGCCAGTTTCCTAACGCTGGGCTTGACCGCCGGCTTGATGATGGGAGAGATCGCCTGCGCTGACGGCTGGGGAACGTCGTCGGCGTGTGCTTCGGGGACCAGATCGAGGTGCATTACCCCCAACGGTTCGAGCTGCGCCAGTGGGATCTCTTTCGACAGATCACCGAGGGAGAAGGCAGTGGAGTCCGTCTCTTTTGGCGTCGCTGAATTGACGATCGACTGAGAAATCGTGGTCGTCGTCGCCAGGGGAATCTGCTTTTGTGCGTCTTCGGAATCGCCGAAAACACCAATGATCTTTTGCGTACCCAGCACGGTGACCATGGTGGCGACCGGTAGCAATAATACTTTGTGCGTGCGGGGCAGCGAATGGAATATTCGCAACATGAAGGTGAAGGCCTGGGTAAAAAAGGATGACAAATTTAAATAAAGGCCGGGGAACAATACCCCAAGGCAGTATTAATTGCCTAGTCTGTATTTAATTACAGTACTCCAGGCCCCGTCATGCGGATGATGGGGCAACGGCGCGGGGGAGGCCCGACGGGCTGCGTCGAAACACCCGGCGTAAGCGGGTGTAATCTGATGGTGCATATCGTTGCACCGATATGGTGCCCTTAAAAGTCTTGTTTTATGGGAAAATATTGCATCGTAAAGCTTTTGTACGGCTTTTATTGATCAATGAGATTGCGTCGACGGCGTCTATTCCCAAGATGGCTTGGCGCGGCCAAAGTCGGAGGAGAAACGCCGATTTCTGACGCGGATGGCAAAATGTGGAAATGTAGAAAGCTCGAGCGCAGGGACGAGTTCCCTGACATCGGATGCGTGAGCCCATGGAGAGAAAGTCGTGCCTAAAGTGACGTTGCTACAGTGGCAGATGCTGGCGGCGGTAGCCGATAACGGTGGGTTTGCCAAGGCGGCGGATGTCGTTCACCGGAGCCCCTCGACGCTCAACCATGCGATTCACAAGATCGAAGAGCAACTGGGCGTGGTGCTGTTCGAGCCCAAGGGCCGACAAGTGGTTCTCACCGAAGCCGGCGGGCTTCTGCTGAGGCGGGCGCGTCAATTGATCGAGAACGCTGCCTCGCTGGAAGACGTCGCCGAACGTCTTGCGGGGGGGCTGGAGGCGGAAGTCTCCTTGGCCGTGGATCAGATATTTCCGACGGATGCCCTCGCGGAGGCGTTGACCCGGTTCTCGGAAGCTTTTCCGCACGTGCGTGTCCAGCTGCACGAGACCGTGCTCAATGGTGCTGTAGAGATGTTGTACGAGGGGCGGGCCGATCTCGTCATCTCGGGTATCGACGCTCAGGGTTTCCTGGGGCAGCCGGTCGTCGACGTGGCTTTCATCGCGGTCGCCCACCCCCGGCATCCACTGCACCTGTTGCAGCGCGAACTGGATCTGCGGGATCTGGAGCGGTATCGGCAGTTGGTGACGCGGGACTCCGCGGTCCGCCATCGACTCGATGCCGGCTGGTTGAAGGCCGAGCAGCGATGGACGCTGGGCCATCTGTCCACCACCATCGACATGCTGGAGCGCGGGCTGGGTTTTGCCTGGGTGCCCGAGCCACGTATCCATAGGGCGTTGCAGCAGGGCCGGCTGAAGGCGCTGCCGCTGCGTGCGGGCGGCGTACGCAAGGCGTCGCTTCAGATGATCTACAGAGATGTCGATGGCGCCGGCCCGGCCACGCGTGCGCTGGCCGATGAGCTGATGGCGAGCGTGGCCTCCACGTGTCCGCGCGAGACGTTGCCGGCGATGCCCGACTCATCGACGCAGCCGAACGAATGAGCCGAGTTATTGCGCTCGACCTTCGGCCGCCGGGATCTATGCTGGCATCGGCAAGTGGCCAAGCGGCACCTGACGCCATTCCGCACTCGTCGTCGGGGGCGTGACGGGTCGGGCGCCACACCACATCGAATGAACAGGAGAGCGTCATGGGATTGCTGGTCGACGGGAAATGGCAGGATCGATGGTACGACACCGAGAGCCATGGCGGGGAGTTCGTTCGCGAGTCCGCCAAGCTGCGCGACTGGATCACGTCGACAGGCGCGCCGGGGCCGAATGGCCAACGGGGGCTGGCGGCGGAGGCCGGGCGCTACCATCTCTACGTGTCGCTGGCGTGTCCGTGGGCACATCGCGCACTGATCATGCGCAAGCTCAAGGGGCTGGAGGCGCTGGTGGGCGTTTCTCACACCAGTCCATTGATGCTGGATCAGGGTTGGTCCTATCGAGTCGACGAAGGTTCCAGCGGCGACAGCCTCAACCATGTCGATTACCATCACCAGCTTTATACCCTGACGGACCCGAACTACACGGGGCGGGTGACGGTCCCGGCGTTGTGGGACCGGCGCGAGCGGCGCATCGTCAACAACGAGTCCGCGGAGATCGTGCGGATGCTGAACACGGCGTTCGACGAACTGACTGGCAGCCGCCTCGATTTCTATCCCGACGATCTGCGCGATGTCATCGACGCCGTCAACGCCGATGTCTACGACCACGTCAACAACGGTGTCTACAAGGCCGGCTTCGCAACCGAGCAGGCCGTCTATGAAAAGCACTTCGCTGCGCTGTTCGACTGCCTCGATCGATTGGAGGCGCGTCTCGACGGACAGCGTTACCTGGCGGGCGAGTGGCTGACCGAGGCCGATATCCGGCTGTTCACCACGCTGGTACGCTTCGATGCGGTCTACCATGGCCACTTCAAGTGCAACCGGCAGCGCATCGCGGATTTCCCGAATCTGTCGAATTACCTGCGGGAACTCTACCAGTGGCCGGGTATCCGGGAGACGGTGGACTTCGACCATATCAAGCGCCACTACTACTACAGCCATCCGACGATCAATCCGACCCGCATCGTACCCGTCGGGCCGATGCTGGCGCTGGATGCGCCGCATGACCGCGACCGGCTGACGGGGCGCGGGATTCGCGGCGGCGAGTGACGGCGGTCGTAGCCCGGACCGGGTAGCAGTCGAGTCGTCTTCGGTAGCGAGCCCGCTAGACGAGAGCATGGCGCTGCAGCCAGCGATCCAGCGCGTTGGCGAACGTCCGGCGATCGCCATCGGTGTAGGCGCTGGGCCCCTGGGTGTGTTCCCCGCTGGCGCGCAGCGTCTCCATGAAGTCGCGCATCTGCACGCGCGACCTGATGTTGTCGAGGGTCAGGTTCTCGCCGCGCGTGGTCATGACCATCGCACCCCGCTCGATGACCTCCTGTGCGAGAGGGAGATCGCTGGTGATGACGAGATCGCCGCTCGTGACGGCGTCGACGATCGCGTCGTCCGCGGCATCGAAGCCATGTGCCACGGTGCGCGACTTGACCCACGGCGACGGCGGCAACGGCAGCGCGTGATTGGCCACCATCCAGGTCCGGGTCTGGGTGCGCTCTGCGGCGCGAATGATGATGTCGCGGGCAACGCGGGGGCAGGCGTCGGCGTCGATCCACAATGTGGGCTTGGGTGTCGTCGGCATGGCAGTGACGCTCGGCTGGCTGAGGAGGGACATGGCGCGCAGTCTACGGCGTTCGTCGCCAGGCTTCACCCGGCGCAACCTCTGCCTGAAGGGAATCCCGGTAGGATTTTTACGTTCGGGTGGTGAAACGTCTACGCCGATGGTATAGTAGCGCCTCCTCGCATGTGTTGACCCCGCCATCCTGCCGATATGTCTGTAATCGACGCCATCGACCCGTGAGTCGATGCCCAGCACCGGACGTATCTCGTACATGACGCTCGGCTTCGCCGTTTTTCGCGTCCGGATGCAACGATGGAGCGCCTAGATCGGTTGACGTATCACGCAACCGGGCGCATCAAGGTCGCCACATACGCTGTCGCTTTCGAATCCGCTGGCGACAAGCGCAATGCCTGGTGCGACCGGCATTCAGTGGTAATCACGCCACCAATGCCATGACATTTTCGCCGGTGCCTACCGGCCACTCCAAGGTGTGAAATGACCTCGACTGTTACTGCTTCGCCTAGCTTTGGCGATCTGGCTCTATTGCCGGAAGTACTGACCGCCCTCGAAACGCTGGGCTACGAAATTCCTTCGCCGATCCAGACACAGACGATTCCTGCGCTGCTGGAAGGCCGCGACATGCTGGGCCAGGCACAGACCGGCACCGGCAAGACCGCAGCGTTCGCGCTGCCACTGCTGAGCCGTCTCGATCTCGGCCGGCGCGAACCGCAAGTGCTGGTGCTGGCACCGACCCGTGAGCTGGCGCAGCAGGTTGCCGTCTCGTTCTCCAAGTACGGCCAGAACCTGAAAGGGCTGGAAATCGCCACGCTGTGTGGCGGACAGGACTATCGCGAACAGCTGTCGGCGTTGAAGCGTGGCGCTCAGGTCGTCGTGGGTACACCGGGTCGAATCATCGATCACCTGGACCGTGGCAGCCTCAAGCTCGACGGCTTGTCGGCGCTGGTGCTCGACGAAGCCGACGAAATGCTGCGCATGGGCTTCATCGATGACGTCAAGCGCGTGGTGTCTGACACACCCAAGGATGCCCAGCGGGTCTTCTTCTCGGCGACGCTGCCGAGCGAGATCGAGCGCATCGTCAACCGTTACCTGGTCGATCCGGTCAAGGTCGCCATCGAGTCCAAGGTCAGCACCGGCGAGAACATCGAACAGCGCGTCGTGCGCGTCGAAGGCCCCAGCAAGCTGGAAGCCCTGGCGCGTATCTTCGAAGTCGAGACGGTCGATGCCGCCATCGTGTTCGTGCGCACCCGTGCCGCCTGTACCACGCTGGTCGAGCAGCTCACCGCGCGTGGCGTCAACGCCGCCGGCCTGTCCGGCGACCTCGACCAGAGCCTGCGCGAGCGCACCGTGACCCGCCTCAAGCGGGGCAAGGTCGATGTGCTGGTCGCCACCGACGTGGCCGCGCGTGGTCTGGACGTGCCGCGGATCACCCACGTGATCAACTACGATCTGCCGCAGGACTCCGAAGCCTACATTCACCGTATCGGCCGTACCGGCCGTGCGGGGCGCAACGGTGTCGCCATCACCTTTGCCGGCGGTCGCGAAACCCGCAAGGTGCGCTGGGTCGAGCAGGCCACCGGCCAGGCCATGACCGAGATGCCGCTGCCCGACGAGGCCGCCATCCGCGCTCATCGCGACACGCAGTTCAGTGCGCGTCTGCGCGAGATGCTCGAAGCCGGTGGCGATCATCAGCGCGCGCTGATCGAGAAGCTGGTCGAGGAAGGCCACGATCCGATCGATCTGGCGGCGGCGCTGGCGACGCTGGCGCGTGCCGGCGAAGCGCCGATCGGTCGCATCACCAGTTCTCCCTCGCGTCGCGATAGCGGACGTGACGGTGGCCGCGATGGCGGTAGCCGCGAGCGCGGTGCCCCGCGTCGTCGCGACAGTGCGCCGCGCGAAGGCATGACCCGCTATCGGGTCTCCGTCGGCCACAAGGATGGCGTCAAGCCGGGTCAACTGGTCGGTGCGCTGGCCAACGAAGGCGGCATCGAAGGTGGTCGTATCGGCCGCATCGATATCCGCAACGCGTTCTCCGTGGTCGAGCTGCCGAGCGGACTGCCGTCCTCGATTCTGGCCAAGATGTCACGCGCGCGGATCGGCGGACGCTCGCTGGAGATCTCGGAAGACCAGGGCGCGCCCGAGCGTGCACCGCGTCGCCGCACCGATGGCGACGCACCGGTTCGCCGCTCTCACGCCTGATCGTCGAACGTCGCACCGCCAGCCGAGCTCGATGCTCCGCTGGCGTCGAAAGAACGCCGCCCACCTCGTGGGCGGCGTTTTTTTGGGTCCAGTAACGTCGCCTCCTCCCCGGCGCGATCCGAGAGCGATGTCTCCGACCCGTCTCGAGGCAGGACCTAGGTCTGACAGTCGGTGACGGTCTTTGTATGCAATACTCGTTATCGCTGAATCGTGGCACGTCCCGATTCAGGTCCACCGAAAACGTGGCGGAATCAGTTCGATGACCAAGACGCTCAAGGATCAACTGTACGAGGCCCTGCTGCGCAGCATGGCCAGTGGGCACCTGGAGCCCGGCCTGGTGCTGCTCGAGGGCAACATCGCCGATATCTTCGGCATGAGCCGCTCGCCGGTGCGCCAGACGCTGGGGCGGCTGCACGACGAGGGCGCCATCAGCCGTTTCGAAGGACGGGGATTCCTGGTGGGACGGGCCCCGGGGAGTGTCGTGCGTCGATCGCTGACGGCGGCCGATTTCCGGGCCGCGGGCGGCCGCTCCTCCGTCAAGCGAACGGACTCCTGGCGCGCGCTGGCGGAGAGGGTAGAGCACGACGTCGTGCTCTGCTCGATGAAGGGGCGACTCGAGCTCAACGAGCTGCAGCTGGCCAAGTCGCTGGGCGTCAGCCGCGCCACCACGTACCGTATTCTACTGCAGCTACAGTCTCTCGGTGTGGTCGAGAAGATCAAGTACAGCAGCTGGAACGTGGTGCCGCTGGACGACGACCGGCTGCATCAGCTCTACGATGCGCGACGCCAACTGGAGCCGTTCATGATCGCGCGCGCCTGCGAGCGCATCGCCGACAAGTCGATCCAGCGCTATCTGGACCGTCTGGATCAGGCCCAGGCCAGATATCCCAGAATCGAGGCCAGCCAGCTCGATGCGCTGGAGAACGACCTCCACCACGAAGCGCTGGAGCAGGGCGGCAATACCGAGATCCTGATCATGCTTCAGCGCACGCGGCCGATCCTGCTGATCAGCAAGCACCTGCTGGGGGGCGAGATCGAACTGCCGCCGGGCGACCCTTTCTTCGCCGCGCATCGGCAGGTCTTCGAAGCGATGCAGCTGCGGCGCGCCGAGCAGGCCAGCGAAGCGCTCTACCGGCACATCAAGGACTCCGAGGCACTTGTCCAGGAACGTCTGGCCAACTTCCGGCATGCCGGCGAGCTGCGGGAGCCGGGATACCTGCGCTGGTTGAGCCAGCGCTAACCGGGCAGATCGCCGGCTGCCCGTCGTGTCGCGAGCTCAATCGACCGGCATGCCGTTTCGTCGGCGCAACTCCCGGATCAGCGCGCTGTGATCCAGGTCGCCATCGCCATGCGCCAGCATGTCGCCGAACAGCGCATCCGCCTGGCGGCTCATGGGAAGGTCGAGTGACAGCCGAGCGATCTGCGCCATTGCGGTCTGGGTGTCCTTGTACTGCCATTTTGCGGCGCCGCCCGGCGCGAAGCTCTCCTCCAGCATGCGCCGACCATGGAGATCGAGAATGGTCGAGTCGGCGAAACCGCCCATCAACGCCTGACGCACCTGCGCGGGATCGGCCCCGCCGCGTTCCACCAGCAGCAGGGCCTCGGCAACGGTGGCGATGGTGTTGGCAACGATCATCTGGTTGGCGAGCTTGGCGAGCTGGCCGCTCCCGGCGGGGCCGACGTGGGTCGGGCGGCCGAGGGTCGCCAGCAGCGGGCGATGACGTTCGAAAACCGAAGCCTCGCCGCCGACCATGATCGCCAGCGTGCCCTCGATGGCGCCGCGCTCGCCGCCGGAGACCGGCGCATCGAGATAGCCGATGCCATGGAGGCTGGCGGCTTCCGCCTGCCCCTTGGCGGTGTCCACCGGGATCGAGCTCATCACCACCAGGCAGCTGCCTGGCCGCATCGCGGCGATGATGCCAGTCTCGCCCAGCAGGATCTCATCGCAGACGGGGCCGGCGCTCAGCATCACGATGACCACATCGGCATCGTGGGCAGCCGCTTCGGGGGATCGGGCCGCGATCACGCCGGCCGTCTGCAGCGGTGTCAGTTTGTCAGGCGTGCGGTTCCAGGCCTGGACACGATGGCCGACATCCGCCAGGCGGGCCGCCATGGGGCCCCCCATGATGCCGGTTCCGATGAAGCCGATGGTCAGTGGGCTTTCGTCATGGCGATCTTTTTCGACACTGGGATCTTGCATGAGTCGTTTCCTGAAAGAAGGGGACGCTTCCGGGGCCGGGTCACTCGGCGGGGCGGGGAAGAATCCGGCCAGGGGAGATCAGGTACCGGGGGTCCAGGAGACGCTTCAGGCCGCGCATGATGTCGTACTCGGGCTCGGAGAGCGTCTCCAGGAAGGCGGCCTGTTTGAACCGCCCGATGCCATGCTCGGCGCTGATGCTGCCGTCGAAGTCGGCGACGATCTCGAACAGGCGCTCCTCCAGCTCGTGCAGCAGCGACGAGCGCTCGTCGGGATCGAGTCCCGGGGGCGGCAGGATGTTGAAGTGCAGGTTGCCGTCGCCGATGTGGCCATAGGCGATGATCGTCGCTTGCGGAGACAATGTCTGGATGGCGTCGGCAGCGCGTTGGTGGAATGCCGTCAACGACGAGATCGGCAGCGAGACGTCCGTGCGCAGGTGCTCGCCACGATTGCGCTGGCCCTCCAGCATGGCTTCCCGGATGCGCCAGAGGTTGCCGGCCTGGGCCTCGCTGGTGGCGAGCACGCCATCGGTGAGCTGGCCGGCCGCGAGTCCGCGCTCGAACAGGTCCTCGATCATCGTGTCCAGGTCCGCCGGTCCACTGGCGCTGGCTTCCATCAGGACGTAATACGGCGCCGGTGCATCCAGCGGATCGCGCAGATCGGGGGCGGCCTCCATGGCGAGCTCGAGGCAGGCGCGCGGCACCAGCTCGAAGGCGGTCAGCAGGTCGCAGCAACTGCGTCGCGCCAGCGCGTAGAGCTCGAGCACGGCAGCCACGCTGGGGCAGGCCAGCAGGGCGCTGCGACTGACCTGGGGCCGGGGGAACAGCTTGAGTACCGCGCCGGTCACGATGCCGAGCGTGCCCTCCGCACCGATGAAAAGCTGCTTCAGATCGTAGCCCGTGTTGTCCTTGTGCAGCGCCTTCATGCCGTTGTAGATGCGTCCATCCGGCAGTACCACCTCCAGTCCCAGCACCAGTTGCCTCATCATGCCGTAACGCAGCACGTTGAGGCCGCCGGCGTTGGTCGAGACGTTACCGCCGATCTGGCAGCTACCCTGGGCGCCCAGCGAGAGTGGAAAATCGCAATCCGCCGCTTCGGCGGCATCCTTCACCGACTGCAGGATGCAGCCGCCATCCACGCTCATGGTGAAGTTGATGGGGTCGATATCGCGGATCGCCGTCATTCGCTCGAGACTGACGACGAGCTCCGGCCGCTCGACGTCGGGCAGGGCGCCGCCGACCAGCCCGCTGTGACCGCCCTGGGGCACCAGCGCCACATCGTGACGATGGCAGTAGCTCACCACGTCGGCGACCTGGCGCGTCGTCGCCGGGCGTGCCACCGCCAGCGGTTCGGCGCCACGGTAGCCCGGCCAGTCGACGCAGTAGCGCTCCATGTCGTCGGTGTCGGTCAGCAACCCACCCGAACCCAGCATCGCGGTCAGATCGTCGAGCAGCGTGGCCTGAACGGTCATGAATCACCTCTCGCAACGTTATCGAAACCCCTCGTTCCCCATCGAAACAGGCCTCAGCGATACCAGAGCACGACCTGGGGGAAGAGCAGGAACAGCACCAGCAGGGCGATCAACGTGAAGTAGAAGGGGAGCAGACTCTTGACCAGGCTCTCCATGCCGACCTTGCCGACGCCGCAACCGACGTAGAGCACCGTACCCACGGGAGGCGTGATCAGGCCGATCCCGAGGATGAACGACATCAGCACCCCGAAATAGACCGGGTCGATACCCAGCTTGACCACCACCGGCGTCATCAGCGGCGCCAGGATCACCATTGCCGGCGTCAGGTCCATGAAGAAGCCGACCACCAGCAGGAAACCCGACAGGATCAGCAGCAGCAGAAGCTTGTTCTCGGTGATGGCGGAGAGGCTGACCACCAGTTGCTGCGGGATCATGTTGGCGGTGAGCAGCCAGGCCAGAACGCTGGCGAAGGCCAGCAGCAGCATCACCACGCCGGTCAGCTTGCCGGTGGCGATACAGAGCTCGAAGAAACGCTTCAGCGTCAGGCTGCGGTAGATGAAGAACGAGACCGCGAAGGCGTAGACCAGGGCGATCGCCGCGCTCTCCGTCGGGGTGAAGACGCCCGAGAGAATTCCGCCGACGATGATGACCGGCAGCAGCAGCGCCAGCAGCGCTTCCTTCAACGCCGCGAACAGCTCCGGCACCGAGAACGGTTGGCCGCGGCCGTTCTTGCGCGACTGGACGTAGGTGGTCACCGCCAGCCCCAGCGTGATCAGGATGCCCGGCACGATACCCGCCATGAACAGCTGCGAGATCGAGGTATTGGTGACCACGCCGAACAGGATCATCGGTATCGAGGGCGGGATGATGATGCCGACCACCGACGCGGCCACCACGATGGCCGTCGCCAGCGGCGCGCTGTAGCGATGCTGCTTCATCGGCTCGATCATCATGCTGCCCACGGCGGAAGCGTCGGCCACGGCCGAGCCGCTGATGCCGCCGAAGAACATCGATGTCAGCACCGCGACCTGGCCCAGGCCGCCGGCCACGAATCCGACCAGGGCGCTGGCCAGCCGAACCAGGCGGGTGGCGATGCCACCGGCGCTCATGACTTCCCCGACCAGGATGAACAGCGGGATGGCCAGCAGCGGGAAGGAGTCCAGGCCATTGACCGCCTGCGCCACGATCGGCGAGAGCGCGTAGCCGGACTCGAAGAAGATGAACAGGCTGATGGCCGCGAGACCGAACGAGATCGGCATGCCGATGACGATACAGATGGCCAGCCCTATCAGAATGCTCCATAGAATCATGGTGTCTTGCTCCGGAACAGGGAGAACAGGGCGATGGTGTTGGCGATGATCGTCAGGATCGCCATCACCGGCATGGCGCTGTACAGAAACGTCTGCGGGATGCCCAGCATCGGCGTGGCGCTGGTGTAGCCCGAGATGACGTCGTTGAACCCCAGCAGGATGCAGATGCAGACGACATAGATGATGGCGATGCTCAGCAGTACGGCGGCCTTGCGCAGCCCGGCGGGCGCCTTGTCGCGGAAGAAGGTGACCGCCACATGCTCGTTGCCGAGGCTGCCGACGCCGGCGCCGAGCAGCACCAGCCAGATGAAGAGCACCCGGGAGAGCTCCTCGGCCCAGGTGTAGGAATAGTTGAGGACGAAGCGGCCAAAGACGTTGGCCGTGACACAGAACACCACGCCCAGCACTAGCAGCCCGGCGGCGATTTCCAGCGTTTGGCGTAGCCAGCCCAGGAGACCCCGGGCGGAAGGCGAGTCGGCATTCATCATGACCTCCGTGATCACGCAATCGCCGCAGGCGCGAGTCGGCGCCTGCGGCGAACCGGGTACTTACTGAGCCTGGGACTCAGCGCGAATACGGTCGATCAAGTCGCCGCCGATCTTGTCACGCCAATCGTCGTAGACCGGCGCCAGATCCTCCTGGAAGGTCGCGATCTGCTCCGGCGTCAGTTCGGTGACCTGCATGCCCTGATCTTTCAGCTCCTGCTTGATCTGGTCATTGAGGGTCCGGCTGACCTGACGCTCGTAGTCGCCCATCTGCTTGGCCGCCTCGCGCAGCAGTTGCTGATAGCTCTCCGGCAGCCGGTTCCAGAAGCGCTCGGACACCAGCGTGATGAACGGCGTGTAGACGTGGTTGGTCTCGGTGGCGTACTGCTGCACCTCGTTGAACTTGGAGGATTCGATGGTGATCCACGGATTCTCCTGGCCGTCGACGACTCCCTGCTCCAGCGCGGTGAACAGTTCGGCGAAGGACATCGGGGTCGGGTTGGCGCCCAGCGTGCGCCAGATGTCCAGGTGGATCGGGTTCTGCATGGTCCGAACCTTCAAGCCATCCAGATCCGAGGGGGAGGTCACCGCCTGCTTGCTGTTGGTCAACTGGCGATAGCCGTTCTCGGCCCAGCCGATGGCGACCAGTCCCTTGGTGGAGGCGTCCTTCAGCATCTGCTGACCGATCTCCCCGTCCAGTACCTTGTCGGCGATTTCCGGTGTCGGGAACAGGAACGGCAGGTCGAACACGGCGAACTGCGGGAACATGCTGACCATGGGGGAGGTGGACGGCGCGGTCATCTCCAGCGTGCCGGCCTGGAGGGCACTGACCGACTGCAGGTCGTCGCCCAGCTGCGCGCTATGGAACGCCTGCACTTGGATATGACCGTCACTGCGTTGCTCGACGATCTTCTTGAAGTACTCCAGGCCGCGATACTGGGCGCTGGACTGGGTCAGGCCGATATTGAACTTGAGGCTGTAATCGTTGCCGTCACCCTCGACGACATCGCCGGTCACCTCCGGAAATGGCGGCATTTCGGTAGCGGCGGTGGCAGAGAGGCTAGTCAGACCCAGGACCGTTGCCATCACCAGCGTCGTCAACCGGGAACGGGCACGACTGGGGCGCGGAGTGGTGGGGAAGGATGTGATTGTTGTCATCTTCAGCTCCATAGCTTTGGTGGCGCTTCTCGCGTGAGTGGCATGAATAGCGTGAGTGACTTGCTGCATGGCGACGCCGGTCTCGGCGGCGTCCGAATGCTCTGGGGGCGGGCGTCCGGTGACAAGGGCTATTGCCAGGCGCTGCCGCCTGGAAAGCGGTGGGCATCGAGTGAACTGGCTTTCATGGTGACGCCGTAGCCGGCGGCGTCCGGTACCTGGTAGTGCCCGCGATCGATCCGAACCGGGTCGACGAAGTGCTCGTGGAGGTGGTCGACGTACTCCAGCAGGCGACCCTCGAGCGAGCCGGAAACGGCGATGTAATCGAACATGGAGATATGCTGGGTGTACTCGCACAGGCCCACGCCGCCGCCATGGGGGCAGACCGGGATGTCGTACTTCGCGGCCATCAGCAGCACCACGATCACCTCGTTGAGTCCGCCCAGGCGGGCGGCATCCAGCTGGCAGAAATCGATCGCGTCCGCCTGGAAGAGCTGCTTGAACATCACCCGGTTATGGCAGTGCTCGCCCGTGGCGACGCCGATCGGTGCCAGCCGGTGGCGAATCTCGGCATGCCCGAGCACGTCGTCCGGGCTGGTGGGCTCCTCGATCCAGTGTGGCCGGAACTCGGCCAGCCTTCGCATGTTGGCGATCGCCTCATCGACGTCCCACATCTGATTGGCGTCCATCATCAACAGGCGCTCTTCGCCGATCTCCTCGCGCAGGATCCGGGCCCGTCGTCGATCCTCTTCGATGTCGCCGCCGACCTTCTGCTTGAAGTGCTCCCAGCCAGACGCGATAGCCTCCCGGCACAGCGAGCGCATCTTCTCCTCGGAGTAGCCCAGCCAGCCGGCGGAGGTGGTGTAGGCTGGATAGCCGTGCTCGCGCATGAAGGCCTCGCGCTCGGCCTTGCCCGCTTCGCGGCGCTTGAGCAGGCCGATCGCCTCTTCCGGCGTCAAGGCATCGGTGACGAAGCGGAAATCGAGACAGCGGACCAGCTCCTCGGGCGTCATGTCGGTCAGCAGCTTCCACACCGGCTTGCCTTCCCGCTTGGCCCACAGGTCCCAGATCGCGTTGATCATCGCCGAGCAGGCCAGATGAATGACGCCTTTCTCCGGCCCCAGCCAGCGCAACTGACTGTCCCCGCTGGTGAGCTCCCGCCAGTACGCGCCCATGTCGGCGGTGATGTCCGCCAGCGAACGTCCCTCCAGGCGCGTCGCCAGCGACTCGACGGCGGTGACGCATATCTCGTTGCCGCGTCCGATGGTGAAGGTCAGGCCGTGGCCGGTAATACCGTCGTCGGCATCGGTGTGCAGGATGACGTAGGTGGCTGAGTAGTCCGGCGCGGCGTTCATCGCATCCGATCCGTCCAGCTCGCGGGAGGTCGGAAAGCGGATGTCCTGAACTTCGACGCGTTGAATCGTGGGCATGCCGAGGAGATTCCTTGCCTGGAGAGGATGGGATGGGGAGTTCGTGGCCTGGACGCCATTCAATACCGGAAAGTCACACGCTTTTTTGTCTTCTATTTTTAAAAAATCCAAAAGATCATTTTTGGATATCAGTCGAAAGTATGGGGTGGTTATTGCCGGTCATTCGGTAGCCTAATCGGCGCTCGTGACCGGTGGCTAATCGTTTTTTTTGCAACCCCGATAACCGGGGGTTATTGTCTTTGACCAAAGGATTATGCGGGGTAGTATCGATGTCCAACGATAGTCGTATTCACGTCAAGGGCTGGTTGCGCATCAAGCACCTCGTGCTGCTCGTCACGCTGGATGAGAGTCGCAATCTCCACGCCACGTCGCGCCATATGAACATGAGTCAGCCCGCGGCCAGCAAGATGCTCAAGGACATCGAGACCTTCTTCGGCATGACGCTCTTCTATCGCCAGCCACGCCACATGGAGATCACCGACGCCGGGCGGTTGCTGGTGCGCTACGCCCGCAGCATCCTCAACGATACCGATCGCCTGATCGACGATCTCGTCTCGCTGCGGGAGGGAGGGTACGGCAAGCTCGTCATCGGCTCGGTGCCGGGAGCGGCGCCGCTGCTGCTGCCCAAGGCGATCACCTCGATCAAGGCGCGGCGTCCGCAACTGGCGGTGAGCCTGTTCGAGAACTCCAGCGACCGGCTGCTGGCGGACCTGGAGTACAAGCGCCTGGACGTAGTGATCGGGCGCGTGACGGAACACGCCCAGCACCACCTGTTCGACTTCATGCCCCTGCAGGCGGAGCCGGTCTCGATCGTGGTCAGGGCGGGGCATCCGCTGTGCGAACGCCCCCCGGGTCTGGGCGAGATCGTGCGCTGGCCCTGGGTACTGCATCCCATGAGCAGCCCGATGCGAGGGTTGTTCGAGGTGGCGCTGGCGGAGTCGGGCGTGGCTTCCCCCCGCAACGTGGTGGAAACCACGTCGACACAGACGACGCTGCAACTGGTGAGCTCATCGGACGCCATCGCCCTGCTGCCGACGTCGGTGCTCAAGACCGCGATCTCGGCGGGCAAGTTCACCGCGCTGCCGCTGGTGATCGGCGAACCGCTGGGCTATTACGGCGTGCTGACCCGCAAGGGGGAAGAGATATCGGACGTGGTCGGCGAGTTCATCGATACCCTGTTGATGCGCGGCGACGTCTGAGCGCCGTCGGTTCGACGACGGCGCTCGCTGCGCTCTTGCGGCGGGCGGTACGTCCGCGATCGATGTCAGCGCTGGCCGAGATGGGCCAGCAGGGCGCGAATACCGAAGGTCCAGGGTGGCAGCCGATCGCTGCGATCGACGACGTTGGTCAGCGCGCCCAGCCGGGACGTCGAGATCGTCACCCGGTCGCCCACGTGATGGGTGAAGCCCTGGCCCTCGCCATCCCGGTCCTGGATCGGCGAGAACATGGTGCCGAGGAACAGCATGAAGCCGTCGGGATACTGGTGGTGGGTACCGTAGGTCTGCGCCACCAGGTCGAGCGGATCGCGGCTGATTTCGCGCATGTCGCTCTCGCCCTCCAGCACGAAGTCGTCGTCCACCCCCTCGATGCGTAGCGAGACCCGGGCGTTGCGCACGTCGTCGATGCCGAAGTGTTCGTCGAAAAGGCGGATGAAGGGGCCGATCGAGCAGGAAGCGTTGTTGTCCTTGGCCTTGCCCAGCAGCAGGGCGCTGCGGCCCTCGATATCGCGCAGATTGACGTCGTTGCCGAGGGTCGCGCCACGCACCCGGCCCTCGGCGTCCACCGCCAGCACGATCTCCGGCTCCGGATTGTTCCATTGGGAGGCGGGGTGCAGGCCGACTCGCGCACCGTGGCCGACGGCGGACAGCGGCTGCGCCTTGGAGAACACCTCGGCATCGGGGCCGATGCCCACTTCCATGTACTGCGACCAGCCGCCACGGGCTTGCAGCTCGGCCTTCAGCGCCATGGCTTCCTCCGAACCGGGCTCGATCCGCGACAGGTCGCCACCGATCAACGCCTGGATCTCCTCGCGCAGCTCGGCGGCACGCTTGAGGTCGCCACCGGCCTGCTCCTCGATCACCCGCTCCAGCAGGCTGACGGCGAAGGTCACGCCGCAGGCCTTGATCGCCTGCACGTCGCAGGGGGCCAGGAGATAGGGCGCCTGCGGTATATCCGCATGGCTGTTGGCGAGCACTTCGGCCAGGGTGCCGACGGTGTCGCCGGGCGCTTCGCGAACGAGCCAGGTCGCGTCGTCGCGTTCCAGCAGGTCGGCCATGGTGGCCACGTGGCGGGAGAGGTCGACCAGCGTGTCGCCGCGCAACGCCACCGGCGCCGGCCCGGCCCGGCCGCCGGCGCTCTCCAGCCAGACGCGACCCACCAGCAGGGCGCGATCGGCATCGTCGGGCAGGCAATGCCCGGCCTGGCGTTGCGGGGAAAGGGAGTCGGGATCGTTGAATGAGGCCATGTAGCGGTGAGCTCCTGTCGAGTCGAGAGGGAAAGTGGGATTGCTTCAGCCGAACGCGGTATTGCCCGATAGCGACGAGTCTGCCACGGCCTCGCGCATGGCCTCCACCACGTCCGGTGGTAAGGGGATGCCGTTGTCCAGATAGTCCCGGCGGCGGGCGAGGCCGGACTGACCCGGCAGGCGCACCGGCCGCTCGGGATCGCGCGGCCGGCTGCCGAGGCAGCGTCTGGCGATGTGGTCGGTCTCGTCGAGGAAGGAGTCCGTGCCACCGAAACGGGCCGGATCGATCACCATGACCATCACCGACGCTCCCCAGCCCTGCGGGGAGTCCTTGCGGCCGTAGCCGGAAAGGGCCGACGTCAAGGCTTCGACCATCAGCCCCAGCGCAAAGCCCTTGTGGCCGAAGGCGAGTTCGCCCAGGGGCAGGATGCTCCCCTCCGGGGAGGCGAAATAGTCCTCGGGATCGTCACTGACCTCGCCGTGGCCGGTGAGAATCGCCGGGTGGCCGAGCCTGTCGCCGGCGGCACGGGTCTTGCCCACGGTGCCGTTGGTGATCGTCGACATGCTGACGTCGATCAGTAGCGGCTGTTCGCGCCCGGGGATACCGATCGCCAGCGGGTTTGGGGTGTAGACCCGGTCCAGGCCGCCGAACGGTGCGACCGAGGCGACCGCCGGATCCGAGGTCAATATCAGCGGAACCAGGTTGGCCTCGACCAGCGGTTGCAGATACGCCGCCAGGCACGCGATGTGGTGCGACCGCTTGAGACTGACCATCCCGATCCCGAACGTAGTGGCCGCGTCGCGACAGTGGTCCAGCGCGCGTTGCACCAGGTACGGACCCAGCAGGTAGTGGCCGTCGAACAGCGCCGCGACCGGGCTGTTCTCCTGGATCTCGAGCCGGCTGTGATCGCCGCAGGCATGGCCCGCCTTGAGATCCTTGAGATAGCCATTGGCCAGTTTCACGCCGTGGGTGTGGTGGCCGAGCAGGTCGCCCTCGACCAGGATGCGCGCGGTGGTTTCCGCCACATCGGCGCTGGCGCCGTTCTCGGTGAACAAGGTGAACAGCGTGGCGCGCAGGGTATCGGCGTCGTAGCGTGTCATGAGGACCTCGGTGTCTGGTCGGTTTGCGCCGGGCGGCGCCAGTGTCGGAATAGGCGAATCAGCGTGGGCAGCGCCCAGATCAGAATGACCAGCGCGCCCAGCGCGGCGCTGATCGGCCGTTCGAAGAAGGCCAGCAGGTCGCCGTTGGATTTCAGCATCGAACTCATGAAGCTGTTCTCCAGCGTGCCGCCGAGCACCAGGCCCAGGATCGCCGGCGCCATGGGAAAGTCATTGCGGGCCAGCACGAACGCCACCAGCCCGATGATCAGCATGATCCAGATGTCGGTGATCGAGTTGTTGATGGCGAAGGCGCCGACGATGCAGAAGCTCAGAATTACCGGCATCAGCAGCTTGCGCGGGGTCAGGATGAACACCTTCGAGGCGCGAATGGCGAGGTAGCCGATCGGCAGCATGATCAGGTTGGCGACGAAGAATACCGTGAACAGCGCATAGACCTGGCCGCCGCCGTTCATGAAGATCGTCGGCCCCGGGTTCATGCCCTTCATGTAGAGCACGCCGATGACGATGGCGGTGATGGTGTCGCCCGGTATGCCGAACACCAGCGCCGGTACCCAGGCACCGCTGATGCCGGAGTTGTTGGCGGAGCTGGCATCGACGATGCCCTCGATATGGCCGGTGCCATATTTCTCCTTCTCCTTGGAGCGACTCTTGCCCAGCGCATAGGCGATCCACGCGGCGATATCCGCACCCGCGCCAGGCAGCGCACCGATCAGCGTGCCCAGCGAACTGCCGCGCAGGATGTTGCGCCAGTAGGTCTTGACGTGCCCCGGAGCGTTGGCGAACACGCTGTCCTTGGCCATTACCGGGACGCTGCGCGCTTCGGCCCGCGAGCCGTAGAACATCATGATCTCGTTGAGCGCAAACATGCCGATCATCACCGGGATGAAATTGATGCCGGCCATCAGGTCGGGCACGCCGAAGGTGAAGCGCGGCGCGCCGCTCATCATGTCCAGGCCGACCGTGGAGAGCAGCAGGCCCACGGTCAGCGACAGGAACGCTTTGACCCGGGAACCGATGGCGATGAAGATCGAGCTGCTCAACCCCAGCAGGGCGAGCCAGAAGTACTCGAACGAGCTGAAGTTGAGCGCCATTTCGGCCAGCGAGGGGGAGACGAAGACCAGCACCATGGTGCCGAACAGCCCGCCGATGACGGAGCAGATCAGGTTGGTGCCCAGCGTTTCCCGGGCGCGGCCCTTCTGGGCGAGACGATAGGATTCGCCGACATAGGCCGCAGATGCCGGCGTGCCGGGGATGTTGAGATAGGTTCCGGGAATGTCACCGGCGAAGATCGCCATCGCCGAGGTCGCCACGATGGCGGCAATGGCCGGGGTGGCATCCATGTAGAACGTGATCGGCACCAGCAGAGCCACTGCCATGGTGGCGGTCAGGCCGGGAATGGCGCCCACGAAGAGTCCGAAGACGGCCGCCGCGACGATGACCAGCATCGTCTGGACGTTGAACACCATTGCCAGGCCTTGCAGAAAGGAGTCCATGAGCAATCACCAGGCTAGGGTAGGATTTGAGACAGCAGGGTGCCTTCCGGCAGCGGGATCAGCAGATAGCGTGAGAACAGCAGGTAGATCGCCGCCGCGACGACCAGCGACACGACCAGCGAGAGCCACGGCCTGGCGCCGCGCAGCAGCATCAGGATCAGCATGCTCAGCGCCATGCACAATGGGGCGCCCAGCCACTCGCTGGCGAGGATGTAAAAGACGATCAGCGCGCAGGGCAGCAGCGAGATCAGCAGGCCGCGGTAGTCGTATCGCGGCGTCTGGGAACGTGGGCCGGCGAACGCGATCCTGAGTTGGCCTATCCGGGTCAGCGCCAGCACCAGTCCGCCGATCACCATTCCCCCGCCGATCAGCGAGGGGAACAGCGAGGGGCCATACTGGAGGGCCGGCATGGTCGGGTAGGTCTGGGCGACGGCGATGACCACGCCGCCGCCGATCACGAACGCCAGTCCGAGCAGGAAGTCTCTCATGAGGTCGTCTCCCGTTCGGATCGTGGGATCACTTGGCCAGTCCCACCTGCTCGACGATCTTGCCGAAGCGCTCGTCCTGCTCGGCCATGAGCTTGCCGAAATCCTCCGCCCCGCGCCATTCGGTACCGAAGCCCTGCTTGGCCATGAAGTTCTGGTAGGTGTCGCTGTTGTAGGCGTCCTCGATCGCCGTCTCCAGGGTCTCGACGACCGCCGGGTCCATGCCCTTGGGGCCGGCGATGCCGCGCCATTCGCCGATGGTGTAGTCGGTGCCGAGTGCCTCCTTCAGGGTGGGCACGTCGGGGAAGCTATCGAGCCGCTCCGGCGCCATGATCGCCAGGCTCCTGGCCTTGCCGGCTTCGATCATCGAGCGCCCTTCGGGAACCGAGCTGGGCACGATATCGATGCTGCCCGCGGCCATCTCGGTCATCGCCGGCGCGGCGCCCTGGCTGGGAATCCAGGAGACACGATCGGCTTCCAGGCCCTGGTCGAGCAGGAAACCGGCGAAGGCCAGGTGCCACACGCCGCCCTGACCGGTACCGGAGGCGGTGTAGGTTCGCGCGGGCTCGGCCTTGATCTGGTCGACCAGCGTCTGGACGGAGTCGAAGGGGCCGTCGGCGGCCACCTGAATACCGGCGTAGTCGTAGTTGATCTGGGCGATGGGGGTGTAGTCCTCGTAGGTCAGCTGCGTCAGCCCCTGCCAGTGCATCATGTTGATCTCGCCGGTGATCAGACCGAGCGTGTAGCCATCGGGCTTGGCCATGGCCATGGCGGTGTGTCCCACCACGCCGCTGCCGCCGGTTCGGTTGACCACGTTGACGGTCTGGCCCAATTGCTCTTCCAGGGCGGCGGCGATGGTTCGCGCGGTCGCATCGGTCCCGCCGCCAGCCGCCCAGGGGACGATCAGCGTGATCGGTTTTTCGGGGTAGTCGGCCAGCGCCGGCAGCGGCAGCAGCAGTGACAATCCCAGTAATCCGGCGAGATGACGCTTGTTGATTGAGGTCTTCATGGCGTGTCTCCTTGGGGAGGGGTGTTGTTGGTGTTTTGAATTTCTACCGTCACGGAATCGACTTGGCGCCCACTGAAGCTATGATTTATGACCATTGAGTGCAATAAACGTATTGGCTAGACATTGGTATAACGAGCGTAAATCGGCGCCGCGTCATGGGTCTGACTATGGCACCGAATCACGATCCGAGGAGTCCGTGATTATCTCCGTTTTTCAATACCATCGATCAAAAATCCGGTGACGGAACGGCAGCGATCGGGGGGCTCCACCATGCAGATTACGCCGGTTGGCGACGGACGTATTTGCTCCGAAAGTCTATGTTGTACTTATTTTTTATATGTTCAACATAGTGGGGAGATGATAAAGGGTGGTCGCTGTGTCGCGGCGGCATGGGCCCGTACGGCAACGTGCGAGGCATTCCGCCATGGCCGCCGCAAGGCCGTTGGCGACAGTGACCGATGATCGATGCAAGGAGAATGCCGATGCGCCTGATTCAGTGCCTGAACGATGACCGCCTGACCGTGGCGGTGGTCATCGACGAACATGAAGTCCAGGTCGTCGATGGCGACGAGGGCGTCTACGGACTGGCCAGGCGCGCCATCGCCGACGGCACGCCATTGACCGCCGTGGTCGAAGCCGCGCTGACCGAAACCCGGCTCGACTATGCCCGGCTGATCGAGGAGCGCCGTCTGTTGCCGCCGCTTACCCATCCCGACCCGGCGCACTGTCTGGTGACCGGGACCGGGTTGACGCACCTTGGCAGCGCCGATACGCGCTCGGCGATGCACGCCGCCGCCATGCAGCCGTCCGACAAGGTCGACGAAAGCGAGTTGACCGATTCGATGCGCATGTTCCGCATGGGCGTGGAAGCCGGCAAGCCGAGAGCGGGCGAGGTGGGGCCGCAGCCGGAGTGGTTCTACAAGGGAGACGGCGACTGCGTGGTCGCGCCGGAGAGCGAGATCCCCAGCCCGTCGTTCGCCCAGGATGCCGGGGAGGAGCCGGAGCTGGCCGGCCTCTATGTCGTCGGCAGGGATGGCCAGCCTTGGCGGGTCGGCTATGCGATCGGCAATGAATTCTCCGACCATGTCACCGAGCGCTTCAATTACCTGTGGCTGGCGCACTCCAAGCTGCGCGCCTGCAGCTTCGGGCCGGAACTCTTCGTCGGCGAGCTGCCGGCCAACCTGGAAGGCACCAGCCGTATCGTCCGCGACGGCCGTACCTTGTGGGAAAAGCCGTTCCTGACCGGCGAGGGCAACATGGCCCACAGTCTCGCCAATCTCGAACATCACCACTTCAAGTATCGCAATTTCCGCCGCCCGGGGGATGTCCACGTGCACTTCTTCGGGACCGCGACGCTGAGCTTTGCCGACAAGATCGTCGTCGAACCGGGCGACCGCTACGAGATCGACCTGCCGGCGCTGGGCCGCCCCCTGCGCAACGTGCTCGGCAGCGAGGGCGATTTCGGTTACTCGGCCGCCAAGGCGCTCTAAGCTCTGTCTGAAAAATCGGCGAGCGCAGGCATTTTTCAGACAAAGCGTACCCCCTTCGTGACAACACGACGTACCCGACCGGCCGCCGAGGTTACCGTCCCGTCGTCGAGTCACCCATGCATGACGGCGCTCCGGCTGCCCGATCC
>NZNW01000001.1 GCA_002695065.1 Salinicola sp. | reverse complement strand
TCTACGAGCTCGAGACCATGGATGCGGTGGCGCCGGTCCTCGACACCATTCGCGCGTTCGCCCGCGCCCAGAATATTCCGGCGGATACGCTGATCGCCGAGTTCGGTCCGGGGCAGTTCGAGGTCAATCTCTGGCATCTCCCGGATGCCCTGGCTGCCGCCGACGACGCGCTGTATTTCAAGCGTCTCGTGGCCCAGGCCGCCCGTCGTCACGGCCTGGCGAGCACCTTCATGGCCAAGCCCTACAGCGATCAGGCGGGGTCGGGCATGCATCTGCACGTCAGTGTGCTCGATGAGGACGGCAACAATATCTTCGATCAGGACAACGGCGCCGGGCATCTCGACGCTGCCATCGGTGGTGTGATGCACAGCTTGCTCGATGGTCAGGCGATCTTCGCGCCGCACGGCAATTCCTACCGCCGCTTTCAACCCGACAGCTTCGCGCCGATCGAGTGCACCTGGGGGCGCGATCATCGCGGTGCGGCCATCCGCGTGCCGGAATGGCATGGCGCCGCGGCGCGTCTGGAACATCGCGTGGCCGGAGCCGATGCCAATCCTTATCTGGTCGCCACGGCGCTGCTGGGTGGCATTCTGCACGGGCTCGAGCAACGCATCGCGCCGCCACCGGCCATCGAGGACGAAGCCCACGCACGGCAGCGCTCCGAGCATCTCACCCATGATTGGCTCACCGCGCTCGAGCGCTTCGCCGCCTCGCCGGCCATGGCCGATATCTTCGGCACGGCGTATCGAGATCTCTACGCCAGGATCAAGCGTCACGAGGCCCGGGAGCTCATGGCCAGGGTCACCGATGTCGACCGCCAGACTTATCTTTCCCGTCTTTAAGGAGCAGGCATGACCCAGCAACGCTGTGCCTCCTACTACAGCGCATCGATCGTCCAGGAGTCCGACTACCCGCGACTGGAAGGTGAACATCGTGTCGACGTGGCGATCGTCGGCGGCGGCTTCACCGGCGTGGCTACGGCGGTCGAACTGGCCGAACGCGGCTATCGCGTGGCCATCGTCGAGGCCAACCGAATCGGCTGGGGGGCCAGCGGACGCAACGGCGGGCAGGTGACCGGCAGTCTCTCCGGGCAGGACGCCATGACCCGACAAATGCGCCACACGCTGGGCGACGACGCCGAGGCGTTCGTCTGGAACCTGCGCTGGCGCGGGCACCGGATCATCAAACAACGTGTCGAGAAGTATGCGATCCCCTGCGATCTCAAGCACGGCCACCTGCAGGCGGCCTACAAGCCCAGTCACATCAAGGCGTTGCGACAGGATTTCGAGGCGTCGCAGCACCATGCCATCGGCGAGCATGTGCACTGGTTGGATGCCAAGGCGGTGCGCGAGGTGGTCGGTACCGAGCTCTATCACGGGGCGATCCGCAACGATTACAACATGCACCTGCATCCGCTCAACCTGTGCCTCGGGGAGGCCCGCGCGGCAGCAAGCCTGGGAGCGCGGATCTTCGAGGATTCGCCGGTGGTGGATATCGAGCACGGCGATACGCCGGTGGTGGTCGGCGAGCACGGCCGGGTGACGGCCGACAGCGTGATCCTGGCCGGCAACGCCTATCACCGCCTCGAGCGCAAGCAGCTGAAGGGCAAGTTGTTTCCGGCATCGCTGGGCATCGTGACGACGGCGCCGCTATCGCCCGAACAGGTGCAGTCCATCGACCCCGAGGATCTGGCGGTCTATGACACGCGTTTCGTGCTCGACTACTACCGACTGACCGCCGACAAGCGGCTTCTCTTCGGTGGCGGCGCCAACTACTCGGGGCGCGATTCACAAGACATCGCCTCGGAGCTGCGGCCGCGCCTGGAGCACACCTTCCCGCAGCTCAAAGGCGTTGCCATCGATTTTCAATGGCAAGGCATGGCGGGCATCGTCATCAATCGCATTCCCCAGCTCGGCAAGCTCTCGGACAACGTCTACTACGCCCAGGGTTATTCCGGCCACGGCATCGCCACGTCGCACATCGTCGGCGAGATCATGGCCAATGCGGTTTCCGGCACGCTCGAGGAGTTCGATGCCTTCGCCGAGGTTCGACACCTCCGCATCCTGCTCGACGACCGACTCGGCAATGCACTGCTCGCGGCCGGCATGTGGTATTACCAATTACTCGAAAAGCTGAAGTAGCAATTACTCGAAAAAACTGAAATAGCGGCGCATTTGCGCCCGACAATTCGGCTTCCCGTCATTCACGAAGGCACAACAACAACTCCGCTGAGGTGAGACACGATGGAATATGACAATCCCCTTGTCCTGCTGCCCACGGCAATCGTCCTGATACTGGCATTGTGGACCCGCCGGGCCCTCGAACCCCTGGTGCTGGGGGCCTTTATCGGCACCTTGATGATCGATCCCGGCAATGCCTTGAGCAGCCTCACCGAGGATCTGCTCACGGTGATGACCGATGAAGATGTCGCCTGGGTCATCATGGTCTGCGGCCTGATGGGCAGTATCATTGCGCTGCTGCTCAAGTCTGGTTCTTCGCGCGCCTTTGCGGACAAGCTGATGCGCTATACCACCAACAAGCCTCGCGCGCTGCTGGGCTGCTGGATCATGGGCATCATCCTGTTCGTCGACGACTATCTGAACTCCCTGGCCGTCGGCACCTCGATGCGCAAGGTCACCGACCGCTTCAAGACGTCCCGGGAAATGCTGGCCTACGTGGTCGACTCCACCGCGGCGCCCATCAGCGTGCTGATCCCGATATCGACCTGGGCGGTCTTCTTCGGCGCGCTGCTCGAGAGCAACGGCGTGGCGGAGGATGGCCAGGGGGTGTGGACCTACATCCAGGCCATTCCCTTCATGTTCTACCCCTGGGTCGCGGTGATCCTGGTGCCGCTTTTCATCTTGCGCTGGATGCCTGCCTTCGGCCCGATGAAAAAGGCCGAGCAGCGTGCCGAAAAACAAGGGCAGTGCGTGCCTCCCGGTGCCGAACACATCGATGACGAAATCGCCCACCTCGAAGCGGACACCCATGCGAAAGGCAGTATCTGGTCCTTTCTGCTGCCCATGGCGTCGTTGGCCTTCTTTACCTGGTGGTTCGACCTGGATTTCCTGATGGGCATCTTCGTGACCCTGGCCGGCATGATCGTGGCCTTCATCGGGTTCAAGAAGCTGTCGCCCAGCCAGACCTTCGACAATATCCTGGAAGGCTTCAAGTCGATGCTGGATGCCCTGGCCGTGCTGGTGGCCGCCTTCCTCTTCAATGAGGTCAACACCTCGCTGGGGCTCGCCGATTATGTCATCACCACGGTCGAGCCGCTGGTCAGCGCGGAAATGCTGCCCTTCATCATCTTCACCGTCATGGGCTTCGTCTCCTTTGCCACCGGTTCCAACTGGGGCGTGTTCGTGATCATCCTGCCGATCGTCGCGGTGCTGGGCCAGAATCTCGGGGCTGACATGACCCTGGTGATCGGCGCGACGCTCTCCGCCAGCACCTTCGGCAGCCATGCCTGCTTCTACTCCGATGCCACGGTGCTGACCGCCCAGGCCAGCGGCTGCACTCCCTTCCAGCACGCCTTCACCCAGTTGCCTTATGCGGCCCTCGCGGGCTGTATTGCCGCCGCGGGGTATCTGGTGCTGGGCTACATGTGATCTTGGATGAGCGAATACGCCATGCACACTGATGCGCATAGCAACTTTTGGAGCACCACCTTGGGCGAGCGGCCGACGTCGCGCCCGCGCCTGACCGCGAATGTCCAGGCCGACGTGGTCATCGTCGGTGCCGGCTTCACCGGGCTATGGACCGCTTATTACCTGAAGCGCCTTGCCCCCGAGCGGGAGATCGTCGTGCTCGAGGCCGAGCGTGTCGGTCATGGCGCGTCGGGGCGCAATGGCGGCTGGGTGGTGGGTAACCTCGCCGGGCTGGAGCGGCATATCGGGGACTTGCCATTGGCGGAACGGCAAACCTGTTGTGGCGTGGTGGCCGATAACGTCGATGAGGTCGGCCGGGTACTGGCGCGCGAGGGGATCGAGGCCGATTTCAACAAGGGCGGCGCGATCTATGCGGCGGCTCGCTACCGGGATCAGATCGCCATCCAGCGCGACTACCTGCAGCATCTGCATGAGCTGGGGCACAGTGAGGCGAACTGCTACTGGCTGGATGCCGAGCAACTCTCGGAGAAGGCTCGATTCAGAAACGGCTACGGCGGTATTTATCATCGCCAGGTCGCCACGCTGAACCCGGCCAAGCTGGTCGCCGGCCTGGCCGAGCGCGTCGAACGCCTAGGCGTGACGATCTACGAGCAGAGCCGCGCCGAGACCCTGTCGCATCACAAGGTGAACACGCGCGAAGGCAGCGTCGAGTCACCGATGGTCGTGTGTGCGACCGAGGGGTACGCCGACCGGTTCCTCGATTTCAAGCGCCATGTGATTCCGGTGCAGAGCCTGGTGATCGCCACCGAGCCGCTATCGGAGGCTCGCTGGCAGGAGATCGGCATGGCCGAGCGTCCCGCCTTCGCCGATGCCAGCCGGTTGATCAATTACGGTCATCGCAGTGCCGATGGGCGCATCGTTTTCGGGGCGCGCGGCAACTATTATCTCGGCGCCAGATCCAAGGCCGATCAGGCGATCGATGATGCGGCCATTCGGCTGCGGCGTGACCTGCTGGTGGATCTCCTGCCTGCGTTGGAGGGTGTCAGGATCGAGTATGGCTGGGGCGGTTCGTTGGGCTTGTCGCGCAACTTCCGCCCGCATGCGATCCTCGACCGTCGCGACGGCCTTGCCACCGCGGGCGGCTACGCCGGCGAAGGGGTGGCCGCCTCGCACCTGTTCGGCCGCACCTTGGCCGACCTGATCCTCGAGCGCGATAGCGAGTTGGCGCGCATGCCCTGGGCCTTTGCCAATGACAGCCACCGCCGGCTAATCAAGCGCTGGGAGCCCGAGCCGCTACGCTGGCTCGCCGCGCAAGCGATCACCTTCAGCTATGCCGGAGAAGAAGCGCTGATGCTTCGCGACAAGCCGGCGCCCTTGCTCAAACCCGCGCTCAGACGATTGAACGATCGCTTCGCGTCGATCATCGAGTAACGGTCGAGTCGGGCGCCCCGCGCCGGGGTCATCCATCCCCGGCGTATCCGTTCTCGGGCATCTCTGTCTCCTCTTCCGGCGGCTTGGCTTCCTCGCTGGAGGCGCCCGATGGTGCCTCGGCGGCGGGCTCCGTTGACGATGCCGCGTTGCCATCCCGTGCCACCCGCCAGACGGCGTTGGTCAGGTCATCGGCGATGATCACCGAGCCATCCGGCGCGACGGTCACGCCGACCGGACGCCCGCGCGTTCTGCCGTCATCGGTGAGGAAGCCGGAAACGAAGTCGACCGGGTCGCCGGCCGGTTCTCCATTCTCGAAGGGCACGAACACCACCTTGTAGCCGACCGGATCGGCACGATTCCAGCTGCCGTGCTCGCCGACGAAGGCACCGTCTGTGAATTGCCCGCCCACCGCGTCGTTCGAGAAGGCGACCCCGAGCGGGGCGCGGTGCGAGCCGAGGCTGTAGTCGGGTGCGATCGCCGTCTCGACCAGCGCCGGATTTTCCGGCTTCACCCGCGGATCGACGTGCTGGCCCCAGTAGCTGTACGGCCAGCCATAGAAGCCGCCGTCCTGAATGGAGGTCAGATAGTCCGGCACCAGATGCGGTCCCAATTCGTCGCGCTCGTTGGCGACGGCCCACAACATGCCGGTACCCGGCTGGATCGTCAGGTCGGTCGGGTTGCGCACGCCGGTGGCGTAGGCGCGGTGGGCGCCGGTCTCCGGATCGATTTCCCAGATTTCGGCGCGATCGACTTCCGCTTCCATGCCGCGCTCGGTGATGTTGCTGTTGGAACCGATACCGACATAGAGATGCTGCCCGTCCTGACTCGCGGTCAGCGACTTGGTCCAGTGGTGATTGATCTCCGCCGGCAGCGGCGTCACGAGCTCGGGCTCGCCGCTGGCTTCGGTCTGGCCCTGCTGGTAATCGAACCGTACCAACGCATCCTGGTTGGCCACGTAGAGATCATCGCCGACCAGGGCGAGGCCGTAGGGCGCATTGAGATTTTCGGCAAAAACCGTCTGCTCCTCGTAAGTGCCGTCGCCATCGCTGTCACGCAGCAGCGTCAACCGGTCGCCACCCTTGACCGAGGTGGTGCCTTTCGATTGGATCAGCCCGGCGATGAAGTCCTTCGGCCGGGATTTTGGCGCGTTGCCGCCCCCTTTCCCCTCGGCGACCAGGATATCGCCGTTGGGTAGCACCAGGGTCTGACGGGGAACCTCGAGATCGGTGGCGATGGCGTCGATGCGGTAGCCGTCCGGTACCGTGGGCAGCTTGTCATCCCAGGGTGCCTGTTCGGGAACCCCCATGTTGGGCAGCAGGCCGCGCTGTGGATCGGGCAGTTCCGGATTGGCCCCATACTGCGGGTCCGGGTCGGCAGCGTGCGCGCCCCCGGCCAGCAGCAGGATCGAGAGCGGTGCGGCGTAGCGCAGTTGGCTGGCGTGTTTCATGAGTGGCCTCCGCTCTTGCGGCTGGTGAATCCAATCCAGATGGCGACGAACGCAAGCACTGCGACGACGATCGACAGGGTCAGGCCCGTCGGCATCGTCGCCCAGGCATCCCGGGCGTGAACCAGCGCATTGAAGAAGCCGAGCCCCCAGGTCACCAGCAACAGCACGAAGTACAGCACGGACAGGCCGCGGCTACCGGCCGGGCGGAAGATTCCGATCAGCGCGCAGATCAGCGCAAGGCCGCAGAACACCAGGCCGCCGGCGATCAGCCAGGAGGCGAAGTGGCTCCACTGGACATTGAAACTCGTGGAGTAGGCGTAATCGCTCAAGGCGGCGCCCAGGAATAGCGGGAAGGCGCCGGCAAGCAGCATCCCGTGAAGCGGATTGGGCCCGGTTCGGACCGGTCGTTCGGCAGTGGCAAGCATGGCAAGCTCCTTTTGCAGGTAAGGCCAGGACGTCGTGCGTCAAGCCAGGTCGTCATCGGCGGGGCTGCCACCTCGCCGGTAACACGGCCCTGGCGCGGAGGCTTCGTCCCCGTGGCTGGAGTCTAGTCGACATGAAGGCGCTTCACCCAAACCACGAGGCGATTCGGGTTTCGTTCATGGGCTGGGCCTGTCGTATCGCGTCGTCATCCCTCGCCGACCCCACCGCTTCACGCCGGCTCGAGCGTCACGATCTTGCCGCCTGCCTGCCGGAATCGATCGAAATAGTGCCGTGAATCCAGAACCTGATACGGGAAGTAGAGCCCGGGCGGCGTGGAGGGTCCGCCGTCGAGTCCCAGGAGTCTTTCGAGCAACAGCGCCACGCCAAGCCCCGTCAGCGGCATCTGGCCTTCGGGGTGAATCACCGCATGGCGCGTGCGAAGCGTCTGGCCTGCATGATCCGCTCCAGCGAGTTCCACCAGAATCTCGGTGGACATCGGCTCGCCGCGTCGGCGGCTGGAACTGATGCCGATGGCGAGGTTGAACTCGACGTTCGCCGCGGCCGTAGCGGTTGCCAGGGCGACGACATCGTGGGGCGAGAGCGCGGAGGCTTCCATCTCGATGCCATCGGCTGCGCGAAAGGTGGTCTTGAGGTCGTCCCCGGTGCGCCAGATCCAGGCGCCGTCTCGACGGACCTGGGCGGCGGGAATGGCCTGGGTCTGGCGCTCGAGATCGTCGAAGGAAGCCGGCCCTCCCTCGTCCTGCTCATCCAGCAATGCGCCGAGGCGAATCGTGTCGATACGGCTGAACGACTTGGCGAACGCCAGCGTGGGGATCGTGGTGGCACCCACCAGCCACTCCGTACCCAGTACCACGGGGGCGGCATCCGGCTCGTGCATGTACGCGGCGATTTCCGGGCCGGTCTCATACAGGGCGGGCGAGATGCTGATATAGGGGACCTTGCGGGCCAGGGCAAAGGCGAGCGCGGCGGTACTCGTGTCCGTGAAATAGATCGCCACCGCGCTGATCGGCCGCTTGCCAAGACCCAGGTCGGCTGCGCTGAGGTCGACCGTCACCGCTTCGGCATGGCCGATCTCCCGGGCCGTACGCTGCGCCTTGTCGAGATCGCGGCCCCCGATCAGTAGCGGTACGTCGGGATAAGCGTGGCGCACATGCTTCGCCGTCTGGCGGCCGACGACGCCGGCACCGCCAATGAGCAGAATGGGATCGGATGTCATTGTGACGTCTCCTGGGAACGTGATAAAACCTACCAATGGTAGGTTTTGATAACGATAAGCTACTTTTGGTAGGTTATCAATGAGGAGCGATCGATTGGCTAGCGAGAAAGAGAAGGGAAACCCCCGGGAAGAGACGGCAAAGCCGGTGTCTCGCCGGCTTTCCCGCGCCCAGCGGCGGCAGCAACTGCTGGATGTGGCGTTGACGATCGTTCGTGATGAGGGTGCCGATCGGTTGACGCTGGGGCACCTGGCGACTCGCGCCGGGATCTCGAAGCCGGTCGCCTACGACCATTTCGGTACGCGTTCGAAGTTACTCATCGAACTCTACAAGTCGATCGACCAGGCACAGGCAGCGGCGCTCCAGGCCGCACTGACCACCGGCGAGCGCAGCATCGAGGAGACCGTCGCCGCTCTCGCTTCGGCCTACATTCACTGCTACGCCGATACCACTGGCGAATGGCACGCGATCGGTGCGGCGCTGGCGGGGAGCGAGGAGAAAGAGAGGGTCTATCAGGAGCTGCTCGATGGTTACGTGCAGCTGTTCGCCGCCGTGCTGAAACCGCACACCGACCTGCAGCAGGCCGAGCTGGAGCGGCGCTGCATCGGTTTGATCGGTGCCGGTGAAGCCTTGTCAGCCGCGATGGCTCGCGGCAACTGCGGCGAAGCCGAGGCCGCGGATACTTTTGCAACGCTGATTCTGGGTGGGTTGCGGGAGTCCTTTTCATGCCGATCAGGCGGGGAGGGGTAGATGGATCTCAAGTCGCGTTATGAAGCCTATATCGCGTGTCTGAACGCCCGCGATCTCGAGGGGCTCGACGAGTTCGTCAGCGATACCGTCATCCACAACGGTTCGACGATTGGCATCAGCGGGTATCGCGAAATTCTGGCTGGCGACTATCGCGACATACCCGACCTGCACTTTGCCATCGAACGGCTGATATCCGACGCTTCGACCGTTGGCAGCAGGCTGCGCTTCGACTGTCATCCACAAGCCGAATTCCTGGGGCTGCGGGTCGACGGTCGACGGGTCGTGTTTCATGAGAACGTCTTCTACCGGTTCGCCGATGGGAAGATCCAGGAGGTGTGGTCGGTCATCGACAAGGCCGCGATAGAAAGGCAGTTATTCGGCTTGTAGCGCGCCTCTGCCAGTACCAGAGCCGCGGTGGAACCTCGTGGCGATCCCGCACGCGGGATTGACTCACGTGATGGACGCGGATCATGGAAGGCGGGATGATCCGGCCAACGACTCAGGAAAGCGGTGACTCAGGGATGAAACGCATGGGCGCATGGCGGCGGTGGTTGTTGGCGGCATCGATGTTGCTGGTCTCCAGCCTGTGCCTGGCACAGACCCAGGAAGATGGCGGCGAGCGGGAGTGGTACGCCATCGATTCGCTGAACAGTGGCCTGGGCAAGGCCACGGGTTCCGTCAATCTCAGAACGCCCCGGGAGTCGATGCGCACCTTCCGGGACCTGACCGACCGGGGCGATTTCGAGGCGGCGGCCCATATCCTCAATCTTGCCGATCTGTCCCCGGCGGAACAGCGTGAGCGGGGTGCCGAACTGGCCCGACAGCTCGCCGCCATATTCCAGCGTGGCAAGTCGATCCGTATCTCCAATCTCTCCGGGCGTCAGGATGCCGCCATCGAAGATCCCACGGGCGAGAGTCCCCATGCCGGGGAGCCACGTCGCGATATCGAGCTGGCCTCGCTCGAGGCCGATGGCGACACCTACGACATCCGGCTGGGTCGCTATCAGCTGGATAACGAGGAACCGGTCTGGCTGATCATGCCGGAGAGCGTGGCGGCGATCCCCGCGCTCTATCGAGAGTACGGCCCTACGGCGTTCGAGCGACACATTCCCGAAAGCCTGAAGGGCTCCTTCGGGTTGCTCAGGATCTGGGAGTGGATCGCGATCCCGCTGGTGCTGCTGGCGGTTGCCCTGGTCGGCAAGGGGGTCTACCGGTTGATCGAGGTGATGACGCGCTGGTTGCCCTCCGGGGCACCGAGCATCTTCGCCAAGCAGATTCGCGGCCCGGTGGCGCTCATCGTGATGTCGTTGCTGACCCAGGCGCTGCTCGATTACGTCGTCTCCTTCTCGGCGGTCGCGACGACCACCCTGCGCGTGGTGCTGATCGCTATCCTGGCCTGGGGAACCGGGGCCGTCGGGCTGCGGCTCGTCGATACCATGATGCTGAAGATGACGCGTCGCCTCGCGGGGCAGATCGACGATTCCAAGCCCCAGGACGACCGCAAGCTGCTGACGACGCTCTACGCGGTGCGGCGCATCATCATCCTCGTCCTGGTGACGGCGGTGTCGATCTATGTGCTGGGGCAGGTTCAGCTCTTCGAAACCCTGGGACTGTCGATTCTGGCTTCTGCCAGCGTGCTGGCGGTGCTGGTGGGCGTGGCGGGGCAGGCCGTACTCGG
>NZNW01000101.1 GCA_002695065.1 Salinicola sp. | reverse complement strand
GCTCCAGGGCACCGCCGAAGCCGGCAGCACCGTCACCCTGACCGATGCCAACGGCGATCCCATCGGCGAGACCACCGCCGACGACGACGGCAACTGGTCCTTCACCCCCGAGGAGGCGCTGGCCGACGGCTCGGAAGTCAACGCCGTCGCGACCGACGCGGCCGGCAATCCGAGCGAGCCGGCCTCCACCACCATCGATGCCGACGCCCCGACCGTACCGGCGACACCGGATCTCGCGCTCGCCAACGACACCGGTGACGACGCTGCCGACGGCGTGACCAGCGATGGCGCCGTCGACGTGAGCGGCCTCGAGGAAGGCGCCACCTGGGAGTACTCCCTTGACGGTGGCGATACCTGGAATACCGGAGAGGGAGAGAGCTTCGAACTCCCCGAGGGCAGCTATGCCGACGGCGACGTCGTCGCGCGACAGAGCGACGCCGACGGCAACAGTAGCCTCAACGGCAGCCTGGGCGCCGTCGTCGTCGATGCCACGGCACCGGTGATCGAGGAGGCCTCACCCGCCGAGATCGATGAGAGCGTGCTGTCCGGCACAGCGGAGACCACGGTCTCCGGGACGTTGGACATCGAGGGGGCCGGCAGCGGGCTGGAAACCCTCTCGGTCACGGCGCCGGAAGATCTGACTTCGGGAGGAACCCCGGTCGAATGGAGCGGCAGCTTCGAGGATGGCACCTACACCCTGGTCGGCACGGCCAATGACGCCACGGTAGCCACGCTGACCGTCGCGAGCAGCGGCCAGTACAGCTTGGATCTCAGCCAGCCCCTGGACCATCCCGACAGCGGAGCCGATGTGCTCGACCTCGGCTTTGCCGTCACCGCAACCGATCAGGCGGGCAACACTGGCGATGGCACGCTGACCTTCAACCTGCAGGATGGCGTCCCCCAGGCCTCGGGCGACCAGACTTTCGCCGTCGCTCCGGGTGATACCGTCAGTGGCAATGTCACCGAGTCCTTCGGTGCCGACGGAGGCCAGGTCCAGAGCATTACGCTGGACGGCTATACCCTGACCTACGATCCGGACGCGGAGGAGCCCATCACGGCTAGCGGAGATGCCGGGAACATCAGCTATACCTTCGACGCCGAGCAGCTGACGCTGAGTGTCGATACCGGCAATGGAGAGACGTTGAACGTCGATCTCGCCAGTGGCGAGTACGAATATGCGTCTGCCGCGTCCGCCGACAACGCCGATCCCATCGTCGGCATCGGTGGAGACGACAGCCTGCTGGGCCTGGTCGACGTGGGTGCGCTGGGCATCGCCAACTTCGGTCAGGATCAAGCCTTCGTGGCCACCGATCCCGATAACGACATCACCG
This sequence comes from Salinicola sp., assembly GCA_002695065.1. GTDB lineage: Bacteria > Pseudomonadota > Gammaproteobacteria > Pseudomonadales > Halomonadaceae > Salinicola. The sequence goes on along the minus strand of NZNW01000101.1, from coordinate 6,359 downwards.
AGGTCAATATCTCCCTGACGACGGTCTCGGCCGGCCTGGGAGGAGGCTTCCGTGGCTCGGAAGCCATGGCGGAAGCTTTCGGTCTCGAAGTGCAGTACACCGACTTCACTCCCATCGTCGGCCTGCAGACCTCGGTCAACATCACCGCCGCGGATGGCGGCACGATCGATAACCAGCAGTTGAACGAGTTCCTGGGCTCTCTCTACACGAGTTTCGCGCTCAATCTCAATCTCGTGCCGACCCTGGCCATCGAGGCCACCGATGCCGCGGGCAACACGTCCGAAACGTCCTCGACGAGCCTGGTCGGTCTCGATCTACTGCAGTCCAACGCGCCGGACTATCTCATCGAAGGCAGCGACGAGGGCGAAACCCTGTCGGGTACCGGAGACGACCCGCTCGACGAGCGCATCTATGGCTACGGCGGCAACGACACGCTCAATGGCGGACAAGGCAACGACACCCTGCGTGGCGGTGAAGGCAACGACTCCATCGACGGTGGCTCGGGGGACGACACCCTCTCCGGCGGTCAGGGTGACGATACGCTGACAGGGGGCAGCGGCGTCGACACCTTCCTGTGGGAAGCCGGTGACGAAGGCACGGTGGGAGAGCCGGCCAGGGACACGATCACCGATTTCTCCGTGCAGCCGGTGCGTGGCGGCGGCGATGTCATCGACCTGCACAGCCTGATACCGGACGGTCGCGCCCGGGGCAATAATGCGGGGAACCTGACGAGCTATCTGCACTTCGCCCTGGTCGGTGGCGCAACGGTGCTCTACATCAGCACGGAGGGCGCCTTCGCCGAGGGCTTCGATGAAAGCGCGGTGGATCAGCAGATCACGTTCACCGACGCCGACCTGATCGGCGACCTCGATTCCGACAAGGCCGTCATCGAGGACCTGCTCGCCAATGGCAACCTGATCGTCGACCAGGAGACGATCCCCACCGAGGATCTGCCCGAGGGCAATACCGACTTCGATATCGTGATCACCGACGGTGATGGCGATACCGACAGCAGCAACATCGTCTTCGACCACGGCGATGATGCGACGGACGTGACACCGGACAATGCGGCGCCACAGGTACAGGCCGCGGACAACGACCTGCTGGGACTCATCGGGGTCGACGCCCTGGGTATCGTGGATCTCACCCAGCAGGCGTTCACCGCAGCGGATGCCAATGGCAACTTGAGTCGCGTTCAGATCGAGTATGCGTCACTCGTGGACCTCAACCTCACCGGGGAGACGACCTTCAACTACTCGGAAGCGCTGGCCAAGGAGCTGGGGCTTTCCGTCACGGTCGACAACAGCGGCGGCTCGGTGGTGCTGCCTCAGTCCGTCATCACCATCACCGCCGAGGATGGCGGTACCCTGGACAACTTCGACATCAACGAGTTTCTCGCCACCGTATCCGTGGGTCCGGCCAGCGGCGGGAGCGACGGGTTTCTCGATGCCGTTCTCGACTTCCTGGGAGACTCGCTCAACGTCTCGGCGCTGGCCAACTTCACCATTACCGCCACCGACAGCGACGGGGCCTCGAACTCTGACGCCGTCGCGTCTCTGGCAAACCTCGATGTGCTGAGTCGCCTGTTTGGCGGCAACGACTACATCCTCGAAGGCGGTACCGGCAACGATGAGTTGACCGCCACCAGCGATGACGGGCAACGCCTGTACGGCCATGCCGGAGACGACACGCTGCAGGGCGGCGACGGTAGCGACCTGCTTCGCGGCGGCAGCGGTGACGATACGCTCATCGGCGGGAACGGTGACGATATCCTCATCGACGGGAATGGACAGGATGTCTTCCAGGCGGGCGCGGGCGACGATCTCATCATCGCGTCGGGCACGGACTTCGTCTCCATCGATGGTGGCGATGGCATCGATACGCTGCTGATGGATGGCGGCATCAACCTCGACATGACCAATAACGACATCGGCCCGATCACCAATATCGAACGCCTGGACCTGGGAACGGACGACGGCCAGAGCGTCGTCACCCTCGATGAGTCCAGTGTGCTCGACATGACGGACGAGAACGACGAACTGCAGATCACGGGAGACGAGAACGATACGCTGAACATTCAAGGAGCTTCCTTCGTCGAGTCGACCTCGGTGGATGGCGTGGCCTACGACCAGTACACCTTCGGCGACGCCACGATCCAGGTCGAGCAGGACACGGTCACCGTGGAGACCTGATCGCGACACTGTGGAACCGGGGCGGCCAGGTGCCGCCCCGTGACATTGGACGTAGGCAGAAGGAACGCGGGTATCAAACTCCCACGACAGCTCGATTGGAAACTCCCGATGCACTTACTCGCCATGGCGGCCTGTCTCTCTCCGTCTCTCGCCGCCGGCAATGCGCATGACTGGTGGCGCGAAACGGCGTTTGACAAGCCGACGATGCCCGACACGAAACTCCCGGAACAACCTTGGAACGCCTCCCCTAACTCTCCACCAGACGGTAGCGTGGTCGCCACCACGACCTCGGCGGATCCCACGGCAATGTCGTTGGCAGCCACGATTCGTCGGGGCCTGGCGATAAACCCCTCGGTGCGCGCCGCCCTGTCCGAGGCGGAAAGCGCCGGTACCGAAGTCGATATCGCGGAATGGGGCTACTACCCGGAGGTAGACCTATCGGTCGGTCCGGAAGAGTTCCCTTTCAGCGAATGGGGCTACGACGCCTCGGCAAGACAGATGCTCTACGACTGGGGACGCGTGCGAAGCCAGGTCGAGAACGCGGATGCGGCCGAACGCGAAGCGCGCCGGGCGGTCGGGGTCGCCGAGGAAGAGGCCGCCCTCGATATTGCCGAAACCTACCTCGACGTCCTGGCGACAGGGCAGCGCGTCGCGCTGTCCCGCGGCTACGTCGAGGATCTCGACGACCTGTTGCGCCTGACCGAGGATCGGGGGCGCGACGGCTACACGGACAACACCGAACGAGGCCGGGTCGCCCTGGACCTCGCTCAAGCCCGCGATGAGTTGGCCACGGCTCGAGGAGAGCTGAGCGATGCCCGCCGACAGTTCCGGGTGCTCGTGGGCGTGACGCCGATGCCCGGGCAATTGGAAACGCCCGATCCCTTCAGCTTCACGGATCGCCTCGAGACCGCTCCCCTGGATGAGTGGATCGTCAATGCCCCCCTCTACCGCCAGGAACTGGCATCGGCCGAACAGGCAGCGGCGGAACTCGAGGAGGCCCGCGCAGCGCTCAGGCCACAGCTCAACCTCGAGGGATCACTCCAGCGCCGCCAGATCGGCGGCGACCTGCAGAACGATTCGGTCATCGGCTTTCGCCTGCGGATGGACACGCTTCAGGGCCTGGCGAACTTTCAACGCCCCGAAGCGGCCAGGCAACGGCTGGAAGCCGCACGCTACCGGGTCGACGAGCAGCGCCGGGAAATTCGACGAAGCGTGCTGACGCTGATCGAGAACGCCGGCGTCTACCGTCAACGGGAAAAAGCCCTGACCGACCAGGTCGAAGAGGCCGAGTCGGTCGGTCAGCTCTATGCCGACCAGTTCTCGGTCGGACGGCGCGACATCAACGATCTGCTGACCATTCGCCAGGAGGCGTACAACGCCCGCCGGCAACTCATCGACCTGCAGAGCCAGCAGAAGAGAATCCAGTACCGGGCGGCATCACAGCTTGGGCTCATCAGCCCCCTGGTCAACGGCCGCATGGATGGGCAAATGCCATGAACGCACCCGCCACTGAAGCAATCCAGGATTATGGCGACCCCCTGCGTGAAGGGATGGTGCTGCTGTGCGAGCGAATTGGACGACCGACGTCGGTTGCGGAACTCGGCGATGGCCTGCCGCTGGTGAGTGGACGGCTCCCCTTGCGGGAGGCGGCCCGGGCGCTACGTCGGGCCGATGTCAGCGCGAGAGTGGTCTCCCGCTCCCTGGACACCCTCACCCCGCGGCTGCTGCCCGCCCTGCTGATACTCGATGACGGGGAGACGCTGCTCCTCGAGTCGCTCTCCCAGGAAGGGGCCACGGTGTCCCTGCCCGAGAGCGGCGGGGGCGCGGAGACGATGTCGCGACAGGGACTGGCTCGTCGCCATACCGGCGCCATCATTTTTGCCCGGCCCCGACATCGCTCGGATGGGCGCGCCGGGACCTTCGCCGAGACGGCGCCGACGCACTGGCTGAAGGGCCCCTTGCGCGCCGCCTGGCCGGCTTACGCCGAGGTCGGCATCGCCTCGCTGGCGGCCAATCTGCTGGCGATCTCCACCGCCCTGTTCGCGATGCAAGTCTACGATCGTGTCGTTCCCAATGCGGCGTTCGACACGCTCTGGGTATTGGCCAGCGGTGTCGCGCTTGCCGTCTGCATGGAGTTTCTGCTCAAGGGGTTGCGCGCGCATCTGCTGGAGGTCATCGGCAAGCGACTCGACCTTGAACTCTCCTCGAAACTGTTCGAGCAGGCGATTCGCCTGCGCCTGGCGGCCAAACCGGCCTCGACCGGCGCCTTCACCAGCCAGGTGCGCGAGTTCGAGGCGGTGCGTGAATTCTTCACCTCGGCCACCGCCGGCGCCATCAGCGACATTCCGTTCGTGGCCGTGTTCGTACTGGTGATTGCCTGGATCGGCGGGCCGGTGGCCTGGGCTCCCGTGGCAGCCATCGCCGGCATGATCGTGCCGGGGCTCCTGCTGCAGCGCCACTTGGCCAAGCTGGCGAGGGAGAACCTGCGCGAGGGCGCGGTCAAGAACGGCGTGCTGCTGGAATCGCTCGACCAGTTGGAGACGGTCAAGTCGACACGGGCGGAAGGACGCAATCTGGCCCTGTGGGAGTCGCTATCCGCCCAGCTCTCCAGCACCTCCATCCGGCTGCGCTCCACCACCAGCATGCTGGCGCACTCGGCCTCGCTGCTCCAGCAACTGGGCTACGTGGGCATCGTGATCATCGGTGTCTACCGCATCAGCGCCGGCGACATGACCATCGGCGCGCTGATTGCCTGCTCCATTCTGGGGTCCCGGGCCATTGCGCCCATGGCCCACACGACAGGGCTGCTGGCGCGCTGGCAGCACGTCAAGGCAGCGGTCGAGGGGCTCGATGAGATGATGGCGGCACCGAACGAGAGCGGCACCGGCCAGAAGGTGCGCAAGACTCACATCGAAGGCAACTATCGCCTGGAAGAGATCGTCCTGCGCCATGACGAGAACGCGCCTCCGGCGCTGCAGATTCCCGAGCTCACCATCGAAGCCGGGGCCAAGATCGCCCTGCTGGGCGGCAACGGCGCGGGGAAATCCACCCTGCTCCGCCTGCTGTCCGGCTTCGTCGAGCCAACCCAGGGCAGTATCCAGCTCGACGATGTCAACATCGCCCAGATCGACCCGGCCGATCGGCGCCAGGCGATCGGTTACCTGCCGCAGGACATCGCGCTGTTCTACGGCACGTTACGCGACAACCTCTCGCTCGATGGCGCGGGATACAGCGACGACGAGATTTTCCAGGCGCTGGACGGCGTCGGGCTCGGCCGTTTCGTCCGCAAGCACCCGCTGGGACTGGAGTTGCCCATCATCTCCGGTGGCAGCGTCTCCGGGGGGCAGCGTCAGGCAATCGGGCTGGCGCGACTGATACTGCAGGACCCACGCATCGTCTTGCTGGACGAACCCACCGCCGCCTTCGACCAGACCAACGAAAAACGCGCGGTGGCTTTCCTCAAACAGTGGATGGCTAGACGCACGTTGATCGTCTCGACGCACAAGAAACCGCTGCTCGAGCTGACCGATCGCGCGATCGTGCTGCGCGAGGGCAAGCTGGCGATGCAAGGCAATGTGGACCAGATCGTCAACGGCAACCGCGTCGACACCAAACGGGAAAACCGCTGATGGCTTCAACCTACAGTGATCACGACCTGTACCGCCAACTGGGCGACCCCCGCTTCACGCTGCGCCACCCCATGGCACGGCCGGTGCTCTGGGCGGTTCTGCTGGCCCTCGCCTGCTTCATCGGATGGTCGGCCTGGGCCCACATCGCCGTGGTCACCCACGGCGAGGGACGCGTGATCCCGGCTAGCCGTATCCAATCCATCCAGAGCCTGGAGGGCGGTATCATCGAGGATCTGCCCGTGCGGGAGGGGGACATCGTCGACAAGGGGCAGCTGCTGGTGAGGCTCAGCGGGACCCGCTTCAAGAGCGCCTACCAGGAGACCGAAAGCCAGGTCATCGCGCTCCAGGCCGCCATTGCGCGACTTCAAACGGAAGTCCTCGAGGAAACAAGCATCGAGTTTCCGCCAACGATATCCCCGGATAGTTCGTTGGCGCGGTCCGAACGCGAACTGTTCCATGCCCGTCGCGAGAAACTCCGCGAGGCCACCAGCTCGCTGGATCACGAGATCCAGATGGCGCAGCGCCGCCTGGACCTGGT
>NZNW01000100.1 GCA_002695065.1 Salinicola sp. | reverse complement strand
TGCCGATCGTCATGGCGATGATCGCCGGGGCGTTGATTCGCTTCGGCGTCGGGGCCGTCGACTCGGTGGGCGCCGCGCCGCTGATTGCCGGAATGGCGCTCGTTGCCTTCTTTCTGACATCACGCTTTTTGAAGTCCGTTCCCCCGGTACTGGTCGCTGCGGTAGTGGGCTTTCTGATGGCCTATTTCACGGGTGCCATTCAGACCGGTGGCGTAGATATCGCGATGGTGGCGCCACAGTTCACCTGGCCGAATTTCTCGTTCGATGCCTTCGTGGCGATATCGATCCCGCTGGCAGCGCTGGTGCTTGGGGCGGAAAACGCCCAGGCGACGGGGGTCCTGCTAGCCGAGGGATATCGGCCGCCGGTCAACGCGATGACGATCATCAGCGGCATCGGCGGCATTGTGGCCGGGCTGCTCGGCGGGCACAACGCCAACATTGCCGGACCGATGACGGCGATCTGCGCCTCCGATCAAGCCGGCGCCGACCGTGAAAAGCGTTATGGCGCGACGCTGGTCAATGGCGTGCTGTTTTGCGCCTTCGGGTTGTTCGCGGGCGGTGCGGTGCCGCTGATCATGGCGCTGCCCAAGGCGTTGATTGCCAGTGTTGCCGGTGTGGCGATGATCGGTGTGCTGCTGGCGGCTTTCCAGCAAGCCTTCAACAAACAGTTCGGTTATCAAATCGGGGCCTTCGTGGCCCTGGTAGTGGCGATGAGCAAATTAAGTCTGTTGGGAATCAGTTCACCATTCTGGGCGTTGGTCGCTGGCATCGCAGTATCGGCCATATTGCGCGAGGCCCCCGTCGATGGCGTATCGGCAACGCCGGGAGAGAACGCTCCTGTCGACGGCAGCCGGGTCTAGGCGGTGCATCGGTGACAGGCAGGCGCGGTGGTACCTGGCGAGATCGGGATGGCGTGACGTCAGGTAATCATCGCTTCGTGAGCGGTTTCATCTTTGGTCCAATACCACCGTTGGATCGGCTTCGGAGTGATATTGTGGGCTGTTGGCCATCAACATAATCGGGATGACCGAGAGGCACTATGTCGAATGCTTATCGAATCTTTCATGGGGGGTTCGGACGAATCGCCTTGTTGGATATGGACGAGCCGCTGGTGCCTCATGCCCATTCCGAGTGTCACGTCCTCATCAAGGCCACCGGGCAGAACACCTATTTCTCGGTGCGCGGGCGTCGACTACCGCTCACCGATCACACCGCCGTGCTCGTCAACGCCTGGGAACCTCACTATTACGACCACCAGGCCGGCGTATCCGAAAGCGTGATTCTGGCACTGTATATCGAACCACGCTGGCTCGCAGCGCTTCAAACGGATCTCTCGACCAGCGCTCGCCCCGATTTTTTCGTGCAGCCGTGTATCGAACTGACCCCCCGCATGCGTCGTCAGGCGGATATCCTGATCGGCGAGATGCTCGGGTTTGGGCCGATGCCCCGGGAAAAAATGGAGAGCCTGCTGTTCGATCTCTTGATATCGATCGTCGAAAAGCACTCCGATTGGCATCATCTGGCCAGGTTGAAGGCGGGTACTGCGGGCGATTTCTACGACGTCCGTATCCGACGAGGCATCGGGCTCATTCTCGAATCCGCGCCGGGCGAGCTGGATCTCGATCTGATTGCTCGACAGTGTGGACTATCACGCGCGCATTTCTTCTCGCTGTTCAAGAAAACGACGGGCATGACCCCCCAGATGCTGGCCAACATGGGGCGTATGAGTTCCGCGTTTCAGTGGCTGGCCGACAATCGCCAAGGCTCTCTGGGAAATCTGGCCCAGGAACTGGGTTTCTCCGAGCAGGGGCATTTCACACGCTTCTTTCGTCGTCACATCGGTGCGGCGCCGAGTCAGTATCAGCGCGTCATGGATAATTACTCACCCTGAAACGGGTCTTGAAGCGTGGAATCACGGGATGGAGTTCAGGCAGCGACAGCCTCGCTACCCAGCGCCAGCATGCTCAGATTGCCGAACATGAAGCTCTCGTGAAGAGGCCGAAGCGGTCGGCCCTCCATGGCACCCACGCACATCAACAACGGTAGGAAGTGCTCGGGCGTCGGGTGCGCGTAGCGGGCGTTCGGCGCATCCCGCCACGCTCTCAGCGCGTCGAGATCGCCGCGTGCGGCGACGTCGATGACCCAGTCGTGAAACTGCCTGGCCCAGGTATCCGGGGCGTCGTGGACGAAGTGCCGGGCGCCGAGGTTGTGGGTGGCGGCACCGGAGCCGATCAGCATCAGGTCGTTGGCTGCGGCCCATCGGCCCAATACTGCCGCTATCCGAAGCTGGGTCGCGGTATCGGCCGCCATGGGCACGCTGACCGGTATCAACGGCACATCGGCGCCCGGCCACAGCAGCGAGAGTGGCGACCAGATACCATGGTCCAGCGCCCGCTCGGGATCGAGTCGCGTATCGATCCCGCTGTCATTGAGCCCGGCCGCCAACGATCCGGCCATCTCGGGCAAGCCGCGAGCCGGGTAATGCATCCGATAGAGGGCATCGGCGAAGCCGTGGAAGTCGTGCCAGGTAGCGGGCGTCGCTGCACTGCCCAGCACCAGCCCCGGCGCTTCGAAATGCGCCGAGATCACCAGCGCGGCCGAGGGCTTGGGCAACCGCTCGCCGAGGTCGGCCAGGAAGGCGCGGGCCGGATGGTCAATCAGGCTGAGGTCCGGGGAGCCGTGGGAGAGATAGAGCACCTGGCGCATCGTCATGGCAGTCGCTTCCGTGAACATGGGCATTACCGACAGCCTACGCCGAAGACCGGGCCACACTAGCCGTCTCCAGGCGAACGGACGGTTTCGCTATCGTCAACATTGGCGTTTTCCATCGACGGAGATTGGAGGGCAGGGAGGAGGCTGGTTTACACTACCGGAACAAGCGTCCTCTTCGGGCGGCGCCTCGATCCATCGCAGTGGGGATGTCCGGCATGCGTAATGCCATCTATGTCACCTTGGCCGCCATCAGCTTTGCGCTGGGCGTGATCGGTCTGTTCCTGCCGGTAATGCCGACCACCTGTTTCATGCTCGCAGCGGTGTGGCTGGCGTCGCGAGGTTCTCCGCGCTTTGCCAACTGGATTCGCAACCATCCGCGCTTCGGCCCGCCGATCCAGTCGTGGGAACGCGAGCGTGCCATCCCCAGGCACGCCAAGATCATGGCCGTGATCATGCTCGGTGTCTCGTGTGCGATCATCGCCTTCACCGTCTCCCTCTGGCCGCTCAAGCTCGGCCTGATCGTGGGTCTGGCGGGGCTGGCGCTCTGGATCGTGACGCGGCCCTTGCCGAGCCTGCAGTGTCCGGTGCGCGGGGTGTGGTCGGAAGAGGCTCCCGAGCGCCGCTGAGCCCGGGGCCGGTATCCGCGTCTCTCTTCTCCTCCCTTCGTTGCTTTACATCCCGCCCGTCTTCTCCGGGCGCGATCCTGATTCGATATCGTTCCGGTCACGCGGGTAGAATGGTGCTCGATCGTCGGGCGGCGGGCCCGTTTTCGGATTCGATCCGCCGTCGCGACCTGCCCACTTCCACAAGGAGCGTTGTCATGTCTGGGATGCAAGCGACCTATCTCAAGGACTATCTGCCGCCGGCGTACCGCGTCACGCACACCGAGCTCACCTTCGATCTCGCGCCGTCCGCTACCCGGGTCAAGGCGCGCTTGCATATGGAACGCCATCCCGATCGCGAGCCCGATGACAATGAGACCGGCCTGCCGCTGGAACTGGCCGGTGGCGAGCTCGAGCTGATCCGTATCGCCATCGACGGCCAGACGCTGGAGCCGGGGGAGTTCGAGGTCGGCGACGGCAAGCTGACCGTCGCCACCGTACCGGAGCGCTTCCTGCTCGATACCGAGGTCGAGATCGATCCCGACGCCAATACCGCACTGGAGGGGCTGTATCGCTCCAATGGCATGTTCTGCACCCAGTGCGAGCCGGAAGGGTTTCGCCGTATCACCTATTACCCCGATCGTCCGGACGTGATGGCGACGTTCTCGACCACGGTGATCGGCGACCGCGATTCGCTGCCGGTGCTGCTCTCCAACGGCAATCCGGTGGAGAAGGGCGAACTGCCCAACAATCGCCACTTCGTGACCTGGGAAGACCCGCACCCCAAGCCCAGCTACCTGTTCGCGCTGGTCGCCGGCAGCCTGGAGAAGGTCGAGGACCACTACACCACCATGAGCGGCCGCGATGTGCTGCTGCAGATCTGGGTCGAGCCGGAGAACCTCGACAAGACCGAGCACGCCATGGCCTCGCTCAAGCGCTCCATGCAGTGGGACGAAGAGACCTACGGTCGCGAGTACGATCTCGACCGCTTCATGATCGTCGCCGTCAACGACTTCAACATGGGGGCGATGGAGAACAAGGGTCTCAACATCTTCAACTCGGCGGCGGTGCTGACCCATCCGCAGACTGCCAATGACGCTACCTTCCAGCGGGTGGAGGGGATCGTCGCCCATGAATACTTCCATAACTGGTCGGGCAACCGGGTCACCTGCCGCGACTGGTTCCAGCTCTCGCTGAAGGAGGGCTTCACCGTCTTCCGCGACCAGACCTTCTCCGCCGATGTCAATTCGGCCGCGGTCAAGCGGATCGAGGACGTCTCGTTCTTCCGTACCGCCCAGTTCGCCGAGGACGCCGGACCCACCGCCCATCCCGTCCGTCCCGATCACTACATCGAGATATCCAACTTCTACACCCTGACCATCTACGAGAAGGGCGCGGAACTGGTGCGCATGCTGCGCCACCTGCTGGGATGGGAGGATTTCCGCCGCGGCAGCGATCTCTACTTCGAGCGCTTCGACGGCCAGGCGGTGACGATCGAGGACTTCGTCGCCTGCATGGCGGAAGTGTCCGGCCTCGACCTCGAACAGTTCCTGCGCTGGTACTCGCAGGCAGGAACGCCGGAGGTGGACGCCCATGGCGAGTACGATTACGCCAACTGCGAATATCATCTGCGCCTGTCGCAGCGCACTCCGGCGACGCCGGGACAGACCGACAAGCTGCCGCTCCACATTCCGGTTCGCATGGGCCTGGTGGGGACCAAGTCCGGCCACGACCTGACCCTGACGCTGGACGGTGAGAAACGGGGCAAAGATGCCGTCATTCATCTGCGCGAAGCCGAGCAGACGTTCGTCTTCACCGACGTCGAAGAGGCGCCGGTGCCGTCGCTGCTGCGCGGGTTCTCGGCGCCGGTGAAGCTGCGCTATCCCTACTCCCGCGAGGAGCTGGCGTTCCTGCTGACCCACGACTCCGACGGTTTCAATCGTTGGGATGCGGGCCAGCGTCTGACCATGCTGGCGCTGGACGACCTGATCGCCGCGCATCGGAACGGCGTCGAGAAGGTGATGGACGTGCGCCTGGTCGAGGCGTACCGCAGCTTGCTCAACGAGCCCGGTGACGACAAGGCGGTGCTGGCGGAGATGCTGACGCTGCCGTCGGAGGCGTACATCGCCGAACAGCAGCCGGTGGTCGATGTCGACGCCATCCATGCCGCCCGCGAGTTCGTGCGCCAGTCGCTGGCCTGGCAGCTGCGCGACGACTTTCTCGCCGTCTACCGTGACAACCTGAGTGACGAGCCCTACGCGCCGACGCCGGAGCAGATCGCGAGCCGTCGCCTCAAGAACGTCGCCCTGGCCTACCTGATGAGTATCGAGGACGATGAAGCCATCGGCCTCACCCAGCAGCAGCTGGAGCGGGGCGCCAACATGACCGACGTCCGCGCCGCGTTGACGCTGCTGGCGCACAGCGACCGTACCGATCTGGCCGAGCCGGCACTCAAGGCGTTCGGCGAGAAATGGGCTCACGATCCGCTGGTGATGGATCAATGGTTCACGATCCAGGTCACCCGCCCCCAGCCCGACGTACTCGATCGCGTGCGCTTCCTGATGGGGCATCCGCTGTTCTCGATGAAGAACCCCAACAAGGTGCGCGCGCTGATCGGTGCCTTCGCCCAGAACCGGGTCAACTTCCATCGGCTCGATGGCGAGGGCTACAAGCTGCTGGCGGACGTCGTGATCGAACTCAACCGACTCAACCCGGAGATCGCCGCGCGCATCATCACCCCGTTGACCCGCTGGCAGCGCTTCGACGACGAGCGCCAGGCGCTGATGAAGGCCGAGCTCGAACGCATTCGTGCCGAGAAGCTCTCGCCCAACGTCTATGAGATGGTGGAACGTGCGCTGGCGGATGCCTGATGGCGGCTCTCGCCAGGTCGACTCCGGTCGCGCCCGGCGAGCGGCTCCGCGGCTTGGCGGTTGCCGCCGGTAATAGGAACCTGGAGGGAGCGTCCGGCGGATGACATCGTCCAACCGTCATTTCTTCGTTTCGCTGCTGCTGTCGCGACTGGCGGACCAGATGCTGCTGTTTCTGGTACCGCTGGTGATCTATCGGCTGACCGGCAGTGTCGCCTGGTCGGGGCTGGCATTTTTCTTCGAGACCCTGCCACGGTTTCTGGCCTTTCCGCTGTGCGGTCAGCTCTGCGACCGTCATCGCAACGATCGGTTGCTGCGGTCGAGCCAGCGCTGGCGCATGGCGACATGCATCGCGGCGATCCTGGGCTATCTGGCGGCACCCCATGTGGCATGGTTGATCGGCCTGTCGGCGCTGGTCGGCGTACTGTCGACCCAGGGCGTCATGGCGCGAGAGATGCTGCTGGTGCAGGCCTTCGGTGCAACCCGCTACGAGCGACTCGTCTCCCACGCTCAACTGTTCGACCAGGTGGGGACGGTACTTGGCCCGCTGGTGGCGGCGGCGCTATTGGCGCGGCTCGAGTGGGAGGCGGTGGTGGTGGTGATCGCGCTCGGGTTCGCGCTGAGCGATTTCGCGGTGTGGCGCTGGCAGCGCGGGGCTCGGCCCGAGCTGCCGATGCCGCGATCGGATTCGCCCAACGGGTATCGGGCGCTGCTGATCGCCGGCCGTCACCTGCGCACCAGCCCCGCCTTGCCGGCCTCGATCGGCCTGGCGATGGCCGTCAACCTGTTGCTGGGAACGCTATTGGCAACGGCGCCCGCCATTGTCACCGGCGTTCAGAACCACGGCGAAATCTACTATGGCGTGCTGCAGGCCGGCGGCGCGCTGGCCACGATCTTGGTGTTGCTGTTCACGGCAAGGTCGCTGATACCGGCGGACCGGCTGGGGCTGTTGGCCTATGCGGCGATGGCGCTGGGCGGGCTGATGGCGAGCGTGACCGCGATCTCGCCGCTCTACGCGATCGGCTTCCTGCTGGTGATCGGCTTCGACAAGATGTTCAGCGTCTCGATTCGCAGCCTGCGCCGTCGGGTCATCCCCTCGGAAGACTTCGGCAAGACGACGGGGCTGGTAGTGATGCTCAACAATTTCACCCAGCCGCTGGGCGGGTTGCTCGTCAGCGCGACGGCCGGTTTTCTGGCGACGGGTTCGATCCTGCTGGGCGTGGCGCTCGTCATGGTCGTCACCGGGGTGTTCATCCTGTGGTGCTATCGCGACCACGTGCTGCCGTCGCTTGGGCAGTGCTAGCAGAGCGATAGCCGGTAACGAGAACGGGCCGCCACTGGCGGCCCGTTAGCGGGAGAGTTCGAGGAAAAGTCGGTGCTTCGATCAGGAATAGTGCACGTACATCGTCTTGCTCTTGACGTAGGCTTCCAGCCCGTACTTGCCGTCTTCGCCGCCAAGGCCGCTGTTGCGGTATCCCTTGTGAAAGCCCTGGACCGACTCACCGCCGCCACGGTTGACGTAGATCTCGCCGAAATCGAGCTCCCGGGTCAGCGCCATCAGGTGCTTCACGTTCTGGGTGAATACATAGGCGGATAGGCCGTACTCCGAGGCGTTGGCATACGCCATCGCCTGTTCGAAACCGTCGACCTTCATGATCGGCGCCACCGGCCCGAAGATCTCCTCCTTCATGATGTCCATGTCATTGTTGACGTTGGTGAGGATCGTCGGCGCGTAGTAGTTGCCCTTGTCGTAGTCACCGCCGGTCAGTCGCTTGCCGCCGGTCAGCAGCTGCGCGCCCTGGTTCTGGGCGTGTTCGACCATGTCATGGATCTTGTCGAGCTCTTTCGCGTTGATCTTCGGCCCCATGTCGACGTCCTTGTCGGTCAGCGGATTGCCGACCTTGAGCGCCTCGACGCGCTGCTTGAAGCGCTCCAGAAAGCGATCGTAGATCCCGGACTGCACGTACATCCGCTCGTTGCAGGTGCACACCTGGCCGCAGTTGTTGTAGCGCGAGGCGATGGCAGCGTCGACCGCCGGGTCGAGATCGGCGTCGTCGAGCACGATGAACGGCGCCTTGCCGCCCAGCTCGAGACGCACGATCTTGAGATGTTCGGCGGCGGCCTTGTTGATCTCGCGGCCGCCGCGCACGCTGCCGGTCATGCTGACCAGCTGGGTGATCGGGCTCTGGATCAGGTGATTGCCGATGTCTCGACCGCGACCGTTGACCAGGTTGACCACCCCGTCGGGAATACCGGCCTGACGCGCCAGTTCGACCAGCTCGAGCGCGGTCAGCGGGGTCTCTTCCGAGGGTTTGAGCACGATGGTGTTGCCCGCCGCCAGGGCCGGGCCGAGCTTGCGGCCGATCAGCGCCGCGGGGAAGTTCCAGGCAGTGATGCCGACCACCACGCCGTGCGGGACCTTCTGGATCCAGATCTGCTCGTCGGGGTCGTCCGCCGGGATGATGTCGCCTTCCAGCCGGCGGGTATTCTCGGCCGCGAAGCGGATCAGGTCGCAGCACATGCCGACGTCCGCATCGGATTCGGAGAGCGGCTTGCCTTGCTCAGTGGTGATCAGCCGGGCCAGGCGGTCCCGGTTCTCCTGGATCAGCTCCACCAGCCTGTAGAGATGATCGGCGCGCTCGACGGCGGTCTTGCGTGACCAAGCGGGGAACGCATCCTGGGCTGCCTGGAGTGCCTGGTCGGCCAGCTTTTCATCGGCCAGTCGGGCCCGCGCAATGACCTCGCCGGTGGCGGGATTGAGCACGTCCAGCAGTTCGCCGTCACCGGTGAGCCATTGGCCGCCAATGAACTGGCTGTAGACGTCGACGCCGTCTTGCTGCGATTTGAGTGACTGACTCATCCTGATGTCTCCTTGTCTGACGCGACGACAGAACCTGTCGTCAATCGGTCACCGATCAATGTGACCTTGCGACCTCAAGGTGGTAGACGAAAGGGGGAATGACAAGGAGATCACGGGGGCCCAGGAGGAATAGGCATGTCTTCCCGTCGATTGTTGCCATCGGGAAGACACCCGACTCAACGAATCAGCCAGCTCAGTATCAGCAGGCCCAGCAGCAGCCAGACGATGCCGCCGACGATGCCGCCGCGAACCAGTGAGCGGATGCCACTGACAAGCAGCAGCACGCCAATCACCAGCACGGCGATGCTGAAGACCGAGTCGCTGATGCCCAGTGAGCCGGTCAATCCCTCGACGAAGCCGTCGAGTGCCTGCCACAGGCCGCCGAAAACGCCGTGCAGCCCATTGATCACGGCACGAATCACGTTGCCGATCGCTTCGCCGAGCCAGTTGAAGAATCCATCCATGGTGAGGTCTTGTCCTGAAAAGTTAATCGGCGTGCTGCTGATCGCGCAGCCACTGGATTTCGTCCGGCCAGATCGCCGGTTCGACGGTTTCCAGTATCAGCGGTATGTCATCGGTGCGGGGATCGCGCATCAATGCGGTGAACCCCGGCAGGCCGATATTGCCCTTGCCGAGGCTGTGGTGGCGGTCGACCCGACTGGCGAACTCGCTCTTGGCATCGTTGAGGTGCATGCCGCGCAGGTATTGAATGCCGACCACGCGCTCGAACTCGTCGAGCATTGCAGTGGCGTCCGCCTCGGTGCGCAGGTCATAGCCGGCGGCGAAGGCGTGACAGGTATCGATGCAGGCGCCCACGCGGGTCTTGTCGTCGACCTGTTCGATGATCTCGGCCAGTTGTTCGAACCTGAAGCCGAGATTCGAGCCCTGGCCGGCAGTGTTCTCGATCACCGCGACCACCGAGCGGGTCGCCGCATGGGCCTCGTTGATCGACTCGGCGATGCGCGCCAGGCAGTCGCGCTCGCTGATCCGGTTGAGATGACTGCCGGGGTGGAAGTTGAGCAGTGTCAGCCCCAGCTGCTCGCAGCGCTGGCACTCGTCGAGAAACGCCGCGCGGGACTTGGCCAGCCCGTCCGGGTCGGGATGGCCCAGGTTGATCAGGTAGCTGTCGTGGGGAAGTATCTGCGCCGGGCCGAAACCCTGCTCGCGACAGGCGCGCTTGAATGCCTCGATCGTACTCTCTTCCAGGGGCTTGGCCTTCCACTGGCGCTGATTCTTGGTGAACAGCGCAAAAGCGTTGGCGCCGATCTCGGTGGCGCGACTCACGGCCTGGTCGACACCGCCCGCGGCGCTGACGTGGGCTCCGATGGTTTTCATGAGGTCATCCAATCCTTGGGGCTGGCGCTCGCAGTGTAGCAGCCGCGCCACGGCGGTGTCCCGCGGCGGGGAGGGGCCGACGAAAAGGGAGTGAAGTGTCGCTTCGCGGTGCCGATAACTGTTCTGATCGGCATGCACGCTGACACCCGGTAATGGACCGGATCCGACAACAAGACCGTGAGAGACGCCATGGATTCATCTTCTTCGCCCAGTGACCTGCTGACCGGCGTCTATGTTCGTGCCAATCGTCTGATGGAGCTGCTGCTGATCGTCCTCTGCTTCGCGACACTGGGAATGGCCGCCATTCACGACCTGTGGTGGCCAGCCCTGGTCGTGGGGTTGCCGGCCAGTATCGTACCCATCGCGATGATTCGGTGCTGGCCGACCGCACTGATGACGCGTCTCGGCGTGGCGACGGCGTTCATGGTCCATGCGGGACTGCAGATCCACCTGCTGCTGGGGATGATCGAGGGGCACTTCGTCATCTTCGTCCTGTTGTCGACCCTGCTGGCGTACCGGGATTGGCGGGTGCTGGCCTGCGGCGCGGGCGTAATCGCGGGTCATCACCTGCTGTTCTGCTATTTGCAACACCAGGGCTGGGACATCTATGTGATGCCGCAATCGCACATGATGGCCTATCTGCCGATGGTCCTGATCCACGCTGCCTACGTGGTCGTCCAGACGGTGGTGCTGGGGTTCCTGGCGCGCCAGATGGCACGTGACGCCGTCATTGCCGAAGAGCTGAGCCGTCTTAGCAGGCACATCGGGCGCCGCGAGGGCATATTCGATCTCGGCTTCGACGATACGACGATGCGCAGCCACGTCGGTGGCGAGTTCAAGCGCACGATGCAGGCCGTGCGCGCGACGCTCGGGCGCGTGGAGGCGACGCTCGTCGAGGTGGCGGGAGTCTCCAGCACGATCAATCAAGGCAACGACGAGCTCGCCGATCGCAATCGCCGGCAGGAGACGGCGCTGGTCCGCACGCAAGGCAAGCTCGAGGCTCTCGGCGGCTCCGTGCAGGAGAACAGCGACCATGCCCGACGCGCCAGTACGCTGGCCAGTGAAGCAGGCGGCGTGGCGGAAGAGGGCCAGCAGATGGTGGATGCGCTGACAGAGGCCATGCATCAGTTGCGCGAGAGCTCGAACAGGATCACCGAAATCACCGATCTGATCGACAGCATCGCCTTTCAGACCAATATCCTGGCGCTCAATGCCGCCGTGGAGGCAGCGCGCGCGGGGGAGAGCGGGCGTGGCTTTGCGGTCGTCGCCGGCGAAGTGCAGGCGCTGGCCAACCGCAGCGCCGGCGCGTCCCGCGATATCAGGGCGCTGATCGGCAACTCCCGGCAGCAAGTCGTGAACGGTACCGCCAGGGCGGAAGACGTCGCGCATACCATGGCCGACATGCTTGCCCGGACGAACGATGTCGCCCGGCTGATCGACGGGATCAGCCAGGCCTGTTGCCGCCAGAGCGACGACATTGGCGAGGTCAACGCCGACCTGCGCGGGATCGGCCAGGATACCGAGGAGAACGGATCGCTGGTCGATAGCGTCTCGCGCGCCTCGGAGCGACTGCGTCAGCAATCCTGCCTGCTGGATGAGGCGATCTCGTCCTTCGATCTGGGGAAGACGATCGACGCGGCGGCATCGAGCCGGTATTCGGCTGGAGCGACCCCATCGGGGGCGCGCGCGCTCCCTCAGGTGGCCGGCCGAACGCCGGCGGCAGTGGGATAGCCTGGCTATTTGCCAGTGAACGACAGCCCGTCGCTGATCGAGCGCAACCGTTTCATGGCCTCGTCGCTGGAGAACGGCGGCTGGCGTGGGGGATCGTAGACCTCGCCACGGGTGCCCTGCACGATCAGGTCGATGGCGTAGCAGGTATCGTTCACCACGGCGCGATAACCTTCGGCATTCTGGAAGTGGCTCATGCCGGCGTCGCCAAGGGTGAAGCCCGTAAACGCCTCTCCCGCCAAGGTGGTTTTGGTGGGCATGGCCTGGGCATTGGCAGGCAAGGTCAGGCAGTGGTCCACGGCCTCGGTATCACGGCTTGCGCCCAGGCGCCACAGCGCGGTCGCCACGTCGTCGGATTCGGGGAGTTCCAGCAGGATCAGGCGATCGCCGGGCGTGTTGTCCGACAGTTGCCAGCCGCCGTCGTCGAAATAGCTGGAGACCTCTCCATCGACGCGTGTCAGCGAGGCATCGTACTGGACCTCGAGCGGGTAATTCGCCGCGTGGAAGGTCTCCTTGGAAGCGTCGCTATCCTGATTCGCGGCATCACGCTGCTGGCAGGCACTCAAGGTAACGCCGACACAGAGTGCCAGTGCGAGGGTAAACGAGAGTCTGGGCATCGATATATCCTTCGGACGGTAAACGCTTGACCGGATGAGAATTGCGCCGTCAAGCGTAGACGATAGCGTCGTGATTTACCCGCAGGGGTCGCCGCCCGCGATGCCTGCCCATGCCCGATGGCTAAAGTCGGTGTGGCGTCCGGCCGATAAGACCAATCGATGGACCGAAAGATCGAGAAACCGAAAGATCGAGAAACTGAAAGTTCGATGGCAACATGGCCTTTCTTCGGATCAAGGAGTTGGTGATGGATACTGCAGTCAATGCCACCGTCGGCACTGCGTTGGCACTACAGAACTTCAATCAGGACCAGCAAGTGCAGAATAGCCTGTTGAAGAAGTCGCTGGATGGGCAGGCGTCACACATCGCGCAGTTGATGTCCTCGGTGTCACCGTCGCCGGAGCTGGCATCCTCCGGCAGCGTGGGAACGCAAATCAACACCTATGCCTGAAGCCTGCGCCCGGCTGGCGCTACCCAGCGCTAGCCGGGCGTTTGAAGGGCTGCCGAACCGTCGCGTTTCCGATCGGTGCCGGCGTGCCAGGCCACACCTGCACGCTTTACCCCGGTAACCACCTCGCTTTTCCCGTCGTGAGCTTCCATCCCGGCGCGACTCGAAGAATCTTGACCTATTTCCATTTTGCCGGTTGACGCCGGCAGATGCCTCGTTTTTAATCAAAATGACCGGAGGGAATAAGTTTATTGCTTTCGGTAATTCGATAGCGGATGACGTTATCGAAGACTTCTCATCAACTTTCGGAAATCGTGATGAATTCCCATCGCCTGGCCTGTTCACCGTTCTCCAATATCGCGCGCCTGCGCGGTATGCGAGCACGCTGTCGGTCGCGCGTCCTGGGGTGAATTTCATCATCGGCCGCGACACCCATCGCGGCCGAAAGACGACGAAAGTCCACTCCTTTTTACCGCGATTCGTGTCCGGCCTCCGCCGATCTGGAGATCGGATCAATGAAAATTTCAAATTCTTTCAATGCGTTATTGAAGCGTTTCGCGGCGAGTCGTCAGTGCCGGCGTGATTTGAGGGCCTTGAGGGGGTTGAACGACCATATGCTCGAGGACATCGGTCTGCGCCGGGAGGAGAACCAGATCGTTTCGGCTTTCCCGGTCTTCAATGAAAAAACGACGGTGGGAAGGGGTCGTGTTTTCAGCGAGTCCGAGCAGACCGCGAACTACCGAGAGACGGCGGACATGACTCGTGCAGTGGAAGCGATGCCGGGCGTCGAATCCCTCGCGGACAAGACCGTGATATGTCGATATTGCGGAGAACAGTTGGCTTAGCCAAGCCCCGGCCACAGGATGTGGCCGGGGCTTTTTCGATGCCTCGATGCCTCGATGCTTCGATGCCGTTGCCAACTCACGATCGAGTGGCGGGTTTCAGTACCCGAGGCTCGATTTCGGTTTTGGCGTCTCGGGTTTATAGCGCGAAATCGTCTCGATGGCGGCCTGACGTAGCAGCGAGATATCGATTCCCACGGCGATGAAGTCGAAGCCCCATTGCGCGTAGCGTCTGGCGTCTGCCTCGGCGGGGGCCAGGATGCCGGCGGCCTTGCCGGCGGCGTGGGTCGCCTCGAGGGTATGGCGAATCATCGCCTGCACGTCGGGATGGTTCGGATTGCCGGCGTGGCCGACCCCGGTGGACAGATCCACCGGCCCGACGAAGATGGCATCGACGCCCTCGGTCGCCGCTATCGCTTCGGCATTGTCGACGCCGGTCCGCGACTCCACCTGGACTATCAGGCAAAGCTCCTCATGAGCCCGGGCCAGGTAATCCTCGACGCTATCCCACCGCGTGGCGCGGGTCAGGCCCCCACCGACGCCCCGGAATCCGTGTGGCGGGTAGCGGGTCGCGGCGACCAGTCTGGCGGCCTGCTCGGCGGTATCGACCATCGGGATCATCAACGTCTGGGTGCCGACATCGAGCAGCTGCTTGATCAGGGCGGGGTCGTGGTTGACGGTACGCACGACCGGTGCACTGGCGTAGGGGGCCACGGCCTGCAACTGCGACAGAATGGAGGGAACCGTGTTGGGCGCGTGTTCACCGTCGATCAGCAGCCAGTCGAACCCCGCAGTGGCGAGAATCTCGGTGGCATAGCCGGTACCGAAACCGGCCCAGCAGCCGTAGCGCGTATTGCCGTCGAGCGAGCGGTTGAATGGATTCCGTGGCAGCTCCATGCAGGTCACCTCTTGGGTATCTGAGACGGGAAATGAGAACGAGCCGGTATCGTCACGACGCCGGCCCGATCGGGTATCGAGAGCAGGGTGCGGGATATCCCTTAATGAGTCAGGCCCATCTCGCCCATGATCTTGCCAAATTTCTGGTCATCTTCGGCCATCAACTGCGCGAAGCCATCGGCGTCTCGCCACACCACGCCGTAACCTTGCTTGGCCATGAAGTTTTGATAGGCATCGCTGTCGTAGGCTTTCTTGAGCGCCTCCTCGAGCGTGGCCACGATATCCTCGCTCATGCCCTTGGGACCGACGATGCCGCGCCACGCCCCCAGCGTGAAATCGCTGCCGATCTGTTCCTTGAAGGTCGGGACATCGGGAAAGCCCTCGAGTCGCTCGGGCGTCATGACGCCGAGGCTCTGGAGCTCGCCGGCATCGATCATCGATCGCGCCTCGGGAAGCGACGACGCCACCAGGTCGATGCTGTCGGAGGCCAGCTCGGTCATGGCCGGCGCGGAGCCCTGGCTGGGAATCCAGGTGATCTTGCCGGCGGCGATGCCCTGGTCCATCAGGAAGCCGTTGAGCGCGACGTGCCAGATGCCGCCCAGGCCAGTGCCCGACGCCGTATAGGTGCCTTGCGGGTCGTCCTTGACCTTCGTCACGAAGTCTTCGAGGTTCTCGAACGGGGAGTCGTCGGCAACCGAGAGACTGGCGGAGTCGAAATTGACCTGAGCGATGGGGGTGAAGTCCTGGTAGGTGAGATCGGTCAGCCCCTGCCAGTGCATCATCGCCACCTCGACGGTGGCCAGGCCCAGGGTGTAGCCATCCGGCTTGGCGTTGGCGATCGCCGTATGGCCGACCACGCCACTACCCCCGGTACGGTTCTGCACGTTGATCGTCTGCCCGAGCTGTTGTTCCAGCGACGAGGCGATGATGCGCGCCGTGGCGTCGGTGCCCCCGCCGGCTGCCCAGGGGACGATCAGGGTGATCGGCTTTTCGGGATAGTCCGCCCATGCCAGCGGCGAGGCCAGGACGGCGGCGGACAGCAGCAGGCCGAGATGGCGGGGCGCGCTTGATCGTTTCATGGTGACCTCGCTAGGCGTGTCTTGTGGTTTTCAGGATGAACGGGTTTTCAAGATGAACTTTGCATGCAAAGTCTTAACCCGGCGTTACGCTCTCCACAATTGCGCAATCGTCTAATGGGGGGAAGTCGACCAGCGCCGACGCTGCGCCGTCGGGACCGGACCGTCGCTGCGGCCAGGACAGGCCCGGCGCGGGGCGCCGGGCCTGGCATCTGGCGGGGCCCTTTACTGCGAGGCGATGCGCTGGCTGGCGCTGGTGAAGCCCATCAGCGACAGGTCCATGTCGAGCCGCTTGCCGTCGGGGGCGATGGCGCTGACGGTGGCCTGGTTGCCGCCGCGCAGCTGGGCGAGCAGCTGCGGCGACAGCGCCAGATTGGCGCGGCAGCCTTGTTGCAGGCAGACCTGATAGGGCATGCCCACCGGTTCGTTGTCGTCCACCTGCAGCTGGATACCCGGCGCCAGACGCACGCCCAGCGGCAGCAGGAAGACCATGACCGGACCGTCGGCCTGGGCCGGAAGTCCGACCATGGCGCGCATCAGCGGCTCGTCGCTGTCCGGGTTGCTGACCATCTGGCTCATCACGCAGCTCTGGCGCTCACCGCCCTTGGGACAGCGCACTTCCCAGGACTGGAATTGCTCGGTATCGACCTGTGGTTCGTTCGGCTGCTGAGCCTGCGCCGGCGTCAGGATGGCGGCGGCCAGCGGCAGCAGCGAGGCGAGCAGGGTACGGCGAAAAGGCATGGCATTTTCCTGTGTTGTGATCGGTCGCGCGTCGTCGTGCATGAGTATGGTCCAATTCGCGCGGTGTGGGGCGGTCCTGTCGGTCAGAGCTCCACCGGCACGCCGCGATTTTCGAACACTGGACGCAGCACGAAGTTGGAGTGGACGCCGGAGACGCCCTCGATCGGCGTGATGTGCTGCAGCAGAAGCTGCTGATAGCCGTCCATGTCCTCGACCCGGATCTTGAGCTGATAGTCGACCTCCTGGCCGGTGATCATCAGGCACTCCTGTACCTGGGGCAGCGCCGCCACTTGGCGCTCGAAGTTGGCGAAGCGCTCGGGGGTGTGGCGATCCATGGAGATGTGCACCAGCGCCATCAGCCGATAACCCAGCTGCCGCGCGTCGACCAGGGCGCGGTAACCGAGGATCAGGCCATTCTCCTCCAGCGCGCGCAGACGGCGCAGGCAGGGCGACGGCGAGAGCCCGATGCGCTCGGCCAGTTCCTGGTTGCTGATCCGGCCTTCCTGCTGGATCAGTTCGAGGATGCGTCGGTCGTAGCGATCGAGTGCAAGGGGTTGTGGGGCTTTCATTGGCAATATCTGCCTGTAAATTTTTATGGGTTGGCAGATTATGCCACCAAGTGGCGAAAAAGATCGATCTTCGCAATGTCCTGTCGGCTCAAAAGCCTTACACTGTTTCTGCTGCCACAAGCAGCTTCGGGCCGGCCTCCACATCCGGGGGCCGGCCCTCGTGTCCGCCGCGATCCGCGGTGGCTCAACAGCGGGGCTCGCTCCAGCGGCGCGCCCTACGATCCTTCGGCTCTTTCACCTCGTCAGGATGGTTGCCATGTCTGCTTTCGATCATCGCGCCTTTGATCACAGAAAATACCGCCCGGCTCCCCGGGTCCCCGCCTTCGACCGCCAGTGGCCGGATCGTGATCTCGATCACGCGCCGATCTGGGTGAGCGAAGACCTGCGCGATGGCAATCAGGCGCTACTGGAACCGATGAGCGTCGAGCAGAAGAAGCGATTCTGGCACCAGATCGTCAAGGTGGGCATCAAGGAGGTGATGGTCGGATTCCCCTCGGCGAGCCAGCCCGACTACGATTTCGTGCGCTGGTTGATCGAGGATGGCCAGATTCCCGACGACGTGACCATCGCCGTGCTGGTGCAGTGTCGCGAGCACCTCATCGAGAAGACCTTCGAGTCGCTGGTCGGTGCCAAGCGCGCCATCGTCCACCTCTACAACTCCACCTCGACGGTCCAGCGCGAGCGGGTGTTCGAGATGGATCGCGATGGCATCGTCGACATCGCGGTGCAGGGCGCCACCTGGGTCAAGACCTACGCCGAGCGCTATCCGGAAGTGGAGTGGCGGTTCGAATACACGCCCGAAAGCTTCTCCAGCACGGAAATCGACTTCTCGCTGCGGATCTGCGAAGCGGTCATGGACGTCTGGCAGCCGACACCCGACAACAAGTGCATCCTCAACCTGCCGACCACGGTGGAAGTGGCGGGGCCGCATCATCACGCCGATCAGATCGAGTACTTCTGCCAGCACATCAGGGATCGCGACAGCGTCATCATCTCGATTCACACCCACAACGATCGCGGCGGGGCGGTGGCCTCCGCGGAGCTGGCCTTGCTGGCCGGGGCCGAGCGCGTCGAGGGCACGCTGCTGGGCAACGGCGAGCGCACCGGCAACATGGACATCGTCACGCTGGCGATGAACCTCTACAGCCAGGGGATCGATCCGGAACTCGACCTGTCGCGGCCGGACGAGATCATCGAAGTGGTCAACGAGTGCACCAACATCCCGATTCACCCGCGCCACCCCTGGGTCGGCGAGATGGTCTACACCGCCTTCTCGGGCAGCCATCAGGACGCGATCCGCAAGTCGCTCAAGAAGCAGCGGCCGGACGAGCCGTGGCAGGTCGCTTATCTGCCCATCGATCCGCATGACATCGGTCGCGACTATCAGGCGGTGATTCGGGTCAACAGCCAATCCGGCAAGGGCGGCATGGCGTTCCTGCTCGAGCGCGACTACGGCATCAGCCTGCCGCGCTGGATGATGCTGGCGCTGGCGCCCCACGTGCAGCAGGAGAGCGAGAAGCGGGCCAGCGAACTCTCCAGCGAGATCATTCGCCAGGTGATGTTCGATCGGTTCACCTGCGAGTCACCGCTGTCGCTGGCCGACTATCGTCTTTCCAAAGGGCAGGACGAAGGCATCGAGGTGACCCTGTGGCAGGGCGCCGAGACGCTGCGTCTCGCCGGCAAGGGCAACGGCGCGATGTCCTCCTTCACTGATGCGTGGCAGAAGCATTCCGGCGTCAGCGTCGGCATCATCGACTACGCGGAGCACTCGCTGGGTGGCGACAGCGAGGCCAACGCCATCGCCTTCGTCCAGCTCAACGTCGACGGGCAACGCGTCTGCGCCGTGGCCGAGGACAGCGACACCGTCAGTGCCTCGCTCAAGGCGATCCTCTCCGGGATCAATCTGGCCGAGGCCCAGGGTGCGCCGCAGACCACCGAGGCGCGCGCGACCACCGTCGATTGAGCGTCACCGACCGCTGCGAGGCAAGACGAGAAGGGCGCCCATCGGGCGCCCTTCTGCGTTGTCGAGATAGTCTCGAGGTCGGCTCGGCTCAGGGGTAGCTGGGGGGCAGCAGCGTACGCAGATCATTGTTGAGCGGCAGCTCGAAGCTGGTCGCGCCGAGGATTGCGCGATCGGCGATACGCACCACCCGGGCGTTGACGAACAGCCGATCCTGGGCCTGAGCGTAGGTGCCCACCAGCACCGCGCTGGCGTCGTAATCCTGACTCAGCCGCTGCACGTTACGCGACAGGATCAGCTCGCCGGTGTTCTCTTCGATGTAGAGGCTGTTGCGCAGCTTGACCTCGATCACCTGCTGGCCAGACTCGACCAACCGCGAGACGAACATTTCGCTCAGGGTACGGCCCAGGGTCGAGGATTGCCCGAGGTGGTCGACGTCGACGAAGGTGGTGGCGACCAGCGGTGCGGCGTCGTCGAGCCGCCCCCGGCTGTTCTCGACCAGCGCCTTGGCTGCCGAGTCGACCCGCTCCAGGGTGGTCGGCTGGTGTGGGCGGCCGTTGGGGGCGAGCATCGAGCAGCCTGTCAGTGCCGCCAGCAGCAGCACGAGCAGCAGCCGAGCGTAGAAAGATACGTACATTGCGGAACTCTCTCGGCTGCGCCTCACCATTGCGACGATACCTTGAGCTGGCCCTGCTCGGCAGCCGGCGCACGGCCGTATTGGCCGCTATCGCCGGGGTTGATGTAGTAGAGATTGGAAGAGGAGTAGAGCAGGGTCTGGTACTCGTCGGCCTGGACGGTGATGATCACCTCCTCGTCGCTCTCCGAGGTCCAGCTGCCGCTGAACAGGTCGACCAGCCCGGCGGCAGGGATCAGCGCCAGCGAGGGCTCCGACCAATGGTTGAACGGAATCGTTGCCACCGCGATGCCCGCCGCCAGCGCGGTCAACGCGCCCTGGGGTGGGCGGATCGGCTGGCGATCCCGGTGTGCCACGACCTGCACGTCGAAAGTGACGGTGGCCGCGCCGAGATCGCTGGTCCTGACCGTGGCGCCCTGTTTCACCAGCTCGCTGGTCAGCAGCGAGCCAAAGCCGCGGCTGAAGGCGGTTTCGGTCTCGGGGGGCCTGATATAGAGCGCGCGCCGGTCGAGCCTGCGGTCGGCCATGATGGCCTTGGCCTCGTGCCGCGCCAGCACCTCCCAGTGATAGGCGGCCTGCATACGCTGCTGGGTGGTCGCCGGGTAGGTGGTGGCCAGCGGGGCCTGGGAGGTGTTGACGCCGAAGCAGCCGCTCAGCAGCGGCAGGCCGCAGAGCAGCACCCAAGGTTTCAATGACATGTGTAGAGAGTTCCTGTCCGATCGCCGGGACGTCTGTATGGTTATGGCTTTCGGAGAGTATCGGCGGGCACGCGCTCGGCTTGAGCGCGGCCGGGGAAAACTGCGTCAGGCGAGCGGTTTCGCTCTCCCTGGCGCCTACTCAGGGTTCGTAAGAAAAGTCGGCGAGCGCAGGCATTTTTCAGACGGAGCTTAGCGATCGCTGTCGCTGCGGATCTGCGCGTGGCTGATCAGGGCGAAGATGAAGGTGCCGCCGACGACATTGCCGAGCAGGGTCGGGAAGCCGAAGTGGAACAGGTATTCCGACCAGCCGGCGTGGCCGGAGAAGACCAGGTACATCACCTCGGTGGAGCCGACGATGATATGCGTGAACTCGCCGATCGCGACGAGGTAGGTCACGATCAGGATGACCCAGATCTTGGCGCTTCCCGCGCTGGGCAGCAGCCAGACCATGGTCGCGATCATCCACCCGGCCACGATGCCCTTGGCGAACATCTGCATCGGCGTGTTCTCGAGGATGTGCTCGCCCAGCGCGAGGAACGCCTCGTGGGTCTGCATCGAGAAGATCGGCAGTGCCAGAATGGCCCAGGCGGAGACGGCGACGCCGACCAGATTGCCCACCAGCACCACGCCCCAGAGCCGGAGCAGGCACATGAACTTGCCGAGCCGGGGTTGGCTCATCACGGGAAGCACCGCCGTCACGGTATTCTCGGTGAAGAGCTGCTGGCGGGCCATGATGACCACCAGGAACCCCACCGTGTAGCCCAGTGACTCGACCAGGAACCCGACGTCGTTGTCCGGCAGGTGCGCGCGCAGCAGGCCCTTCGCCAGCATCGAGAAACTCATCGAGAGGCCGGCGGCGATGGCGGACCAGAGCAGGGCCGATACGGTCCGGCTCAGCTCCGTTTCCCCCTCCTCCCGGATGGATTCATGCACGGCAGCGGCGCGGGAGGGTAGTTCCTCGCCGTTGAGCTGGAGATCGTGCTCATCGTCGTCGTCTTTAGCCACCCGGCTGGGCGGGGTGAGATTGTGGCGTTTGCTCAAGCGGTCATTCCTCGTCAGCTGAAAAGTGGCGGAGCGGAGGCGGCGAAAATCACCGCCGAGGCCTCTGCGATCGATGTTCACAGGCGCTATGCTTGAACGATAGTCGTAAATGCGACAAGGAGATAGCCAACGATGTCGCCGGAATCCTGGACGATGCTGATGCACTTGGGGATGGCCTGGCTGGCGGGAAGCCTGATCGGGCTGGAGCGGACCTTTCATGGGCGGCCGGCGGGCTTCCGTACCCATGCGCTGGTCTGCGTATCGTCGGCGCTGCTGATGATGGTCACGATGTATCAGTGGCAATGGCTGGGGACGGAGGTGCCGGAAACGACCATTCGCACCGATCCCACCCGAATGGCTCAAGGAATCATGACCGGGATCGGGTTCCTCGGCGCCGGCGTGATTTTCAAGGAGGGGTTGACGGTCCGGGGGCTGACCACGGCCGCTTCGATCTGGATCACCTCCACGCTGGGCATTCTCTATGGCATCGGTTTTCTGTTCCCGGCAGTGGTGGCGACGGCAGTCACCTTGCTGACGCTATCGCTTTTCCGGATGGTGGAGGGGCGTATGCCCAGCCGGATCTTTGCCCGTTGCATCCTGCGTTTCGACAGTCAGAGCGTCATGTCCGAGCGCCAGATTCATGACCTGATGGGGGCTCATCGGTTCAGGATCGAGAGCCTGAGCTACCGGACGCGCGACGAGGGTCGTCAGTTCGAATACCGCATGATGTTGCGAACGCATGACCGCAAGTACATTCCGCCACTGGCCGCCGATCTGCGCGACCACGACCGCCTGCTGGAGTTCCAGCTCTCTCCCACGGGGGATTGATATCGAGAATGGTTGTCATTCCCCCGTCAGTCGATAGAGTAGGCGCTCCCGAATAGTGGCGAGGCAGTCATGCAGCAACGTGAAGGACGTCCGGCTTTCTGGATCTTGATGGGCGCGGTCATGCTGTCGCCACTGGCGATCGACATTTATCTGCCGGCGTTGACCGCGATGGCGGATGAGTTCGAGCGTTCCCATGCTGCCTTGCAGCTGACCATCACGCTGTTTCTGATGAGCGTCGGTGTCGGTCAGCTCATGGTCGGCCCGCTGACCGATCGTTTCGGACGCCGTCCCGTGCTGTTGGGGGGCGCTGCCATCTACATGGTCGCGGCGTTGATCGGCATGTCTGCCGTGTCGATAGAGATGCTCTACGCCTCCCGCGTCCTGCAGGGGTTCGGCGCCTGCGCCTCCGTCACCGTGGCCTTTGCGGCGGTGCGTGACAGCTATACGCCCATCGAGGGGGCCAGGCTCTACAGCTATCTCAACGGTTCGCTGACGCTGGTGCCCTCACTGGCGCCGGTGCTGGGCGGGGCGTTGACAGTGGCGCTGGGGTGGCGCAGCAACTTTGCCTTCATGACCGGGTTTGCGGGGTTGCTGTGGTTGGGTGCCTACTGGCGCTTCGGGGAGACACGGCCCCACGACACGCCGATCGAACGGCGGCTCTATCGCTGGTCGCGCTATCGCCCGGTGCTGGTCCATCGGCGGTTTCTCTACTACGCCATTCTCGTCAGCACCATGATGGCGGCCATACTCGTCTATGTGTCGGCGGCGCCGGTGGTGATGATGGATAGGCTGCGACAGCCGGAGTGGGTCTTCAGCCTGTGGTTCGGCGGTAATGCCCTGGTCAGCACCGTGGCGTTCTTCATCGTGCCCCGGCTGATGGCACGGTGGGGGCGGAAATCCACCGTGCAGCGGGGGCTGGTCGTCGTCGTGGGCGGAGGTGCCCTGATCGCTTGCCTGTACTGGAGCGTGCCGGTTTCCGTGCTCACGTTCATGGGGCCGGTGGCAGTGCTTTCGGTGGGCTTCTCGATGGTGCTCGGTGCCGCGGCCAGCCTGGCGCTGGAACCGTTCCCGGAGCGGGCGGGGACGGCGGCGGCCCTGCTGGGCGCCATTCAACTGGGCGGCGGTGCTTCGCTGGCGACCCTGCTGCTGATCACGCCACTGGCACCACAGACGTCTCTGGCGCTGATCTGTTGTGGTGCCGGTGCGGCGCTGTGGGCGACAGCAAGAGCGATGGCGGACACCGATGTCGCCGCCAGCGAGTGACTGGTCCGTGGAGAGAGTTTGCCGTGCCGTTGTCACAGCCATGCCGAACGATCGGCAACCGTCTCGCTGTCGCAGCCGACTCTTCGTCGCCTTGCGATCGATGAGACGGCACGGGTTGTCGTTGCGTTGGGGTGAGGTTTAACACGTCGCATATCGGGACGCCGCCAACGCGCTAGAATGAGCGGGTTCGTGGTAACGGCAGCGCGAGACATCACGGCACGGGCGAGATGATTCGACCGGCCTCGGGAAAGGACGATACAGGTATGGCCAGTCCTGGCAAGGAAAGCACATGGTTGATTCTCAACGGGAAATCGGCGCAGCAGCCGGAGATTCGTGACGCGGTCGAGGATCTGCGCCGTCAAGGTCACGATCTCCAGGTCCGGGTCACCTGGGAGGGCGGCGATGGCGTCTGGCTGGTGGACGCCGCGGTAGCCGGTGGCGCTTCGCGAATCATCGCCGGCGGTGGCGACGGTTCGATCAACGAGATCGTCGCCGGACTGATGCGCCAGCCTCCGGAGCGTCGCCCGGCTCTGGGCATCCTGCCGCTGGGCAGCGCCAACGACTTCGCCCACGGCCTGAATCTGCCGATGGCGCCGCGTGACGCCTTGAAGTTGGCCCTGACCGGCAGCGTCAGGGCGGTGGACGTCGGCAAGCTCGATGACGAGGCCTTCGTCAATGTGGCCTCGGGCGGGTTCGGTGCCGAGATCACCACCTCCACCCCGGTGGGGCTGAAGCGGCTGCTGGGCGGCGGGGCCTATTCGTTGATGGGCATGTTGAAAGCGTGGAATTATCAGCCCTTCGAAGGCCACCTGCGCTGGCCGGAGGGAGAAGCGAGGGTTCCGCTCTTCATGCTGGCCATCGGTAACGGATGCCAGGCTGGAGGCGGGCAGCGCCTGGCGCCCTCCGCGAGATTGGACGACGGTCTGCTCGAACTGCTGTTCGTGCGCCACTTCAACTCGCTGGGCGAGCTGAAACGCATCATCGACGAGCTCGAGAATCTCCCCCAGGATGGGGAGTTCGTGCGCTATCTCCGCGTACCATGGGTCGAGTTCGACAGCGACGGCGCCTTTCCGCTCAACCTCGATGGTGAACCACGCCGCTACGAGCACTTCCGGGCATCGCTCGATTGCGAGGCTTTGCCGCTGGTGGTTCCCGAAAACTGCCCCTTGATAGGCCGCGCCGGTTGATATCGGCCGGCGATGGGGCAGCGTCATGAATCGGTCAATGCAAAAGGGCGGGCTCGACATGGATGACTTCATGCAGGCAGCGGTCGAACAGGCGAGGCGCAGTCTCGACGAGGGCGGCGTCCCGATCGGGTCCGTCCTGGTCCACCGGGGGGAGATCATCGGGCGAGGGCACAATCAGCGCCAGCAGCGGGGAAGCGCCATTCTCCACGGCGAGATGGATGCGCTGGAGAATGCCGGCCGCCTTCCTGCCGCTGTCTATCGGGATTCGACGCTCTACACGACACTGTCGCCATGCCCGATGTGCAGCGGTGCGATTCTGCTCTATGGCATACCCAGGGTCGTCGTCGGCGAGAACCGAACCTTCATGGGCGAAGAGGCGCTGCTCAGGGCGCGTGGCGTCGGGGTCGAAGTCCTCGACGATCCGGTGTGCCGGGAGTTGATGTCACGGTTCATCGCCGCCCATCCGGAGGTTTGGCACGAGGATATCGGCGAACCCTGAGGACCGGGCGGGGCGCTTTCGGGCTTTGGGGGGCGCACTAAAAAGCCCACCATCCGGTGGGCTTTGCTCAAGGCGGTGAAACGCTTGGAATCGATCCCTGCGTCTGGAACCTTTGGCCGGGTTTAGCCAGCAACCTTGATATTGGCGGCCTGAAGGCCTTTCTTGCCCTGAGTGACGTCGAAGGTGACCTTCTGGCCGTCCTGCAGAGTTTTGAAGCCTTCTGCCTGAATTTCGGAGAAGTGCGCGAACAGATCATCGCCGCCGTCATCGGGAGAGATGAAACCGTAGCCTTTGGTGTCGTTGAACCATTTGACAGTGCCAGTTGCCATTGTCGATATCCTTAACTTGCATAGTGATGTACCCGAGCCTCCCGGGGGATGCCCGAAATGCGTGGTCAGACTAGGGGGGAATGCGCACTAGGAGTTCGACGAGATCGACTAACAACTGACGACATTCTACCTGCAAACCTACGCAACGGATGTTGCATTGGGCGATATACCTCGTCAAGCGCCTGGGGGCTTGACTTTGGTAGCATCGTTTCCCATGCCCCGCATATGAACCATAGATGGAAAATTTATGCACGTCTACAGCCCGCCAACGCCTTTTTTCCGGGCTGATCGCGTCACACGGTATGGTTTTATTAACCCTTTTTAAGAAGATTGACAGAAAACCGTCATGCTCGGCCCGACAGACGCCGCTGCTGGCGGGGAATGTTCGGAGTTTGCCGTCGACAGTGGCGGGTACGTCTCCCCAACGTCGAGGTCGCAGCGGGTATCTCGGCCGACGTCGTGGCCGAGCCGCCGTCCCGAATCCGGCTACGTATCGTCCCGAACACGGCTATGTATCGTGTCGGCGACCTTGGGTAAGCTGTCGCTCGCTGTCTATGGGGTGCGCCGGCGCAGCGAGACTGTGCTGGCCAGTGGTTTTCAAACATCAAACGAGTCTGGAGCAACGCGCGTGGCACAACACGGTCTGAGTCTCAACGACACGCACAGCAAGGTCATCGGTTACCTGTTATGGATCTTCGGGTTCACCGGAGCCCATCGGTTCTATTACGGCAAGCCCGTGACCGGTACGATCTGGTTTCTGACGCTGGGGCTGTTCGGGATCGGTTGGCTGATCGACCTGTTCCTGATCCCGAGCATGGATCGCCAGGCGGATCTGCGCTTCCGGGCCGGGCCCACCAGCTACACCCTGGCCTGGATCCTGCTGACGTTCCTGGGGGTGTTCGGCATTCACCGCATGTACATGGGGAAGTGGATCACCGGATTGATCTACCTGGTGACCGGCGGCCTGTTCCTGGTCGGGGTTCTCTACGATTTCTGGACGCTCAACGATCAGATCTCGTTGAAGCATGCCCGTCGTGGCCTATGACCGACCCCTCGGCTGGTCCGCTGGCTGGATGAAATTCATGACGTCACAGGGAGGTGACGTATGTCGGAGCGCATGAAGCTCACCGATATTCTCGAAACGCTCGACCGTCAGGTCGAGGATGAGACGATAACGTTGCAGGACATCGTCGATACCTTCAACGCCCGGGGGTTCGGTCCCGTGGTGCTGTTGCCGGCGCTGATCGCGCTGCTGCCGACCGGTGGCGTGCCGGGGGTGCCGAGTCTCTGCGGTGTCTTCATCGCGCTGATGGCGATCCAACTGGTCCTCGGGCGCAAGAGCCCATGGCTACCGGGGACCCTGGCCGAACGCGGCATCAGCCACGAACGGTGGCATCGCGTCACCCAGCGCGCCAAGCCGTGGACGCGGAGAATCGATCGATTCCTCGCGCCGCGGCTGCCCTGGCTGATGGGGGATGTGACCCAACGCCTGCTGGCGCTGCTGATGGTCGTGCTGGGGCTCGGGATGATGCCGCTGGAGTTGCTACCGTTCGCCGCCGCCATACCGGCCCTGGCGATCGTCATCATGGCGCTCGGCCTGACCGCCGGGGACGGTTTGATGATGCTGATCGGCCTCGGCATCACCGTGGCCGGCGGTATCGGCATCGGCCTGTGGCTGCTCTGACCGGCTCGGGCCCCGGTCCTTTCGACCCGAATCGCCCCGGACGTCCCGAATTGGCACTCCATTCCCGGACGGACGGGGCATTGCGGTAGTGCGGTTGGGCCGGTTCAGTTCCGGGCGATCAGGGTGGGGTCGTAGTTCCCCTGGCGCTCGGCCTGGGAGAGCATGGCGACGCCCTGGGTATCGCCCTGTTTGGCCAGACTCTCGAAGATGACCCGATAGGCCAGCACGGCCTGCACGTAGTCCCGGGTCTCGCGGAAAGGGATGCTCTCGACGAAGCGGTCGAATTCCCGCGGTGCGCTGGCCAGCCATCGGTCCACGCGCTGGGGGCCGGCGTTGTAGGCCGCCGTCGCCGCAATCCGGTTGCCACGATAGCGCTCCAGCATCGAATGGATATAGGTGCTGCCGAGACGGATATTGACCTGGGGCTCGAACAGCTCCGAGGTGCTGGGGGCGCTGATGCCGAGATTGCGGGCGACGTGGTCGGCGGTACCCGGCATCAGCTGCATCAGCCCGCGCGCTCCCACGGGGGAGGTCGCCTGGGGGTTGAAGGCACTCTCGCGCCTTGCGATGCCCATCAGCAGATAGGGGTCGACCTGGTTGACCTCGCCCCACTTGATGAACGAGTCGCGATAGGCCGACGGGAAGCGCCAGGGCAGGGCGTCCCACTGTTTCGCGGCGATGGTGGTCTGTATCGCCATGCCGTACCAGCCCTGTCGGATCGCGTAGTCGGCCAGCGCCTCGGCCTGGTCCGGCGTGTCGCGAGCGGCGGCGGTATACCACTCGCTGCGCGCCAGGCCCTCTTCACCGATGCGCATCAGCGCCTCGGTGCGCTTCACCACCGGCAGCATGCCCGTCAGTTCCTGCTGCAACGTCGAGACCTGGGTGTTGGCCATCTGCAGTTGATAGGGCTGTCCCAGGCGATCGGCGGCGGCAAAGCCGAAGAAGCTGCGATCCTGCGCGGCCAGCTGGTAGGCCTGACGCGCCTTGGCCTCGTCTCCCATCGCCTCGCTGGCGCGCCCGAGCCAATACTGCCAATGGGCCTCCGCACGCACGTCGGGCGGGAGCGCCTCGCTCCAGCGCGCGACGTTGGGCCAATTGCCCTCGGTGACCGCATTGCGGATGCGCAGCTCGATCAGGTCGGCGTCCGCGAGACGCGGCAGCGTCGAGTCGACCCAGCCCTGATTGTTGTCGACGTCGCGAACCATGGAGTAGAACGCCAGATCGTGTTCGATTCGGTGACGTCGTTCCTCGCTGAGCGAGACGTGGGGGGCGATCTTGCGCCAGGCCTCCAGCGAGGCTTCGGTATCGGCGCGCGTCAGGCCGTGCATGGCGGCGGCGATCAGGGCACCACTGGCCTCGCCGTCGGGCCCCAGGTCCAGCGGGACCCGGGTGACCCCGGCGTAATTGCCGCGGACGCCGTCGAAGCTGTCGATGGCGCGCTGCCAGGCGTCGTCCAGGCCGCGCTGGAGATAGGTGACCAGCCCATCCTGACCGTTCTCCCACGCCAGCATCATGCGCTCCCAGGTGTCCTCGTCGGTCAGCACGCCGCGCTGCTTAAGCGTCGAGAACAGGGTGTCGCAGGCCTCGGGCTGGGAGGCGCCGACGTGCCACAGCTTCTCCCCGCCCGCCGCGGCCTCGGCCGGATCGCGATCGAGAAGCGCGGTGTAGTAGTAGCACTGCCGGATGGTGGCGGAGGGTTCGCCATCGCTGATGGCCAGCAGGTCGTCGAAGCGTCCCAACTGGCCGAAGCGGGTCTGGGCGGCGCCGCGCATCCAGTCCGCAAGCGGGGAGTCGCCATGGCGAACGATAAAGTCGTTGACCTCCGCCGCCGACGCGCTGGAGAGCCGGGCGCGAAGCCTGTGGTACTCCACGTAACCGGCCAGCACATGGTCCTGTATGGCGGCCTGGTCGATATCGTCCCAGCGCCGGTCGCGGGCGGCATCCAGCGCCTGCTTCATGACTCGGTCGTCATTGGTGCTGACGTCGGCCGACGTCACGACGGCTTGGGCACCGGTGCTCAAGCCCATGGCGCCGGCCAGGCACCAGCTGAACCAACGTCTGCGGATGGGCAATGCGGGCATTGGGTCTCTCTCTTTTCAAAGCGCTCTCGTCGTCGAACGCGGCTGGTCCGATCGGGCTGCGGTCGACGACGTCTCTCCGGCGAGGCCGTACCGGTGGCGCCGGTGGAAGAGGTGGCGCCGCGGCCGGGCCGTCCGCCAGGAGCGGGTCGACTCATGGCGCCCATCGTCGCCGATGGGGAGCGACTTGGGTAGCCCCGTTTCACAACGCCAACGTTGAATCCGGGTCGAATCGTGACCATCTACAGGGACAGGTGACAGCGCTTGCGCCATCTTCCCCCAATCCATCACTAGAGGTTCGACCATGAATCCCTGGCGTTTCGTGACCCAGCTCTCCCGCCTCAGACAGCGTGGCGGCGCCCTGGCCCGGATCGGACGCGCGTTTCGCGTCTTCGGACCCATGAGCATGGACGTCTTGCGTGGACGCTACCGTCCCATTCCGTGGGCGGCTTTCGGGTGGATGGCGCTGGCGCTGGTCTATCTGGTGTCGCCGCTGGACCTGATCCCCGATTTCCTGATGATCGTCGGGCTCGTCGATGACGTCTTCATCGTCGGCTGGTTGCTGACGCGGGTCGACCGGGCGATGGGCGACTATCGGCGCTGGAAGGGCATCGACGACGACGAGGTGGTCGTCGACTGAACCCGCTTCCCGCGAGCTCGGCTTGAAATGGGGCTGGCCAGCCCCATATCGCTGAGCACCCAATTTCGTTCGTCTTCATTTCCCGTTTCGTCTTCATTACGCAAAACCGTCAAGAGGCCATCAATGACCACCGCGACTCAAGAAGAAACACTAGGCTTTCAGACCGAGGTCAAGCAGCTTCTCCATTTGATGATCCACTCCCTGTACTCCAACCGGGAGATTTTCCTGCGTGAGCTGATTTCCAACTCGGCGGACGCCTGCGACAAGCTGCGCTACGAGGCGCTTGAGAACGATGCGCTCTACGCCGGCGACGCCGAGCTGCGCATCGAGATCGAGCACGACGCCGAGGCAGGCACGGTCACCGTGCGCGATACCGGTATCGGCATGAATCGCGATGAAGTGATCAAGAATCTGGGCACGATCGCCAAGAGCGGCACCGCGGACTTCCTCAAGCAGCTCTCCGGCGAGAAGCAGAAAGACGCCAAGCTGATCGGCCAGTTCGGCGTGGGCTTCTACTCCGGTTTCATCGTCGCCGACGAGATGGTCGTGCGTACGCGTCGCGCCGACAGCGATCAGGGGGTCGAGTGGCGCTCGAAAGGCGAGGGCGAGTTCACCATCGCCGATATCGACTACCCCCAGCGCGGTACCGAGATCGTGCTTCACCTCAAGGACGACGCCAAGGAGTTCGCCGACGACTTCCGGCTCAAGAATCTGGTTCGCAAGTACTCGGACCACATCGATGTGCCGGTGCGCATGCCCAAGGTCGAGAAGGCCCGCGACGAAGAGGGCAACGAGATCGAAGGCAGCGAGACCGTCAGTTGGGAGACCGTCAACGAGGCGACCGCGCTGTGGGTGCGACCCAAGGCCGAGATCGGCGACGACGAGTACAAGGCGTTCTACAAGCATATTGCCCACGATTTCAGCGACCCGCTGACCTGGAGCCACAACAAGGTCGAAGGCAAACTCGAGTACACCAGCCTGCTCTACGTGCCGGAGCGTGCGCCGTTCGATCTCTACCAGCGTGACGGCGTGCGCGGGCTCAAGCTCTACGTCCAGCGCGTCTTCATCATGGACGACGCCGAGGCCTTCCTGCCGCTCTACCTGCGCTTCGTCAAGGGCGTGCTGGATTCCCGCGACCTGCCGTTGAACGTCTCCCGCGAGCTGCTGCAGAAATCGCCGCAGGTCGACTCGATGAAGTCGGCACTGACCAAGCGCGCGCTGGACATGCTCAAGAAGCTGTCGAAGGACAAGGAGGCCTATCAGACCTTCTGGAACACCTTCGGCGATGTGCTGAAGGAAGGGCCGGCGGAGGATTACGCCAACCGCGACAAGATCTCGGGGCTGCTGCGCTTCTCGACCACCCATACCGACAGCGCGACGCAGGATCAGTCGCTGGCGGATTACGTCGAGCGCATGAAGGAGGGCCAGAAGAAGGTCTATTACATCGTGGCGGACAGTTTCA
Source organism: Salinicola sp. (assembly GCA_002695065.1). Lineage (GTDB taxonomy): Bacteria > Pseudomonadota > Gammaproteobacteria > Pseudomonadales > Halomonadaceae > Salinicola. Next base: position 3,966 of record NZNW01000100.1, on the reverse strand, counting down.
ATGCGGCCAGCCACAGCCCGCACCTGGAGATCTTCCGCAAGAAGGGCATCGAGGTCCTGCTGCTGCACGATCGCATCGACGAGTGGCTGATGAGCCATCTGACCGAGTTCGACGGCAAGTCGTTTGCCGATGTGGCCAAGGGCGACCTGGAACTCGACGACATGGCCGATGAAGCCGAGAAGCAGGCGCAGGAAGAGACGGCCAAGTCGAAGGAAGCGCTGGTCAAGCGAGTCAAGGAGGTGCTGGGCGATGAGGTTCAGGAGGTGCGGGTCACCCATCGCCTGACCGATTCGCCAGCCTGCGTGGTCCTTCCCGAGCACGAGATGGGCTTCCAGATGCGTCGCATGATGGAGGCCGCCGGCCAGCCGTTGCCGGAGGTGAAACCGATCCTCGAGCTCAACCCGGAACACGCCCTCGTGTCACGTCTCGAAAGCACCGAAGGGAGCAACTTCGACGATCTGGCGCATATCCTGCTGGATCAGGCGGTCATCGCCGAGGGTGGGCACCTCGACGACCCGGCGGCCTACGTCAAGCGCCTCAACCTGCTGCTAAGTGCCTGATCGACATGACCTGATTGGGCTTGGTAAGTGCGACGGCCGGCTTGCAAAGCCGGCCGTCGTTCGTTTTGAAACAGCGTTTTTGCACGTTTTTTCCACAACCTTGAGGCTAATTGCTGTTAACCTGCCGTCTTCTTTCAAATGGGGGAGCGAGTATGTCGCGATCCTTTCCACCGTTTTCCAACCGCCGCCAGTGTCGCCAACGCGCCCGACCCGATCGCTTGCGGCGAGCCGTGACCGCGATCACCGGCGGCATCCTGATGCTGGGTGTCGCGATATTTCCGATAGCATCTCCAGCCGAGTCGCTATCCGAAACCGTAACGACCCTCGATGCCCGTATCCAGCCGCCGGCGCTGGATCCCGTCAACGAGCTGCCCAACCTGAATGAGATCAAGGCGGGCCCCAAGCGCAAGGCGGCCTTCCTGAGCATGCTGGTACCGCTGGTGCAGGCCGAGAACGCCCGCATTCAGAGCGACCGCAACTGGCTGGTGGGGGTGCGTTCCCGCATCAATCCGATCCGGCCGGACGAGAAGCGACGCCTGGCCCGACTGTGCGACGAGTACGGCGTCACCTGCGCGCCGGGAGAGGTCAGTCAGGCGCTGCTGTCACGGGTCAATACCGTGCCGCTGGAGATGGTGGTGATCCAGGCTGTCGAGGAGTCCGGCTGGGGGACCTCCAGGCTGGCCCGCGAAAGCAACAATCTGTTCGGCATGCGCTGTTTCAGCAAGGGGTGCGGTATCGCGCAGCGCGGCACCACACGACGTTTCCAGGTATTCGATAGCGTCCGCGACGGCGTCGGTGCCTATCTGCATAATCTGAATACCCACCGCGCCTACGCTCAACTGCGCGACCAGCGCGCCGCGCTTGCCACCAGAGGCAAGTCCATCTCCGCGGAGAAGTTGATCGGCACGTTGCACAACTACTCGACGTCACCCGACTACCAGCAGCAGCTGCTGTCGCTGTTGCGCACCAACGGTGATCTGATCCGCGACCATGGCACCGGCGATCCGTTCGCGGCAGGCAGCCCGGCCTGATTCTTCAGGTCGAGTCTCTTGCCCGAACCGATCCTCGCGAGCGCGACCGGCGAAATCGCCCGGTCGCGCCGGGTCGTGTGTGACCGGTCATATGGGCTAGACTACAGCCATTCCCCGCCAACCCGAGGAGGCCGCCATGGCCAGCGCGACATCCCTCGAGTCACTGACCTTCGATAATGTCTGGTCTCGCTTTCCCCAGGATTTCTTCAGCCGGGTGAGCCCGACCCCGTGGCGCGATACCCGGCTGCTCGACATCAGTCCAGCGGGCGCCGCGCGGCTGGGACTGGAGGTGGACGATATCGATCGGGGGCGATTGACCGCATTGATGAGCGGCGAGCGCCTGCTGGACGGCATGGAGCCGCTGGCCCAGAAGTACACCGGTCATCAGTTCGGAACCTACAACCCGGCGCTCGGCGACGGGCGCGGCCTGCTGCTGGGCGAGGCGATGACTTCGCAGGGGCCGATCGACCTGCATCTCAAGGGCGCCGGCCAGACACCCTACTCGCGCTTCGGTGACGGTCGCGCGGTGCTGCGCTCCTCGATCCGAGAATATCTGGCCGGGGAGGCGATGACCGGGCTCAAGATCCCGACCACGCAGGCGCTGGCGGTTGCCGTCAATGGCGAGAAGGTGATGCGGGAGCGTGTCGAGCCCGGCGCGACCCTGCTGCGGCTGGCCGAGAGCCACGTCCGGTTCGGTCACTTCGAATGGCTCTACCAGCAGCAGCGCGTCGAGGATCTCGAGCGGCTGATGCGCCACGTGATCGATCGCCACCGCTCCGACCTGGCCCAGGAGGAGGCACCGCTCGAAGCGCTGTTCCAGGACGTGGTCACCCGCACCGCCGAACTGGTCGCCCGCTGGCAGGCGTACGGTTTCGTGCATGCGGTGATGAACACCGACAACATGTCGATCCTGGGACTGACGCTGGACTACGGTCCCTATGCATTCATGGATCGCTTCGAGTCCAACCTGACCCCCAACCACACCGATGCCTCGGGCCGCTACGCCTTCGACCAGCAGCCGGGCGTGGCGCTATGGAACCTGACCGTGTTGGGGCAGTCGCTGACGCCGTTGATCGAGGTGGAGCGCCTGCGCGAGATTCTCGACAGCTACGAGCCCACGCTGCAGGCGGCCTACGCCATTCTGATGCGCGGACGGCTGGGCCTCGAGACCGAGCAGGAGGGCGATGGCGAGCTGATCGACGAGTGGCTGAGACTGCTGGAGAGCTCGCGGGCCGACTTTCATCGCAGCTTCCGCGCGTTGAGCGAGCGCGACGTCGTCGGTGGTCTGTCGCTGAGCGCCGAAATCGAGAGTCCGGAACTCGACAGCTGGCTGGAGCGGTATCGCCGGCGTCTGGATCAGGAATCCCGTGGAGACACCGAGCGGCTGGCGGCCATGCGGCGGGTCAATCCGCTCTATATCCTGCGTACGCATCTGGCGCAGCAGGTGATCGAGGCGGCGGAGGAGGGCGATACGCGTCCGCTGGCGACGTTCCGCGAACTGCTGTCGACCCCTTTCGTTCGTCGACCCGGCATGGAGGTATGGAGCGAAGCGCCGTCGGCCAGCGCGCCGCCCGTGTGTCTCTCCTGCTCGTCCTGAGTTTTCCGGTTATCGCATTGTCGCACGATGCCGCTCCCCAGGCCGGCATCGGCGCGATGGTGTGGAAGAAATGGGACCGGGCTGCTGTGTCAGCCCGGTCCTTTTTTGACTCGCGACATCCTTGACGCTCGCACTTCGTGGAGCGGCGCTGCTTACATCCTCCATCCTGACGATTTGTCGCCGATTTCTACCTTGCCTGGCCTTGTCTGGCGTTCGTTCGTCGATTTACCAAGCGTTTATTAATGAATAATTATTAAAAAACTCGTTTTCGTAGTTACCTTTTTTCATGATAAAGAATGCGGGTTTTGGCTGTTTCATGGGCATTCAACTGCATAATTTTCATGATTTATTTCAGTGTTTCTTGGCTTTATTCCGCTTGTCAATCGAGGGCGGCGTGCTAGGCTTTGTACGAAAACTAGCTGCGCTCGGCAATACGGCGTTAAAAATCGGCTCAAAATGCTCATTTACACCGCGTAAACTACGCTTTTTCGTCGATTTTTGCCTTGTCTGGCTGTCGCTCGTCGATTTTTCAAACAGAGCTTAGGGCGTGACTGTCTTGATTTTGTGACTTTTTTCTCATCTTCACCGCCAACCGACTGGGGCTGGATCAAGCAAGCCTGGTAACGCCGCGGCTCCAAAGGCACCATATATGGGGCTTTGGAAGACCCGAAACTACTCTATGAGCTTGTTAGAAGAAAAACAATAAGTGACGAACAAAACCAAAAAATGTTAAAAATATCTCAGAAAATGCGGTATACGAGTGTCGGCCGCCGTCACC
>NZNW01000099.1 GCA_002695065.1 Salinicola sp. | reverse complement strand
TCGTCTTCGATGATCAATACGCGATCTTGATGTGCAGTGCTGTCCAAGCTGTCATCCATCCCTTTGAGTTGGCCTCGAAACCCTGCATACCACGGTCTTCATTTATTATTCGGCAATCGACGGCGTCCAATGACTCGTTAAGTCTAACGAATATCACGCACCGTAACTGCGTTGGTGTTCTGCGATACGATAACTGACGCTACGCTTAAATAAAGCAGATGGCGAATCAAACAGCATCATACCCGAATTGTTCCCTTTGTAACCAAGTATCGTGAACCGGCGAATCCATTAATTAGAATTCATGTGGAAATTCACGATCTAGCGGCTTAGGTCCACGTCGCGAGTCTGCCCTTTCCCGAGTTCGACCTGCCTGATGATGATCGGGCTGCGCGAATCGCCGCCGGGGAGCAGCACGCTGCCAGCGACATAAAAGACGCCGGAGGGGATGCCACGCACGACGAAATAGCCGTTGTCGTCGGTCTTGGCGTAGTGCGTGTACTCTCGGGCCCGCGGGTCCGCCGGTTCGATCTTGCGACCCGAGAGTGCCACGTCGGCAGCTTCGGCCGCATAGCGGGTCGCAGGCGCTACTGACACCGTCTCGCCGGCGCCGATCAACGTCCGACCATCGGACGTCTCATAGGTCAGACGCCCCTGCACGGCGGAAGTCCCGTTCTTCTCCAGCTTCGCGTACTCGTCGGCCGGAAAGGGAATCTGGCGCTTCACCACGGCCTCGTCGCTACCGGAACCACCGAAGATGTCGGGCATCTGGAACGATCCCGTCGACAGGCTCTCGCAGCCCGCCAGCACCAGTGTCATCGTCAGCGCCAAAGCGCCGAGCCGAAGATTTCCCGCCACCATCGATCCTCTCCTTGAACATTGACGCTGGTCGTCAGCGTCACGCGCATCATCCTGCCTGCCAATCGGGCAACAAGTTCGCAAGTCGTCACCAGCCCGGGGCAGTGACGGCGCACCCTTCGCTCACGGTAGCGCGTCCCGAGGCAACGCATAAGCGACGACATAGTCTCCCATGCGGGAGCCGAAAGTCCCGTGCCCGCCGGCCGTGACGACGACGTACTGGCGCCCGTCCGCTCCCCGGTAGGTCATCGGTGTGGCCTGACCGCCCGCGGGGAGCCGGGATTTCCAGAGTTCGCGGCCACTGGTCAGATCGTAGGCCCGCAGATACTGATCGAGTGTCCCGCTGAGAAAACTGACGCCACCGGCGGTGGTCATCGGCCCGCCCAGGGCCGGGACCCCGACGGACAGCGGGATCGGCAGGTCGAACGGCATGCTGTCCCTCGTCGTGCCGTTGCGATGTTGCCAGACGACTTCACGACTGCCGAGATCGATACCCGCGACCTGGCCCCACGGCGGCGCCTGACAAGGCAAGCCCAGTATCGACAGGAACGGCCCCAGCTCGACGGCGTACGGCGCTCCATGGTTGGGCTGAACGCCCTGTTCGCTGGCGGACGCCGCCGGACTGTCCTCTTCGTCGCGGGGTATCAGACGCGAGACGAAAGCGAGATAGTTGGGGCTGGTGAACATCGCCTGACGCGCCGGGTCAACCGCCACCCCGCTCCAGTTGAAAACACCGACATTGCCGGGATAGACGAGACTCCCTTCCAGCGACGGCGGCGTGTACTGTCCTCGATAGTCGAGGGAGTGGAACTGGATGCGGCACACCATCTGATCGATGGGCGAGGCGCCCCACATGTCGCTGCCGGTGAGCGGCGGCGGCAGCAGATTGAGTGTCGAACGCGGCTGGGTCGCCGCGGTGAAGTCGCCCTCGACCGCACCGTTGGGCGCCTTGACCTCGTCGATCGCCACGATCGGCTCCCCGGTCCCCCGGTCGAGTACGTAGAGGCTGCCCTGCTTGGTCGGTTGTATCACCGCCGGCAACATGCCATCGGGCGTTTGCAGGTCGAGCAGAACGGGCTGCGCGGGGGTATCCATGTCCCACAGGTCGTGGTGGACGAATTGCCGACGCCAGCGAACCCGGCCGGTGGCGAGATCCAGCGCCACCAGCGCCGCGCCGTAGGTCTCATCATTCTCGTCGCGATTGGCACCGTACTGGTCCGGCGTGGCGTTGCCGGTCGGCAAATAGACCAGTCCCAGGCGCTCGTCGACGCTGAAGGGTGCCCAGACATTGGGAGAGTTGCGGGTATAAATCCCCTCGGGCGCGATGGGCGCGGTGGCTTCCGGATTGCCACTATCCCAGTTCCAGACCAGCTCACCCGTGCTCACATCGTAGGCCCGGACGACCCCCGAAGGCTCATCGGTGGAGCCATTGTCGGTGACGTGGCCGCCGACGATGACCAGATGTTCGGTGACCACCGGAGGCGACGTGGCATAGTAGCCGCCGGGCGCGAAATCGCCGATGTTGCGGGTCAGGTCGACCTCGCCATCGACCCCGAAACCGGCACAACGCTCGCCGCTCTGGGCATCCAGCGCGATCAGCCTGGCATCGGCCGTCGGCAGGAAGAGTCGGCGTGGGCACAACACGTCCGTCTGGCCAATCGACGGCACCAGAGGCATGACAGGGCCATCGTCGCGCTCGGCAGCGCCATTCCCGGTCGCAGCGCCATCCTCGATCGCCGCGCCATTCTCCGCCGTATCGGCATAATCGGACACATCGTAGTAGGCCACACCGCGGCAGGTCATGTGAGCCCAGCCGGAGAAGTCGTCGGCGCCCATCCTGCTGAGCTCGGGATCGAAGGTCCACTGGACGTCCCCGGTCACGGGCGACACCGCTATCACCCGGCTATGGGAAGTGCACAGGAAGAGACTGTCGCCCACCTTCAGCGGCGTGTTCTCGTTGGTGATCTCCGGTGGCGAGGTGGGCGTCGCGATGTCACCGGTGCGAAGGCGCCAGGCTTCCTGGAGCTGCCCGACATTATCCGGCGTGATCTGGTCGAGAGCTGAATAGTGCGTGCCGGCATTGGTGCCGCCGTAGGCAGGCCAGTCCTCTCCCGCCACCTGCGCCTCGTTGATCACCTGCGCACTGCGTTCGGGATCGAGTCGCTCCTCGATGGCGCCCGGCGCGGTGAACTGTGCGACGACCGCCACCCCGACCGACAGGCCGACGGCGACCGACAGCGCGCCGCTCCCCAGCGGCGAGGCCACCGGCTTTCTCCACCACGGCAACAGCAGCAGGATCCCGAGCACGCAGGGCAGCGCGACCCGCGGCACCAGCTGCCACCAGTCGAACCCCACCTCCCATAACGACCAGGCCAGCGTCGCCAGCAGTAGCGAAGCGTACAGCAGCAGCGCCGCCGGATGGCGACGAATCAGCAACCAGCCGCTTGCCAGGAGCCCGAGGCCGGCGAGCAGGTAATATCCGCTGCCCCCCAGGGCGATCAGCCACCCCCCGCCCACGATCAGGATCACGCCCATGACCGCCATGAAGGCGCCCAGGGCCCAGGCGGCGAGCCGATACGGTTTGCTCGCGCTCATGTTGATGGCACTCCCCTCGCTAGCCAGCGTTCCCCGTGGGAACATCGATGCCGCCGTCGCTCGAACACGGAGGTCTTTCCTCCCGCGCCACGGCTCCCCCAGTATGGCTCAAATCAAGTATCGGGCGGGCCGACGATCATCTGACTGCCGCATATCTGGATATCGAACCGCCCCAGGAAGCTCATGCCGAGCAGCACCACATCGTCACCGATACCCGCATGGATCGAACCGGGCACCTGCCGGGCGATCAGCCCTCCCAGCCTCACACTCTCCAGCGTGGTCAGGTTGCCGCTGACCCGGCCGTTGGCCGTGGTGAACATCACCTCCGGCCCGGGCTCGATCTGCAGTGCGCGGGCGAGAGCGCGCGAGAGCGAGACGTAGGTGGCACCGGTATCGATCAGGAACGTCACTGCCTTGCCATCGACCTCCCCCGGCGCCACGAAATGCCCCTGGGCGTTGCGCTCCAGCGTGACCGGCGTCTGATCCATGAACGCCGCGGTCGCCAGTTCCGCATTGGGGTGGTCACGCCGCTGCTCCACCCCACGAAACCACCAGCCCGCCAACAGCAGTAGCAGTATCCAGAACAGCACCATCATGCCGATGCCGGTGCGACGGACACCCCGAGAGTCGTCACCCATCGCGATGGGCCGTCGCCTGCAGCCGGATCGCCCCATGCCAGGGCGCGTCCGGCGACAGCGCCCCCCCCTCGCTGGAGCACGCGGAGACACCCTTCGCGGACCAACTCGCGCGAACAGGCGCGGATCGGCGCCATCAGCGGCCGCCAGTCGTCATCCAATTGACGCGCGACCTCGGAGGGGCAGAAAGTCTTGGCCGGCCCACGCGAGTCGGCCAGCGCCAGGATCGCGCGACGCAGCGTCGCCGGGTCGGTTGACGACGCCATGGCGGCTCAGAGCAGGTCCGGGTTGAGGGTGTAGGTCCCGGTCACGCTGGATTCGGCCAGCACATGACCCGCCATCGCCTCGCGCACCTGTTCGCCGGTGAACTCCCCTGCCAGTCCCAGCGTGGGAATGTCCAGCGCGAACAGACTGAACGTATAGCGATGGACGATCTCGTCGTTCCAAGGCGGACAGGGGCCGTCGTAGCCACCATAGACGCCCGCCATGTCAGGGTCGCCGGCCAGGAATCCGGTATAGCCGTTGATGCCGCTGATACCCTTGGCGGTCTGCCCCGGCGACTTCCCCTTGGGCACCACCCCATCGGCCATCTCGCCTTCCTCCAGCAGATTGACCTCCGCCGGGATGTCGACCAGTACCCAATGGTAGAAATCGACGCGCGGCAGATCCGCCGGCAACGTCTTGCCTTCCTGGTTGACGTCGTCAGCGACACCGGGCACGTCGGGGTCGGTCACCAGCATCACGAAGCTGCGCGTCTCCGCAGGCGCATCCAGCCAGCGCACTTCCGGGTTGCGATTGTCGCTGAGGCGCATGTGCTGCTCCGGATCCGGAACGGCGAAAGCGAAGGTTGCCGGAATCGGCTTGCCTTCCTCGATACCCTTGATGGTCAAACGCATGGACTGCTCCTCTCGGTCGGAAAACAGAATCGGATAACAACGAACGCCTCGTCGATCTCGATGACGAGCGCATCCGCGAGAGATATCGACAACCTTAGGTGTCTGCGGGGATTTTGTCATGACCGCAGCAGGCAGGGCGCTGAGCGAAGCGATCAGCGGCAGAACGAGATACCCCGCATGCCGAGATGGAAATGGTTGGCATGGGCGGCGTTGTAGTCCGGGCCCAGAGTGGTTCCGAAGTAGTGACAGGCGCCCTGCTGGGCATCCTCGAGGAACCGGCCGCGCTCGCCCCCGTCCCGCCAATCGTCGAGCACGCTGATACTGCGTCCATCCTCGAGCCCGAAGGCGGCGACGTCCAGCGCCGACGCCGTGGCATGCTCGCTTCGCCTCGCGTTCTCCCGGTGATAGATGTTGCGACAGGCGAAGGAGCCATAGTGCCGGATCCTGGCGACCCGCTCGCCGAAGATTCGCTGTGACAGCGGCTGCAACTCGTGCTGCTCGTACAGGGTCCAGGCCAGGGCCAGGGGGCAACTGGCGACGAAACTGGCATTGAAGCTGACCTGGGTGTGGACCACGCGCACGACGTTCTCCAGCGGGCAGCCAGCGGCTGGCGTGTAGTCCGCCAGGGGGACGTAACGAATGTCGGGGGCGGTATCGAGTGCATTCAGGCAGGCGTCGCGATCGCCGGATAATGCTTTTAGCTTCCAGTGCGTGACTGGCGTCACGGGATCGCTGACCACCAGTGGCGCCAGAGGATTCCATTCCCGCGGGACTTTCCAGACCCCTTTATCGAGAGCGACGCCCAGCGCGATCAGCACGATGAGGAATAGAGTGGCCGGAGACGGTTTCATAGACCTCGCGAATTGAACAAGGGATTCATCGTCGGGCGGCAGCGCCCGTTCTCCCGTGGTACGGCCGTCGTCGTTCAGCGACGTTCATCGCACCGGGTTTCACACTTGCCTACCAAATCACTGCTATTCGAGCATAGTCATCTATTCTAAGCTTAGTTAACTTGTCCACGCTTAGTGACTTGTTGGGACCGCAATGGAGTGCATCGCCGGCGAGGCTGATCATGGCAGTGCATGTCGTCAGGGAGGACAACGATGCCGGGCTGTGCCAGACACCAAGACGCCTGCGGACGCTGCGACGCGCTGCTGGATTTCGATTTCACCATGGCATTCCAGCCGCTCGTCGACATCGACGAGAGCCACATCTACGGCTACGAGGCCCTGGTCCGGGGCCCCAACGGGGAGTCAGCCGCGTCCGTACTGGCGAAAGTCGACGACAGGACACGCTATCGCTTCGACCAGGCCTGTCGCGTCAAGGCGATCGAAATCGCTCACCGGCTGAATGCCCAGGGCGTGCTGTCGATCAATTTTCTACCCAACGCCGTCTACGAGCCCGAAGCCTGTATCCAGGCAACGTTGGCGGCCGCCAAGCGCGTCGGGTGGCCGGTCAGCCGGCTGTGTTTCGAGATCGTCGAGAGCGAGAGCGTCACGGATCGGCTCCACCTGCGCAATATCGTGGCCAGTTACCGTGCCATGGGCATGAAGACGGCGCTCGACGATTTCGGCACCGGGTATGCCAATCTCGACCTGCTCACCGACATCTCGCCCGACACGCTGAAGATCGACCGCCAGCTGGTCAGCAACATCGATGCCTCGCCCCGAAAGCAGATAGTGATTCGTCATATCGTCGACCTGGCACGGCATCTCGACATCAGGCTGGTGGCCGAAGGGATCGAGACCATGGAAGAAGCTCGCTGGCTCTACCGGCACGGTATTGCAAGGCAGCAGGGATACTGGTTTGCCCGACCGGTCACGGAAAGACTGCCCGTCTGCCCGGACTCGCGCTTCGCGCTGGTCAAGGGAAGGTACTAGTCGTCGCGGGACGCTCGGCAACTCCATCCACCGTACGGACTTACGGTATCCTGACTTATGACTGCATCGAAAAAGCGATTGTCACGACAGGCGGAGGCAAGCCCCTCTACCCCGGATGGACTGGATACGCTGAACATCGCGGCACTGATCTACCGGCTCGACGACGGCGTCCCGTTACTGGTCGGCGCCAATGAAACGGCGAAACGCCAGTTGCGCCTGGACGGGCGCTTCCCCGTGGCCGATCCCTGGCAGTGGCTCGATGGCGGACGGTATCCGGCCGCCGGCCGCGATCATCCCGCCCTGCTGAACGTCGCCCCCACCGCCTCGCGTCAATGGCACAGCTTCCACATCCGCCAGCACCGGCAGCCACTGCTGGCCGTGAAACTCAAGGTTTCCCCGCTGGAGGCGCCTGGCGATACCGAACCGGGGCACCACGTGTTGATCGCCATTGGCGAGATAGCCGCCGACGATGCCGAGCCGGGGCTGCTGGCCCAGCACCAGCCTCAACTGCGCCAGGTCTTCGAGAACCTGCCCATGGGCGTCTGCATGATCGACGCGGGCGGGTATTTGCGTCAGGTCAACCGCGCCTTCTGCGAGTTCTTCGGCTACCCGGAGAGCGAGCTTCTCAACGCCCACTTTCGCAAGCTGCTCCCCCCGCAGAGCCGACAGGCGGCCGAAAAACGTCATGCCGCCAGCTTCCCCAACGCCTTGAACCAGCGCCGCTCGCTGGAGGTTTGGCTTCACGACGGCGCCACGCGAACCGTGATGCTCGAGGACACCATCGGTCGTGACGAGCGGGGTACCCCCCAGCGAATCGCCTTTCTGGTCGACATCACCCAACGGCGTGATCTCGAACGTCGGCTGGAGGAGAAAAACCGTCGCCTCGAGTATCTGGCGACGCGCGACGACCTGACGGGGCTGCACAACCGTCGCATGGGCTGGGAGCTGCTCGAGCGGGCGCTGGAGCGCGGTCAGCGACTGGGCGACAAGGTCGCCGTCGCGATGCTGGACCTGGATCATTTCAAGGCGATCAACGATCGCCACGGTCACGCCGTCGGCGATACGGTACTGAAGGAGTTCAGCCACTTCGTGGCCGGCGCGCTGCGCTCGAGCGACACGCTGATTCGCTGGGGTGGAGAAGAGTTTCTGATGATTCTGCCGGGTGTCGACCGCTTTTCGGCACAGGCGACGGTGAACCGCGTGCTGGCGCAATTGCGACACCGTGTCCTGAGTCCGCTGGAGCTGCGCGTCAGCTTCTCCGCCGGTGTCGGCGAGCACCGCCAGCAGACCTCCAAGGGGCTGCTGGAGGAGGTCGACCTGGCGCTCTATCAAGCCAAGTCCGCGGGTCGCGGCTGCGTCGCCATCGCACCGGTCCCGGTCTCTCGATCGGGACGGCGTCTCGACCAGGCGTTCTCGTCACCGTAGCGAGGCGACCGGCTCCCGGCCGGCCGCCCCAGTCTCAGAAGATCGCCCGCACGGCGAGAAACAGCACCGTCGGCGCCAGCAGGATGCCGAGCCCGGTGTAGAACGTCGCGGTCATCGCACCGTAGGGGACCAGACGCGCATCGGTGGCGGCCAGGCCCGCCGCCACGCCACTGGTGGTCCCGATCAGGCCGCCGAAGATCATCGCCGAGCGCGGATTGTCCAGGCCGATCAATCTGGCGGTCAGCGGTGTCGCGATCATGGTGAGAATCGACTTCACCAGACCGGCGGCGATCGACAGCGCGATCACTTCCGAACTCGCGCCCAGGGTGGCACCGGTCACCGGCCCGACGATGTAGGTCACCGCTCCGGCGGCAATGGTGGTGATGTCCACCGGGTCGGTGTAGCCGAAGCCGATCGCCACCACTGCCCCGGCGACGAACGACACCAGTACGCCGAGGAACAGCGCGATCACGCCACGCAAGCCGGCTTTCTTGATCTCCTGGAAACGCACGCCGTAGGCGGTGGCGATGATGGCCAGGTCGCGCAGCATGCCGCCGCCCATCAGGCCGAGGCCGGAAAACAGCGTCACGTCGGAGAGCCCCTTGCTGCCGCCGGTGGACACGCCACCGACATACGCCAGCGCCAGGCCGATGATGATCGCGATCGCCGAGCCGTGCAGGCGGCCGGCGGTCAGGTGTCGGCTCAGCCAGTAGGCGACGTACATGGTCAGGCCGACCACCGCGAAGGCGGCGATCAGGTGATACTTGTCGACCAGAGAGACGATGGAATCGTTCATGTCGGCATCCTCCCTCAATGGCCACTAGGGGTTGTCGGGGCCGACTCGAGCGGGCTCGCGTCGTCGACTTTCTTGCCGGTCAGCACCGGAACCAGCGCCAGCCCCAGCACGACGGCGAGGACGCCGGCGAGAATCGCCACCATGCCGCCACTGAAGGCCGCGGCCACGTTCTGGCTCGCCGCCATGGCGACGACGATGGGAATGTACATCGCGTTCCAGAAGTTGATGCCACTTTCGGTCGTTTCCGGCAGCTTGCCGCGATCCTTGAGATACCCGGTCACGAAGATCAGCAGCAGCATGGCGATACCCACGCCACCCAGGTTGGCATCGATGCCCAGCAACTGGCCGAGTACGTCGCCGATGATCAGCCCGGCCAGCATGCAGCCGGCCAGGAGTGCTACACCGTAAATCACCATCGTTATCACCTCATGGGGCGTTATTGTAGAGAATGGTCATGATCAACCCGACTATCGGAGCTTGGCGTGTGTCGAGACAGCCACTTGCCGCGTGGCTGCCATGCCGCGTTACCCACGCGGCGGGGACAACAGTGAAGCGGCGGGCTACTTGCCCACCGTTTCGGCACTGCGGTAGATATCGGCGTAACGGTCGCGCAGCGCGTTCTTCTGCACCTTGCCCATGACGTTGCGCGGAAGGCTGTCGATGAAGAACACGCGCTTGGGCTGCTTGTAGCGTGCAACCTTGTCCTCGAGCGCCGCCAGCACCTGGGATTCGTCGAGCGACTCGCCGGGTTTCAGCACCACCGCGGCGGTCACGCCCTCACCGAGATCGGGATGGGCCACGCCGATGACGGCCGACTCGGCGACCTGTGGCATCTCGTCGATCCACTGCTCGATCTCCTTCGGATAGACGTTGTAGCCGCCGGAGATCACCAGGTCCTTGTCACGCCCGACGATATGCAGGTAGCCGTCCGCATCGATCAGGCCGAGATCGCCGGTGATGAAGAAGCCATCGTCGCGGAATTCGGTGGCGGTCTTCTCCGGCATCCGCCAATACCCCTGGAAGACGTTCGGGCCGCGAACCTCCACCAGTCCCGTCTCCCCGGCCGCCATGGTCCCGCCGCTCTCCCGGTCCGTGATGCGGACCTCGCTGCCCGGCAGGGCGAAGCCGACCGTACCCGGGCGGCGTTCGCCATCGTAGGGGTTGGAGGTGTTCATATTGGTTTCGGTCATGCCGTAGCGTTCGAGAATGGCGTGGCCGGTTCGCTCGGAGAATTCGCGGTGGGTCTCCGCCAGCAGCGGCGCGGAGCCGGAGACGAACAGCCGCATGTTGGCGGTCGTCGCCCTGTCCAGGCGCGGGCTGGCGAGCAGGCGGGTGTAGAACGTCGGCACGCCCATCAGCACCGTCGCCCGCGGCATCAGGTCCAGCAGTTGCTCGGCGTCGAGCTTGGGCAGGAAGGTCATCGACGCGCCCACGGTCAGGACGATATTGCACGCCACGAACAGCCCGTGGGTGTGGAAGATGGGCAGCGCATGCAGCAGATGGTCGTCGGCGCTGAAGCGCCAGGTCTGCGCCAGCGCCTGACTGTTGGCCGCCAGGTTGCCGTGGCTGAGCATGGCGCCCTTGGAGCGTCCGGTGGTGCCGGAGGTGTAGAGAATCGACGCGAGCTCGTCGGCTTCGAGTTCGGCGACGCCCGTCTCCTCCTCGGCGCTCTCCACCCGATCCATCAGAGAGCCATCGGCCTCGCTGCCCAGGCTCTCGACGGCCGCCACACCGCAGCGCCGCGCCAGATCCCCGGCGGCCTCGACGTCGGCCGGACGACACACATAGAGCCGGGGCTCCGCGTCGCTCAGGAAGTACTCGACTTCGGCCTCGGTGTAGGCGGTATTGAGCGGCAGATAGACCGCCCCCGTCTGCAGGCAGGCCAGATAGAGCATGATCGCCTGCGGGCTCTTGTCGACCTGGACGACGACCCGGTCACCCCGCGCGACACCGGTGTCGCGCAGCACGCTCGCCATCCGCCGTGACGTGGAGAGCACGTCGCGGTAGCGATACGTCTCGCCGCTCGGCGTGTCGATCAGCACCTTGTCGGGATCGCGCTCGAAGTTGCCCGAAAACTGCAGATACAAGTTGTGATTCATTCCACCTCTCCTGCTTTGAATACGTCACCGATCAGGCATCGGTGCGGGAGCCATGACGGCAACGTGAGCGCCCCTGCTTGGCATCGCGACGAATGTCGCTGGTACAGACCACCGTACCCTCGCGGCTGAACGCTTCGTGGTTCTGCTCGATCCGGTCGAGCTCATAGAGATAGTTGACCATCAGGCCGTGGGACTGGCGGCGGCCGTTCTCGGACGTGTCGCCGGGCCAGTTGAGCCGGTGCAGACTGGCGCCATTGCCCAGATGAAAGCGGGCGACCGGATCCAGCGGCAGGCCGTTGTCGCGCTTGGCATCGATCAGGTAGTGCGCCGCCAGGCCGCGTACCTCGGGCGTGAGCTTGTCGCGCAGCTTGGCGTTCTCGACCCAGCCGCCTGCATCGAGGCCGCCGGCGACCTCGTCGGTCAGCTGGCAGGCGCCGCTTTCGCGCTCGGCCGCCAGCCACTTGGCGAAACCGGGGACCGGTGACAGCGTCACGAACTTCTCCAGATTGGGCAGTTCACGCTTGAGCTCCTGAACCACCTGCTTGATCAGGAAGTTGCCGAACGAGATACCCCGCAAGCCGGCCTGACAGTTGCTGATGCTGTAGAACGCCGCGGTATCGGCCTCTTCCGGGCGTACTTCGTCGCCCCCTTCGAGAATCGTCTGGATGCTGTTGGGAATGCCCTTGCACAGCGCCACCTCGACGAAGATCAGCGGCTCGTCTCCCGTGGCCGGGTGAAAGAAGGCGTAGCAGTGACGATCTTCCGGATCCAGGCGGCGGCGCAGGTCCGACCAGTCGCCGATCGCATGGACGGCCTCGTAGTGGATGATCTTCTCGAGTACCGCCGCGGGCGTGTTCCAGTCGATACTCTCGAGCACCAGAAAACCGCGATTGAACCAGGAGGCGAAGAGATGCTCGAAGTCGGCGTCCAGCGGCGCCAGCTCGGGATGGGTCTTGAGGCAGCGCAACAGGTCCGCACGCATCTTGACCAGTTCATAGGTGCCGCCGGGGCACAGGTTCAATCGGCGCAGCAGGTGCTGGCGGCGCGGCTCACAGGCGGAGAACAGCCGCTGCAGGCTGGCGTTGTCTCCCGTGTCACGATACGCGGCGTAGGCCTGGTGGATGGCATCGGGTTCGGCGGCGTAGCGTTCGCCCAGCAACTGGAAAAAGGCGACGCGATCGCTGTCATCCAGCGCGGCATAGCGCTCCAGCGCCTCCTGGGCGATCAGGATCTGCGAGGCTTCACCGCCCGGGTGCATCAGGGTCTCGCACACCGAGGTCAATCTCGCCAGACTGCTCGCCTTGCCATCACCTTCGCCCCCGAAGAGATGCTGGCCCCGGGTTCGCCGGCCGATACTGGAGAGCAGATCCTGCAGAAAATTCATGTTGACGTTCATGCCGGCCCTCTCGGGTCTGAGGCTGAAGCTTCCACCGATGTCGCACGACGACACCGGTGAGCGTGAACGGAGCGAGGCAGCGGGTCGGGAAACCATCGGATCGCGCGAACCGGAAACCGACAGTTAACATACATGTCATCGCTCTGTTATATATAACAGTTATGCCCCCACAGACCGGGTGTCAATATAGGAGAAAGTCTAATATGGCCCGCATCCCGCATGCCCAGCGGCTTCGCGACCTGCTCGAGGATGCCATCGTCGACGGTCGCTACGCGCCGGGGGACAAACTGGACCCGGAAGCCCTGGCCAGGGAGTACGGCTGCTCGCGTACCCCGATTCGCGAGGCGCTGCAGCAACTGGCGGCATCGGGCATGGTGCGCGTCCTGCCGAAACGCGGCACCTTCGTCGCCCAATTGAGCGTGACCGAGCTGGTCGAGCGATTCGAGGTCATGGCGGAACTGGAGGGCATGTGCGCTCGCCTGGCGGCGCGACGCGCCACCCCCGAAGAACTGGCGGCGCTGCACCGTGCCCAGACGGCCTGCCGGGCGTGCATGAGCGCGGGAGACGCCGACGGCTACTACTACGAGAACGGCATTTTCCACCACCTGATCTACGAGGCCAGCCACAACGACTTCCTGACCCAGGAAGCGGCACGCCTGCATGCCATTCTGAAGCCCTATCGTCGTCTGCAACTGCACGCCCGCCACCGCCTCGCCACCAGCTTCGACGAGCACGAGGCCATCGTGGCGGCGCTGGAGCGCGGTGAAGCCGACGCTGCCGAGGCAGCGATCAAGGCCCATGTGCAGGTTCAGGGGGAACGGTTCAACGATCTGGTCGCGTCAATGCAGCGCCTGCAGGTCAGACGCCGCGAGGGCTAGCGAGTCGCGTGGCAGGATGGCCGACGACGCGCCTCGCGCCGGATGCCTCGAGCTGGCGGGCCGGGCCCGGTACGGGCCCGAGCGATTCAGAACAGCAGGGGCACGAGCAGCGCCGCGCCGCCGACGACCAGGGCCGTGACCACGGCCAGGCTGACCAGCGCGTTGAGCCACCGGTCGATTCTGGACTCGGCAGGTGGCATCCCGCGGCGAGTGGCGCCGTGGCGCGATTGTCGTGAAGACTTCAAGGCCGGTGGCATGGATGAGCTCCGCAATGCTTCATCGTCCTGTTAATAAATGCTTTATCGTCCTATTAACGGCGGCATGGAGAGGAAATCCAGTCATAAATTAGGCCGCTTCCCCCTTTTTCGCCACCGGTGCCGGATTCACCCGGCTCTCCCCCGCGCATGCCAGCCGCCCTCATCCCCTGACGAAAACGGCCCCGATCCTTGCAGACCGGGGCCGGGACTTCCCACGCCGATGATCAACGCGGGTTGATGCGGCGGTTCTTGATGTCGGGGGCACGCCGATAGCGATCTTCTTCTCCCAGTTCCTCGGCCTCGAAGGCGTCGGCACCCACAGGAGTATCGCTATGGCGTCGATAGAGCGCGGTCAGCATGGCCTTGCGATCGGCGCGCAGCTCTTTCAACGTCACGAATATCATCCCGTAGAGAATGAAGGTGAAGGGCAACGCTGCCAGCACCGAGGCCGATTGCAGCCCTTTCAGTCCGTTCTCGCCGCCGGCCGAGAGCAGCGTCAGGCAGATCGCCGCGATCAATACCCCCCAGATGATCCGCTTCATCAGCGGCGGATTGAGCGAGCCGTTGTCCGTCATCTGCGACACGATGTAGGTCGCCGAGTCCGCCGACGTCACCAGGAAGATGAAGATCAGGCAGAGGGCGACGACCGACAGCACGTTCGAGAACGGCATCAGATCGAACATCTGAAACAGCGCCGAAGTGATATTGTCGGACGTGGCCTGGGCAAGCCCCGCGTCGCTGTTCATCTCCATCTGGATGGCGGCGCCACCGAAGACCCCGATCCACAGACAAGCCAGCAGCGGCGGCACCACGAGCACCCCGAAAACGTACTGCTTGATGGTTCGTCCGCGCGAGATTCGCGCCACGAAAGTGCCCACGAACGGCGACCAGGCGATGACCCAGGCCCAGTAGAAGATGGTCCAGTTCGAAGCCCATTGACTGTCATCGTAGGGCGACATTCGCAGGCTCATGCCGATGAAGTTCTGCAGGTAGTCACCGATGCCGAGGGTGATGGTCTCGAGGATCGCGATGGTCGGTCCCGTGAACAGGATGTAGAACATCAGCGCGAAGCAGATGATCAGGTTGAGGTTGGACAGGTTCTTGATGCCCTTGTCCAGGCCCGAGGTGGCCGAGAGCATGTAGCAGACGAACATCGCCCCCATGATGATGAACTGCCACATCATGTTCTCGGGCACATCGAACACCGAATGCAGGCCGCCGTTGATCTGAAGAACGGCGAGACCGATGGAGGTCGCCACCCCCATCACCGTCGCGACGACGGCGAAGATATCGAGGACCGGCCCGAGCCGGCGCAGCTTCGGGCGTTTCGCGGTGACCGACGACAGCACGTTGGAGACCATGCCCGCCTGCCCCTTGCGGAACTGGTAGTAGGCGATGATCAGACCGACGACCGAGAACGCCGCCCACTGGTGAATGCCCCAGTTGAAGAACGCGTACTGAATCGCATAACGAGCCGATTCGGCGGACTCTGGTTCCACATCGCCATAGGGCGGCGTCATGTAGTGCGTCATGGGCTCCGCCATGCCGTAGAACACCAGGCCGACCCCGAAGCCCGCCGCCAGCAGCATGCTCACCCAGGAAAAGAAACCGTAGGTCGGTTTGCTGTCTTGCGGACCCAGGCGAATTTTCCCGTACTTGCTGAATGCCAGTCCCACCAGAAAGATGACGAACCCGAACACGGAGATCAGGTAGAACCACCCAAAGTAGTGTGTGGTCGCCCCTAGTGCCGCGTTGGCGATGTTCCCAAACCCCGTCGGGAAAATGGCGCCGATGGCCACGATCGCGGCGATCACCACCGCCGAGACGATGAATACGCCTTGCTTGCCGAGTTTGGGCATGTCGTCCCCTTTTGATTGTGCTGATTTCCTTTGACGTCAATAGTGTAGACGACGCCGTCACTCTCTGCGGGAGGCCCCATCGCCCTCCCCGTTCGAAATGAGCGAGAGACGCCCCATCGTTTGCCGGGGTAAGACTTCGTTAAGCCCCGCCCGTCAATCTGGCCCTCACCATCTTGTCGGAGGGCTACCGAATGTCGGGTCTACCTGCCTCAGCGGCGAACATCATCTGGCGTGAGAGTCGCGACGATCGCGAGCGAGCCACCCTCGAGCGCTTCATTGCCGACACCTACCGGCAGCAGCATGGCGCCGCGATCGCCCAGTTCGCGCCACGGCTCTACGGGCTGTGGGAAGGCGATCGACTGCAGGCAGCGGTCGGCGTTCGCCGCGCCGACGCCTCGCCCTTTTTCCTCGAATGCTATCTGGAAACCCCCATCGAGCATGCGCTCTCCGCCGTGCTGGATCAGCCCGTCGAGCGCACCGCACTGGCGGAAATCGGCAACCTGGCGGCGCGACGCCCGGGCATGATGGTGGCGCTGATCCGGGCACTGATCGATTCGCTCGTCGCCGAGGAGTGCCGCTGGCTGGCGTTCACCGCGACGGCGACGGTGCGCAACGGCTTTCGACGCCTCGGTCTCGACGTTCAGCGCGTGGCGGAGGCCGACCCGACCCGTCTGGGCGACACCCGAGGCGACTGGGGCAACTACTACCTGCATCGGCCCTGGGTCATGGGTGGCGACCTGATCGCCGCCTGGCACCGGCTCGCCCCGGCCCAAGGCGGCATCGTCACCACTACCGTGCCAGCCGCGGCCCCGCATCTCAAGGAGATCGATCATGCGTGAGCGCTTTCTGGACCATCTCCGCAGGCTGGGCAATGACGCTGCAGACCGCACCGCCCTGGAGGACGAGACCCGATCGATCCGCTACGGCGACCTGATGGCGCTCGTCGATTCCCGCGCACGACAGCTGCGTCGACTCGGCAGTCAACGCGTCGGCCTGGCGCTGGACAACGGCATCGAGTGGGCGCTGTGGGATCTGGCAATGATGCAGGAAGCCATCGTCAACGTGCCGTTGCCCGGCTTCTTCACCCCGGCGCAGTCGACCCACCTGGTGGCCCAGGCCAGTATCGACACCCTGATCGGCCCTGCGCCACTGGCGAGCGCGCTGGGTTTCGACCCCATCCCGGACGCCAGCGCCGACACAGACGCCACGCTCTGGCAGCGCCGCGGTATTTCGCCACCACCGGGCTTGCCCGCAGGTACGCACAAGGTCACCTTCACCTCGGGCACCAGCGGTACGCCAAAAGGGGTCTGCCTGAGCAGCGACAGTCAGCTCACGGTCGCCGAGAGTCTCGCCGGAGTCGCCACCAGCGTCGACTTGCGCCGACACCTGGCGATACTCCCGCTGGCGACACTGCTGGAGAACATCGGCGGCATCTATGCGCCACTATGGCTTGGAGGCAGCATCAGCCTGCCGTCGCTGGCCTCCCTTGGCTGGCAGGGCGCCAGCGGCTTCGACAGTGCCAGCGGCTGGCGCGTCATCAGCCGCCAGGCGCCGGACAGCCTGATTCTGGTGCCGCAACTGCTGTCGGCGCTACTCACCCGGCAAGGCGATACGCCCATCGGCTTTGGCCGCTTCTTCGCCGTCGGTGGGGCGGCGGTGTCGCCCGCGCTGCTGGCGCGCGCGGAGGCCGCCGGCTGGCCGGTGTTCGAGGGCTACGGTCTCTCCGAGTGCGCCTCCGTCGTCACCCTCAATCGTCCCGGTGAAGCGCGCCTCGGCAGCGTCGGACGGCCGCTGCCTCACGTCGAGGTCAGACTGGCCGACGACGGCGAGGTGCTGGTCCAGGGCAATCTGATGCTGGGCTATCTGGGTGACAGCGCTCCGGCGCCGGCGGTCTGGCCCACCGGCGACCTGGGTGAGTGGGACGGTAAAGATCTGAGGCTCAAGGGGCGCCGCCGTCAGGTCTTCATCACCGCCTACGGTCGCAATGTCGATCCGGCCTGGGTCGAGGCCGAACTGACCGCCGAACCCGCGATTGCCCAGGCCTGGGTGAGTGGTGAAGCGCAGCCTTTCAACCGCGCCCTGCTGGTACCGCGGGGCGACTGGGTCAACGACCGCCAGATCGAGGACGCCGTGGCCAGTGCCAACGCCCGATTGCCCGACTACGCGCGTGTCTCGCTGTGGCAGCGCAGCGCCCCCTTTACCGCACAAAACGGTCTGGCGACCGCCAATGGCCGGCTGCGCCGCGACGCCCTGGCCGACCACTACCACACCTGGCTGACCAGCCCGGCCTATCCATCGGCGGATGCCTAGGAGATCCGCCTACGTCTCAGGAGACGACATCATGTCCCCCTACGAAACACTGCAACAAGCCACCGCCAGTCATCGCCAATGGCTGCTCGACACGCCGGTCATCCGCCAGGCGCTGTCAGGCGACATCACCCGAGAGATCTATCTGGCGTTTCTCGGCCAGGCCTATCACCACGTCAAGCAGACCGTGCCGCTGATGATGGCCTGCGGCGCACGTCTGCCGTCACGCCTCGAGTGGCTGCGCGGCGCGCTGGTCGAGTACATCGAGGAGGAGTACGGCCACCAGGAGTGGATCCTGGACGACATCCGGGCGCTGGGCGGCGACGCCGACGCCGTCGCCAGCGCGAACCCGGCGCCGGCGACCGAACTGATGGTGCGCTACGTTCGCGACGTGATCGCCTACGACAATCCGGTCGGCTTCTTCGGCATGGTGCACGTGCTGGAGGGCACCAGCACCGCCATCGCCACACAGGCCGCCGAGCAGATGCGGGACGGCGCGGGTCTCCCCGCCGGTGCCTTCCGCTATCTCGAGTCCCACGGCAGCCTCGATATCGGCCATCTGGCGTTCTTCGAGGAGCAGATCAACCGGCTCGACGATCCCGCCGACCTGCAAGCCGTCATCGATGCCGCCAACATGGTCTACCGGCTCTACGGTGCCATGTTCCGCAATCTCCGCCAGGATGTAGGCGATGTCGCCAGCCACGAGGGCCTGAGCCATGCGCTGGTCTGATCGCCGCATCCTGATCACCGGCGCCAGCGGCGGTATCGGACGGGAGCTGGTGGCCCTGCTGGCGCAGCGCGGCGCGCGGCTACTGATCGTGGGGCGCAACCCCGGCGTGCTGACGGAACTGACGACGCTGGCGCCAGAGCGCATTCGTGCGCTGTCCGCCGATCTGACCAAGCCCGAGGATCGTCGTCGGGTGGTCGAGACCGCGGAGGAGACGCGCATCGACATGCTGGTCAACGCCGCCGGGGTCAATCACTTCGGGCTGTTCGACGAGCAGTCCCCGGCGGCGGTCTCGTCGATGGTGGAGCTCAACGTGACAGCCACCCTGCTGCTCACGCAAGCGCTGCTACCGCGACTGCTGCACGAGAACAGTGCCTGGATCGTCAACCTCGGCTCCGCCTTCGGCGCCATCGGCCACCCCGGCTACACCGCCTACTGCACCACCAAATTCGCCCTGCGCGGGTTCAGCCAGGCACTGCGCCGGGAACTGGCCGACACGCCGGTCCAGGTGCTCCACATCTCGCCCCGGGCCACCCGCACCGGCATGAACAGCGACCGCGCCGACGCCCTCAATGCCGCGCTGGGCAACCACGTCGACGAACCTGCCCAGGTCGCGGCGGGCGTGATTCGCGGCATCGAGACCCAGGCTCGTGATCGGCAGCTCGGTTGGCCGGAGTGCCTGCTGGTCAGGTTGAACGGGATCCTGCCCGGCATCGTCGACCGCGCGCTCAAGAAGCGGCTGTCGACGATCCAGCAGCATGCGCGTCGCCCCTCCCCATCGTCATGATTCGTACACGGAGATCACCATGACAGCACACCGCTTCCTGAAGGTACTGGCTCTCACCACGGCACTCGCCACGACGTCGGGCATCGCGCTTGCCGGCAGCCCGGTAGGACTGGCGGCCGAGCCCCCGACGGCGCCGGCAGCGGGTGCGGCGTCGACGACAGCGGTCGCCGCGGGTATGCACGAGCTCCAGAGCCGCTGGGCCAATATCCAGTACCAGACGCCGGCAGCGCGGCGCGCCGATGCCTTCGAGCAGCTCTACCAGCGTGCTCAGGCCCTGCTGAAAGCGCAACCCGGTAGCGCGGCGCTGCACACCTGGGCAGGCATCATCCGAGGCTCCCAGGCCGGTGCGGAGGGCGGCCTGGGCGCGCTCTCCCTGGTCAAGGAGGCACGTTCCGAGTTCGAGCAGGCACTATCGATCGATCCGACGACGCTGGACGGCTCGGCCTATACCAGCCTGGGCACGCTCTATCACCAGGTGCCCGGCTGGCCGCTGAGCTTCGGCGACGACGACAAGGCGCGCGAGCTGCTGCGGAAAGGCTTGAGTCTCAATCCCGACGGGATCGACAGCAACTACTTCTGGGCCCAGTTCCTCCACGACGAGGGCGACGATGCACAGGCCCGCCAGGCGCTCGAGAAAGCCATGGCCGCTGCGCCGCGTCCCGGGCGGGAAACGGCCGACGCCGGGCGTCGTCGGGACATTCAGGCATTGCTGCAGGAGATCTAGACGCCCGTCCCGTTCCAACGTCCGGGAAACCGGAACCAGGAGGGAGATCGGCAGCGAGTATCGGTTGCATTCATCGCGACAGCCCTCATGATGGAGATCATGAGGGCGCTAACGAGCGTCCATTCATTTCCTGACGGGAACGCTCATGTCACGACTTGCCGATACTCCTCTCTCGGTGCTGGATCTGGCGCCGATCACGCGCGACGGCACGGCGGCGGAGACTTTCCGCCGCAGCGTCGACCTGGCCCAGCAGACCGAGCGTCTGGGCTACAACCGCTACTGGCTGGCCGAGCACCACAACATCGACGGGATCGCCAGCGCGGCGACCAGCGTGCTGATTGGCCATATCGCCGGGGCGACCACGACCATGCGCATCGGCAGCGGCGGGATCATGCTGCCCAACCATCCGCCGCTGGCGATCGCCGAGCAGTTCGGCACGCTGGCGACGCTCTACCCGGATCGCATCGACCTCGGCCTCGGCCGTGCGCCGGGCTCCGACGGCATCACCATGCAGGCGATGCGTCGCGACCCCCGCGCCGGCGTCAACGATTTTCCCGATCGCCTCGACGAACTCCGCCGCTACCTGGGCGACACCGTGCCCGGCCAGCGGGTACGGGCAATTCCCGGTGAAGGCACCCATGTGCCGATCTGGCTGCTCGGTTCCAGCGGCTACAGTGCCCAGCTCGCGGCCAGACTCGGGCTGCCGTTCGCCTTCGCCGGTCAGTTTGCCCCCGGTTACATGATCGAGGCGCTGCATCTCTACCGTGAAGGCTTCCAGCCAGGCGTGCTCGACAAGCCCCACGCGATGATCGGCATCCCGCTGATCGCCGCCGACACCGACGAGCGTGCACGCTTTCTCGCCACCACCCAGCAGCAAAAGTTCCTCAACCTGATTCGCGGCAAGAGCACGCGGACCCAGCCGCCGGTGGAGAACCTCGATTGGTCGCCCCAGGAACGGGCCATGGTGGCCCAGAACCTGGGTGCCGCGGTGGTCGGCGGGCCGGAGAGCGTGCGCCAGCAATTGGAGAACCTGCTTGAGCAGACCGGCGCCGACGAGATCATGGTCAACACCGACTGTTTTGATCACGCCGACCGGGTGAAGTCCTACGAGATCCTGGCGGAGGTTCAGCGGGCGTCACGATAGTCATCGCCGCCCGCAACTCTCCAGACTTATTTCGTTTTGAGTTGGCTCAGCACTGACGAGGATTCAGCCACCCTCACCTGACGCCTGACGAGGGGACTTAACGCTCGTCCCCTCGCCGCTCCCCTTCTTTTAGCGCCGCAGGATCGCGAAACCCTGGCCCGTCGGAGACCTTCGCCGGGGTCGGCGCATAAAGGACATCCATGTCCTAATGCGCCTCTTGCGACATCCCTGTCGCAAGACCCCGCTACGGCACCTCAGGCCAGCGCGCTCCTGAAGGCGCCATGGTGGCCGGTTCCAATGAGTCCAATGGTGTCATATCGATAAAAAAACACCCGGCACATGGCCGGGTGTCTCTGCATCGAGCTTGAAAGAGAAGACTTAGCCCAATCGCTTGGCCAGCAAACCTTCCAGCTTCTTCTGGTCGGCGGCGAAGGTGCGGATACCCTCGGCCAGCTTCTCGGTGGCCATGGCGTCCTCGTTGTGCTCCCAACGGAACTGCGCTTCGCCGATCGGGTCGAGACGCTCGGTGCCGCTGCCCTGATCGGTGATCTTGCGCGTCACTTCCCCGTCCGTCGAGGCGAGCTCCTCGAGCAGCGCCGGCGAGATGGTGAGGCGATTGCAGCCGGCCAGTGCCCGGATCTGGTCGGTGTTACGGAAGCTGGCACCCATGACCACCGTGTCGTAGCCGTACTGGCTGGCGTAGTCGCACACACCGCGCACGAACTTGACGCCCGGGTCCTCGTCCGGCGCGTAGGACTCGGTGCCGGTGGCCTTCTTGTACCAGTCGGTGACGCGACCGACGAAGGGCGAGATCAGATAGACACCGGCCTCGAAGCAGGCCCGGGCCTGGGCATCGGAGAACAGCAGCGTCAGGTTGCAGTTGATGCCTTCCTTCTCGAGCTTTTCGGCGGCGCGAATGCCTTCCCAGGTCGAGGCCAGCTTGATCAGCACCCGATCCTTGGAGACACCCTGCTTCTCGTAGAGATCGATCAGGTGATGGGCCTTGTCGATGCTCGCCTTCTCGTCGAACGAGAGCTTGGCCGCCACCTCGGTGGAGACGCGTCCGGGCACCAGCTTGGTGATCTCGGTGCCGATGGCCACCGACAGACGGTCCACGGCTTCCTCGACGCGGGCATCGGCGTCGCTGACGTCGGACTTGACCGCCGCCAGTGTCTCGTCGATCAGCGCCTGGTAACCCTCGAGATCGAAGGCCTTGAGGATCAGCGATGGGTTGGTGGTCGCGTCATGCGGCTGGTAGCGACGAATGGCATCCAGATCGCCGGTATCGGCAACCACCATGGAAAGCTGTTTGAGAGAGTCGAGTTGCTGTGTCATGAATCGCTCCATCGTTGTGGCGTGTGATTGCATCCCGTCGCAATCCTGATTCTGAAAGCATAACACCGATGCGAGGCCGTCGCCGTGCCCCACGCCGTGTTTCCGGTCGTCGATGACCAGGGTCGCTGCGGGTCGGACAGGATGCCCGCGAGGTGGAATTCCCGCACAGAATCACCGCCCGGATCCCGTCTTCATGAGGGGGAGAGGCGGTGATTTCAATGCCCCTCCCCTGCTGGAACGGGCGGCTATCAGGCGATGCCGTACTCCCGGCTAAGCGCTTCCCGATAGCGCCGGTAGATACCGTCGTAGCTGGCGACCGTTTCCGGCCGTGGCCGGGTCAGTGTCGTCTCGTCCAGCCGGACCCAGTCCCGACAGAGCTGGTCCAGTGCCACCTCGGACTCGCGATCGTCACACCAGCGCGCCTGAATGGCGCCCCCGAAGGCCGCGGCTTCGGTGACTTCCGGACAGACCACTTCGAGATCGAGCACGTCGGCGACGATCTGACGCCAGACCGGACTCTTCGCGCCGCCACCGACGAGACGAATCTGGGTCGCCTCGCTCGCCAGCGGGCCGAGCAGCTCGAGCCCGTAGCGCAGCCCGAACGTGGCGCTCTCGACCGCCGCGCGGCACAGGTTTTCCGGCGTGGTGTTGAAACTGGTCATGCCGCTCATGCTGGCCTGCGCCTGCGGCAGCGCCGGCACCCGCTCACCACTGAAGAACGGCAGCAGCGTGATGCCGCCCGCCCCCGGTTCCGCCTTGGCCACGGCACGGTTGAAACCGTCGATGTCGAGCCCGACCAGTTCCCGCAACGTCGTCGTGGCCGAGGTCACGTTCATGGTGCAGATCAGCGGTAGCCAACCGCCGTGACTGGCACAGAAGTTCGCCACCATGGCGTTGTCCGGCACCACCGGTTCGCCAGAATGAACGGCGATGGTGCCGGAGGTGCCGAGACTGATCGTGACCCGTCCCGGCTCGATGTTGCCGGTGCCGATGGCGCCCATCATGTTGTCGCCGCCGCCGCTGGAGACGATGACGTCGTCGCTGAGGCCCAGCTCACGGGCCAGCGCCGGTCGCACCTTGCCCACCGCCTCGCGGGAGTCGATCAGTCGGGGCAGCACGCTGTCGAAGTCGAGTTCCGGGGCGATGATCTCGAAGGCATCGCGCCGCCAGGTACGCGCCCGGGTATCGAAGTAGCCGGTACCCGAGGCGTCGCCCGGTTCGGCAACGCGCTCGCCGGTCAGCCAGAAGTTGAGGTAGTCGTGGGGCAGCAGCAGCGTGGCGATCCGGCGATAGGCCTGCGGATGGGTCTCGCGCAGCCAGGCGATCTTGGAGGCGGTATAGCCGGTCTGCAGCACCAGTCCCAGCTTGTCGATGCAGCCCCGCTCGCCGCCGAGCCGGTCGATCAGTCGTTCGTTCCACTCCGCGGTCTCGGTGTCGTTCCAGAGCTTGGCCGGGTGCACCGGTACGCCGTCGCCATCCAGTGCCACCATGCCGTGCTGCTGGCCGGAGATGCCGATCGCGCGAATGGTCTCCGCCCCGACACCGGCATCCTTCAACGCCTCGTCGAGCGCACCACGGAACGCCTCGGTCCACTCCTCGACACGCTGCTCCCGCCGTCCGTGGTCGCCCTGCTCCAGCTTGTGGGGTCGTGAGGCCTCGCCGACGATGCGACCGTCGCTGCCATCGACCACCACCACCTTGGTGCTCTGGGTGCCACAATCCACGCCGATATACATCACATCCATCCCTTGATCAGTTCCGTCGAGACCGGCGCCAGCGCCGGCCTCATCCCGTCGACCGCCGCAGTCAATTGGCGACCAGGTGCTCGACGCAGGCCCGTGCGCCATCGCGGTAGAGACGATCCAGCGCATCGAGATAGGCCGAGCGAAACCGCTCGTCGTCGGCCAGATCCCCGAACAGCTGACGGTTCTCGATGAACGCGGTGGGCTCGTCGCGGTTGCGCTTGGCGATCGCCATCAACTCGTCCTTGAGGCGATCGACCACCGCGATCGGCTCGCCCTGCTCGTCGGCCCCCTCGGCATAGCGCGCCCAGCTCGCGACGACCGCCGCGCTGCGATGGATCTCCCCTCCCTGGGCCAGCTGCTCCCGAATCACCGGCAGCAGCCACTTGGGAATGCGATCGGAACTCTCGGCGCACAGCCGCGCCAGGGTGTCCTTGATCTCCGGATTGGCGAAGCGCGCGATCAGGGTGCGCTTGTAGTCGTCGAGATCGACCCCCGGCACCGGCCGCAGCGTCGGCGTGCCCTCGCGGTTCATGTAATCGAGCAGGAAGTCGACGAACAGCGGGTCCTGGCACACTTCATGGGCGTAGCGATAGCCGGCCAGGTAGCCGAAATAGGTCAGTGCCTGATGGCTGGCGTTGAGCAGGCGCAGCTTCATCAGCTCGTAGGGCATGACGTCCTCGACCAGTTGCACGCCTACCTGGTCGTAGGCCGGACGGCCAGCGTTGAAATGGTCCTCCAGCACCCACTGGGTGAAGGGTTCGCAGACCACCGGCCAGCGATCCTCGATGCCGAACCGGCTTCCGATCTCCTCGATGTCGGCATCGGTGGTCACCGGCGTGATGCGATCGACCATGGAGTTGGGAAACTGGACGTTGGCATCGATCCAGTCACCCAGTTCAGCGTCACGCGCCCGGGCATAGGCCACGAACATCTTGTGCGCGACTTCGCCGTTGCCCTGGATATTGTCGCAGGACATCACCGTGAACGGCTCGATGCCCCGCTCGCGGCGTCGCGCCAACGCCTCGGCGACGATGCCGAAGGTGGTCCTGGGCGTCTTCGGCGAGGCCAGGTCGTGCTCGACATCGGGGTTGCCGAGATCGAACTCGCCGGTGACGTGGTGGAAGTTGTAGCCGCCCTCGGTCACCGTCAGCGAGACGATGCGAATCTTCGGATCCGCCAGCAGCTCCAGGGTGCCTTCGATATCGTCCGGCGCGTAGCGATAGTCGATGATCGAACCGATGACCCGCGCCTGGTACTCGCCCTCGGGATGCTTGATCACCAGGGTATAGAGATGATCCTGGGCGGAGAGCGCCGCCTGCATGCGACGATCGCCGGGCATGACCCCGACGCCGACGATGCCCCAGTCCAGCGCCTCGCCCCGGTTCATGAGGTCGTCGAGATACATCGCCTGGTGG
Organism: Salinicola sp.; assembly: GCA_002695065.1. GTDB lineage: Bacteria > Pseudomonadota > Gammaproteobacteria > Pseudomonadales > Halomonadaceae > Salinicola. The sequence continues at coordinate 16,786 of NZNW01000099.1, read as the reverse complement.
GCGCGATGGAAGCCGCCGACACCGAAGTGCACGATGCCAGGCGTGACCTGGGCCCGGTCGTAGGACGGCTTGGCGACGCTGCCATCGAGCTGGTCGAGCGCCGCCGAATTCAACGATGCCATAACGTTTCTCCTGAAAAAGTCACTGCCGTGGGTGATCCTGCGAACACGCCACGGTATCGGTCAGGCTTCCGCGGCCGAGGGGGCCGCCGTCGACTCGCGGGCGATGGCCAGTTCGCTCTCGCTGTCAAACAGATGCAGCTTGTCGCTATCGCAGGTCAGCGTCAGCGTGTCGCCGAGCTGCACCTTCCGATGGCCCGGGAGCTGGGCCGAAACGGCGTGCTCGCCCACGCTGAGTTGCACCATGGTCACCGCGCCCAGCGTCTCGACCACATCCACCGTGCCCTCGATACGATTGGTCGCGTCCGCATCGCTCAGGCGAAGATGTTCCGGGCGGATACCGGCCCAGACGTCCACCGCCCCCCGCGACGCCATGGTGGCACGATGGGCAGCGTCGAGGGAGAGCCGATAGCCATCGCCGCTCGCGACACCATCGACATGCTTGGCGGGCAGGAAGTTCATCGAGGGATTGCCGATGAATCCGGCCACGAAGCGGTTGGCCGGGAACTCGTAGAGATTGATCGGCGTGTCGATCTGCTGGATCTTGCCATCCTTCATCACCACGATGCGTTCGCCCATGGTCATCGCCTCGACCTGGTCGTGGGTGACGTAGAAGGTGGTGACGTTGAGGCGCTTGTGCAGCTTGACGATCTCGGCGCGCATGTCGACGCGCAGCTTGGCGTCCAGGTTGGAGAGCGGCTCGTCCATCAGAAAGACCTGAGGATCGCGCACGATCGCCCGACCCAGCGCGACACGCTGACGTTGCCCGCCGGAGAGTTCGCGCGGCTTGCGTTCGAGCAGATGCTGGATGCCCAGCGTCTGGGCCGCCTCGTCGATCTTCTGCTTGATCTCCTCGGCGGGACGCTTCTTCAGCCGCAGGCTGAACGCCATGTTCTCGGCCACGCTCATGTGCGGGTAGAGCGCGTAGCTCTGGAACACCATCGCGATGTCGCGCTCCTTGGGCGGCACCTGACTGACGTCCCGGCCGCCGATCAGGATTTCGCCTTCGGTGTTGCGCTCGAGCCCGGCGATCATGCGCATGGTGGTCGACTTGCCGCAGCCCGAAGGCCCCACCAGGACCACGAACTCGCCGTCACGCGTGACCAGGTTGAAGTCGTCGACGGCGTTGCTGCTGCTGGCGCCCTTGATTTGCGAGCCATAGTTCTTGGCGACGTTCTTGAGTTCGACGATAGCCATGTCGTTAACCCTCTAGATGAGATCCGTTACCAGCACGATCGCCGGTCATTTGACGGCGCCGAAAGTCAGGCCTCTGACCATCTGGCGTTGGGTGAACCAGCCGAGCACGATGATCGGCGCGATCGCCAGCACGGAGGCGGCGGACATCTTGGCCCAGAACAGCCCCTCGGCACTCTTGAACGAGGCGATGTAGACCGCCAGCGTCGCTGCGCGGTGGTCGGTCATGGTGATGCTCCAGAACGACTCGTTCCAGGCCAGGATCAGCGCCAGCAGTCCCGTCGAGGCCAGCCCGGGAAGCGCCAGCGGCAACACCACCTTGAACAGGGTCTGCATGATGCTGGCCCCGTCGATGTCGGCGGCCTCGACGATGTCCTTGGGAATGTCGCGGAAGTAGGAGTAGACCATCCACACGATGATCGGCAGGTTCATGGCGGTGAACAGCAGCGTCAGCCCCAGCGCGTTGTCCAGCAGCCCGACCGCGCTGTAGACCAGGTAGATCGGAATCAGCACGCCCACCGCCGGAATGAATTTGGTCGAGACCATCCATACCAGCAGGAAGTCGGTGCGCTTGTTGGGGTAGAACGCCATCGCGTAGGCCGCCGGCACCGCCAGTGCCAGTCCGATGACGGTCGAGGCGACGGCGGTCAGCGCGGAGTTCCAGGCGTAGTGCCAGTAGCCGCTGCCCTGCGCCAGGGCCATCTTGAAGCTCTCCAGCGTCGGCGAGAAGAAGAAATTCGGCACCACCGTGAAGGCCTGCTGCTCGGTCTTGAACGAGGTCAGCAGCAACCACAGGATCGGGAAGAAGATCAGTAGCGCCACGCCCCACGCGAGCACGCCCAGGGCGCCATTGGTAAACCGGTTCGAGTTCATCGTGCGGCTCCCGCGTTGAGGTTTCCGGCAATGAAGCGGATCAGCATGATGGCGAAGATGTTCGCCAGGATCACGGCGCCGATGGCGGCCGCCGAGGCGATGCCGATGTCGTTCTGCTGGAACACGGTCTGGAAGATGTAATACGGCAGGTTGGTGGTCGCGGTGCCCGGGCCGCCGCTGGTGGTGGTGTAGATCTCGGCGAACGAGGTCAGGAAGAAGATGCTCTCCAGCATCACCACGACGTAGAGCACCTGCCCCAGGTGCGGGATCACGATATGGCGAAACTCCTGCCAGGCGCTGGCGCCATCGAGCTTGGCCGCCTCGATCTGGTCCTCCGGCAGCGATTGCAGGCCGGTCAGCAGCACCAGCAGCGCGAACGGTGTCCATTCCCAGGTGATCATGATGATCACCGACAGCATCGGGTAGTGGGCGAGCCAGTCGACCGGCTCGAGCCCCAGCTGCCGCGCCACCCAGGCGAACAGGCCGTAGACGGGGTGGAACAGCATGTTCTTCCAGATCAGCCCGGTCACCACCGGCATCACGAAGAACGGCGCGACCGCCAGCGTGCGTGCCACGCCACGGCCGACGAAGGTCCGGTTGAACAGCAGCGCCAGCGCCAGGCCCAGGCAGACCGTGATCAGCAGGCTGGCGGCGACGATGATCAGGGTGTTGGCCAGCGATTTCCAGAAAGTGGGATCGCTCAACAGGATGGCGAAATTTCCCAACCCGGCGAAGCCGTTGTACATCGGCATGATCAGGTTGTACTGCTGGAACGAGTAGTAGATGGTCATTGCCAGAGGCACGAGCATCCAGATCAGCAGGAAGATGACCGCCGGAGCCATCAACAGTCGCGTGGTGCGAGCGAACGAGCGCGCACCGGTCACTTCGGCGGATGGCGCGGTGGTCGAGGCGGTTCGAGAAATGGCTTTCATGCGTGATTCCCGTGGCTTTGGATTGCGTCATGCAACCACTGGTCCGACTTACGCAGCGACACCGCCGATCACCTGGCGGATCGGCGGTGTCCGTGGCGAATCGCTTACTGCGGTTTGCCGGTCTGCTGCATGATGCGGTCGGTAAAGGTCTGTCCCTGCTGCAGCGCTTCATCGACGCTGCTCTGACCGGACAGCATCGCCGCCATCAGCTGGCCGACCCGCGTACCGATCGCCTGGAACTGGGGAATGGTGACGAACTGCACGCCGGTATAGGGCACTTCCTGCGCGCTGGGGTCGTTGGGGCTGGCGCTCTTGATCGCCGTCTCGACCAGCGGGGCGAACGGTGCCGCCTTGACGTAGTCTTCGCTGGAATAGGTCGACTGACGCGTTCCCGGGGGGACAGCCAGCCAGCCCTTGTCGTCAGCCACGGCCTGGATGTAGTCCTTGGAGGTCGCCCAGTCGACGAAGGTCTTCGCCGCTTCCTGTTGCTTGGAGGACTGCGGCACGGCCAGCGCCCAGGTGAACAGCCAGTTGGAGCCTTTCTCCGTGGTCTCGTAAGGCGCCTGGGCGAAGCCGACCTTGTCGGCGACCTGCGAGGTCTCCGGGTCGCTCACATAGCTGGCCGCGACGGTGGAATCCACCCACATCCCGCACTGGCCATTGGCGAACAGCGTCTCGGACTCGGTGAAGCCATTGGAGGTCACGCCCGGGGGGCCATAATCGTTGAGCAGGTCGACATAGGCGTTGGCCGCGTTCTTCCACTCCTCGCTGGTCAGCTGCGGCTTCCAGTCCATGTCGAACCAGCGACCGCCGAAACTGTTGACCATGGTGCCGAACAGCGCCATGTTCTGGCCCCACCCGGGCAGTCCACGCAGGCAGATGCCATAGACGCCGTCCGAGGGCGAGTGAATCTTGGAGGCGAACTCCTCGACCTGGCTCCAGGTCGGCTTGTCCGGCATCTCGATACCAGCCTTCTCGAACAGGTCCTTGCGGTAATAGGTCACCGAGGACTCCGCGTAGAACGGCAGGGCGTAGAGCGTACCGTCGACCGACAGCCCCTCCTTCACCGGCGCGAGGAGGTCATCGACATCGTAGCTCTCGGGCAGGTTCTCCATCGGCGTCAGCCAGTCGTTCTGCGCCCAGATCGGCGTCTCGTAGTTGCTCACGGTGACCACGTCATACTGGCCGGCCCCGCTGGCGATATCGGTGGTGACCTTCTGCCGCAACTCGTTTTCCGGTAGCGTCACCCAGTTGACCTTGATATCCGGATGCGCGTCGTTGAACGCCGACATCATGCTCTGCATGGTCACCATATCGGGGTTGTTCACCGTGGCGACGGTGATTTCCGTGCTCTGTGCCATGGCGGCGGAGCAGGCACTCAAGCCTGCGATCCCGACACCTGAAATGAACAAGGCAAGTCTCATCTGGAATTCCTCTCGTAGCGCTCGTTATTGCTATGGTTTTCCACGGCGGCCGCATTCGACGGCTGTCACGCCGAGCATCGAACGATCCCACGGGTACGATCCGACCCAATCTATCCAGGCTGGCGTTATGGTGAAGAGGATCGACCGTGCATTCTTGGATGCCTGCCCTGACGCACATGACATCAAGAAGAAATCATAGCGTTAACACTGAAGGAATCAAGCAGGAGACGTTTTAAACAATTCAGCAAAATCAATAACTTATTTATTATTAGACCAATGTTTAATGCCCCGGATAGACCTAAGTTGTAGAGAAAAAGCCACCTCGCGCCGACAATATCGATGTTATAAAATGACACAAAATGATATCAGTTGCTCATGATATTCACTGAGTCGGGCCGGCCGCCCGGCCTCGCCAGCCACCGTCTCGACAGGTCGCAGAACCAAGAGTGTCACCAGGGAGATGAGGTCGATGCCTCGAACCACGCTCGAAGATATTGCCCGACAAGCCGGCGTCAGCAAGATCACCGTCTCGCGGGCCTTCTCTTCCCCGGAGAAGGTGCACGCCGAGACCCGCGATCAGATATTGCGAATCGCCCGCGAACTCAACTACGTCTCCCAGTCGCAGGCGCTCAACCGCGATCCCGCGATCACGCGTACGCTGGGCGTCGTCAACCCCAACATGAGCAACCCCTTCTTCGGCCGGATGACCCGGGAGATCACGCTGGCAGCCAGGGCCCGGGGCTACACGGTGCTGGTCTTCGACTCCTACGAGTCGGAAACCCTGGAAGGCGAGGCGATCGGCAAGCTGATCGAATTCTCCGTCGATGCCGTCATCCTGTCGGTCATCTCCTCGGACATCGACTACCACCCGGCGTACCTGGATCGCCTGGAGGCGGCCAAGATTCCCGTGGTGCTGGTCGATCGCGAACTCAAGGCCGCTCACTACGGCGGGGTCTACATCGACAACCTCGACTGCGGCTACCAGGCCGGGCGCTACTGTCTGGAGAGGGGGCTGGAGCAGCTGCTCGCCGTGTCGGGCCCGGCCGACTCGATGGTCTCGATCGGACGCATGTCGGGGCTGCGCGAAGCGCTCGGCAGCCGGCCGGTATCGCTCGAGGTGATCTACAGCGACTTCAGCTTCGAGCCGGCCTACCGTGCGCTGCGCGACTATCTGCGCGACCACCCCTGGCCGGAAGCCATCATCGGGGCCAACAACCAGATCACCATGGCGGTGTTGAAGCTCTGTCACGAGCAGGGCATCGTGCCGCAGCAGGACATCCAGCTGTTCAGCATCGACGACATCGAGCACAGCGACGTGTTCGGGGTGCATATCCCCTGCATCCACCACAATCTGCCGGAGATCGCCCAGCAGGCACTACAGCTGGCATTGGCGGCGATCCAGTCACCGGAGCAGCGCGGCTTCCGCACCGTGGTGCGAGGAGAGCTCCGCACCGAGTGACATGCCGGGGCGGCCAGGCATCACCTCCGCGAGGACCGGGCAGCGAACGCTCAATCGGATGCCGACGTGCGGCCGGCAGCACTGCCGGCCTGCGCGGATACCGGCGACGCAGGCAACCAGACGTCGGCCGCCAGCCCGCCCAGCGCCGCACGCTCGAGGCGCAGGGTGCCGCCGTACAGCATCATCAGGTCCTCGACGATCGACAGCCCCAGCCCCGATCCCGAGCCACGGGCGTCCAGGCGCACCCCCCGCGCCAGCGCCGACTCGCCCTGGGCCCGCGTCATTCCCGGGCCGTCATCCTCGATCCGCAGGCGAACGCCCTGCGGTACCTGGTAGACCGTGAACGAGACCCGGGTGCTTGCCCAGCGCAGCGCGTTCTCCAGCAGGTTGCCGGTGAGCTCCTGGATATCCTGCGGGTCGATGCGCGCCGCCGCCCTGGGGTCGATATCGGCATCGAACCGCACCCCGCGACGCTCCGCGAGCCTGGCCAGCCCCTGCACGACCGGGGCGATCGCGTCGCCGATCGCCACGCGCCCCGAGAATGCCACGCCGCCCGCCGCCGAGGCTCGAGCCAGATGGTGGCGCACCGCGTCGTCGATGCGCGTCAGTTCGGTGTTGATGGGCCTGCGCTGCGCTTCGGGAAAGCGTTCCGACAGGGTCTTCAGCACGCTGACCGGCGTCTTCAGCGCATGGGCCAGATTGCCGGCCGCCGCACGCCCGCGCTCGATCAGGCGTCGGTCGCGCTCCAGCACCCCGTTCATGGCCAACGCCAACTCCTTCAGCTCCACCGGCAACTGCGTGTCAAGCCGTTCGCTCTCGCCCTCCTCCACCGCCCGCAGATTGGCGGACATCCGTCTCAGTGGCGCGAGCCCCCAGCGCATCTGGAGCGCCAGGCCCGCGAGCAGCAACACGCCAAAGGTGGCCAGCGACAGGATCAGCAGCCGCTCGAAGCGCCCGACCTCGTGATCCAGCTCCGCGGTCGAACCCGCCAGCGCCACGTGGATGACGTCGCGATAACCCGGCAGCCGGAGATCCCGTTCGATCATGCGCAGCGCGTCGTCACGCGGACCGCTGACTTCATAGATATTGACCCCCTCGTGGTGCCCGGGAACGGGCAGCCGCTGGTCCCATAGCGAGCGCGAGGTCATGGTGAGATAGCCACCGTCGCTCACCTGCCAGTACCAGCCGGAGTAGACGCGGTCGAAGCGAGCGTCGCCCAGTGAGCGATTGAGTTGAAGACGTTGACCGACGTTGTCGACCTGGATCCCGGCCAGCAGCGCATTGAGCTGGGATTCGAGCCGGCTGTCGAAGGAAGCGGTGGCGGACTGGCGAAAATTGTAACTCAGCCCGATGCCGGCCAAGGGCAGGAGCACGATGACCAGCATCAACGACGCCACCAGCAGACGCGCCCCCAATGGCGCCAGGCGCAGGCGCTCGCCGAGGCGGGACATCCAGCGTGGCTGCCAACGCCTCAAGGGCCGGCCTCGAGATCGACCAGGCGATAGCCCTGGCCCCGCAGCGTCTCGATCCGGGCACGGCCGAACTTGCGTCGCAGTCGACTGATCTGCACGTCGATGACGTTGGAGTCGGGCTCATGATCGCGGTTGTAGACGTGCTCGACCAGCTCGGCCCGACTGACGATGCGCGGTGAGGCGTGCATCAGGTAGGAGAGCAGCCGGGACTCCTGGGCGGTCAGCGTGATGGGGCGACCTGCCAGCGAGACGCTGCCGGAGTGCGTGTCCAGGGTCAGCTCCCCCACCCGGATAACCGGATGGGCATGGCCGTGGCTGCGCCGGACCAGCGCGCGCAGGCGGAACAGCACTTCGGCGGTCTCGAACGGCTTGACCACGTAGTCATCGGCGCCGGCGGAAAAGCCCGCGGCCTTGTCGGACCAGCGCTCCCGCGCCGTCAGGACCAGCACCGGCAGGTCGATATCGTCCTCGCGCCACTGGGAGAGCCAGCGGGTGCCATCGCCATCGGGCAGCCCCAAATCCAGGATGATCGCATCGTAACGCTCGGTGCGGACCAGGAAGTCGGCTTCCTGTCCGGTGGTCGTCGACTCGATCAGCAACCCGGCCTCGGCCAGGGCATCGGCCAGCGCCTCGGCAAGCGCCGCATCGTCCTCGACCAACAGTACCTTCATTACCGACTCCCCGGTTCAAGATTCACCCGTCACCGTCGCTCGGCGGAGACCCGGCCGATGGCGCCGCGTGACGCCGATGACTCACGGCGATTTCTTCATCGCCTCGATATTAACGCCTTCGATGCTCAGCAGCTCGCCGTCGGTGGCATCGAACTCGAACTCCACCACCTGCCCCTGGGGCCCGATCATCTCCACCTCGTACTCGATCCGGCCATCCTCCTGCTCCAGCTCGACCTCGAGAATCTGCCCCTCGTAGCGGGCCTCCAGCCAGTCCATGATTTCGTCGATACCGACCAGATGGCCCTCCTTGACCTCCTTGTGGAGATCCCGCCAATTGTCGCCATCGGCACTCACGGGCACCAGCGCCCCGCTCATCATCAGCGGCAGGGTCACGGTCAGCAGCATAAGAAGGTTGCGAAGTTTCATGGTATCAGTGTGCCGCAACCGCCATGAATCCGACATGAACATTCAGCCGGTCGAACGCGACTCCCCGTTCAGGCCAGCGACGGGCGATTAACGCAACATGAATGTCGTCGTCAGTTCGAGGCAAGGTCCCCCCGCGTATAACGGGTGATAGCGTCGGCCACGGCCGACCGGCGCGATCAGCGCCTACCGGAAAACGCTCCTCAGGAGGTCCGTCATGAAAAATCGTCTATGGGTACTCCCTGCCGTCGCGCTCGGCGGAGGCTTCGGCGCCAACGCCCTGGCGGGTGACACCACACTCTCCTACGGTCAATTGGAGAAGCTGCTCAACAGCGCCGAGGATTACGGTTTCAATCGCTACGAGAAACTGGATGCCGATCACGATGACAATCGATTCGAGATCGAAGGCTGGCGCGCCGATGGCTGGGAACTCGATGTCGCGATGACGCTGAACGAGGGCACGTTGATGCGCGAGAGTCAGCGGAAGTCGATCGCCCCCGACTGGGGTCTGACCAAGGAGGAGTTGAATGCCGCGCTCTCGAAAGCCCGGGCCGAGGGGATGCAACATTTCGCGGAGCTCGAGGTCGATAGTGATGGGCATGTCGAGATCGAGGGCTACAATGCGCAGCAAGCGCAGTTCGAACTCGACCTGCACCGCGAGGAGCTGAATTCCGAACATCGCGACACTGGGAGTGCCAACGGATGACCGACAACCGCCAGAAGGACAACGCCGCCTGGCGTGCCGCCCAGCAGTGGCGCGAGCGCGTTCAGCAGTCCCGCCCCAGCCAGGGAGCCAGCGGCATCCGACTGCTGCTGACCTGGCTGCTGTTCGGCGCCATGCTGATCATCGGCACCCTGCTCGGCCTCTTCCTGCTGATCATCGGTTGGGCGATGCTGCCGTTTCTCCGCCATCGAATGAACAAGCGCGCCGAGCAGGTTCGCGCGTCCCGGGCCCAGTACGCCGGCGGCAGCGCCGACCACGGCGGCGATGCCTCCTCCGGGCGCTCTCAGCGCGTGCTCGACGGCGAATACGAAGTTCGCTCGAAGGAAGGCTAACCGCGCCGATCCCGGCCACCCCTGCCGCCCCCTCGTCATCGATCGAACCGTCTCGCGGCGCACAAGGGGTCTGTGCAGTCCTCGATCGCCCTTCCCGCCGCTTTGCCGAGACTCTACCGCGTGCGCCTCTTCGGCGTACGCGGTAGAGTCGGTTACGACCTTGGTATAATCCGCGATAACGATGCGCCGGCAGCGCATCGGCGAGATGACTCCGACAACAATAATTCGACACAGGGCTTCGTGACCCATGGAAGCGATCGACCGGCTGCTGCGTGCGGCCAAGATTTCCGAGATCGAGCAGTTGGCCGGCCTGGCGGAAACCGCCGCCGTCGTCGGCGACATCAGCCGTTTCGTGCATGCGCTGCAACGCGAGCGCGGCGCCTCCAGTATCTACCTCGGCTCACGAGGCCGACGCTTCGCCACGCAACGCCGCCAGCGTATCGCCGACAGCCGGCAAGCCGAGACCACGCTTCGCCAGCGCCTCGAAGAGTGGGCAACCCCACAAACCGACCGAGCCCCGCACCGGCTCGCCAACACCCGCCTGCTGATCCGGGTCGCCGCGGTCTGGCACGGGCTCGATGCGCTCCCCGGCATCCGCCTGGAGATCGACGCACACCGCCTGACCGCGGACGACGCCGTGCGGCTGTTCAACCGCCTGATCAGCAACCTGCTATCGGTCATCTTCGAAGCCGCGGATACCGCCGGCGACATCGAAATCACCCGCGTGCTGGTGTGTCTGTTCCACTTCATCCAGGGCAAGGAGCTGGCCGGACAGGAGCGCGCCTGCGGCGCCTTCGGCTTCACGCTGGGCGCCTTCGACGAGGCCCATCGCCAGACGCTACGCCAATTGATCGATGCCCAGCAGCGCTGCTTCGAGACCTTCGCCGAATTCGCCAGTGCCGACCTGGCCTCTCGTTGGCGCCGGGAGCTCGACCAGCCGGTTCACGGCGCCATCGATCGGCTGCGTGAACTGGCGACGCAGGAGACACCGCTACCTGGCGATCTCGACGATCCCGGCGAGCAGTGGTTCGCGATCGCCACCCAGCGCATCGACGCCATGAAGGGGATCGAGGATCGTCTGGTCGAGGAGCTTCAGCACAGCTGCCGCGAGCGCATCGTCCAGACCGAACGCGACATCGAAAATGGCTCGGGTCCGCAGGAGGCATTGAATGGGGAGCCGTGGGCGGCTCCGCTGAACCTGCTGCTGGAGGTACCGGCCTCGGACCAGGCAGCGGGGCTTGGCGCCCTGACCGCCAATACGATGGATTCACGCTTCAGTCGCTCGCTGATCGACCTGGTACAGCTGCAGAACGCCAGGCTGCAGCAGATCAGCGACGAGCTCGAAACTACCCGCCGGACACTACGCGATCGCAAGCGGATCGATCGCGCCAAGGGGTTGCTGATGACGCACCGGCAGCTATCCGAGGACGAGGCCTATCGGCTTCTCCGCAAGACCGCCATGGACCAGAGCAAGCCACTGATCGAGGTCGCCCAGAACGTGATCGACCTGGTAGAGATGCTCTCCTCGAAGCGCCTCTGAACCCAGGCGAGCCTGAACCAGGACCTCGAACCGCCCGCCAGACGTTGTTGGTGCAGTGAGCGGGGTCGTTGCACCGACCTGAGGCTCCATCCGCTCGCGCTTCCGTCGTCGTGCATCACGGGATCGGGCTTATGTTGTTGAATCTCGTCGCTAACGGCGATTCTGGTACGCCTTCTGCTTGACTCGATGAGTTCGGACCAAAGGCGGCCCGACCGGGACGTCGTCAGACGACTCCCGACCCATCATCGCGATGCCCGGCCAACGACGGCCGAGGCCCGCAACGGACAACGGCGTCCATCGCTTCTCATGCCCGGCATGACGAGCGGTGGACGCCGTTTTTTCATGCCCGTCACCATCGGAGAGAGATCTTCATGGACATCCGCCACAAAGCCAACAAGATCCGCCTGTTCAGTTTCTCCACGCCGCAGATGCGCGCCTTCCATCTATCCTGGTTCGCCTTCCATGTCTGCTTCTTCGGCTGGTTCGGCATCGCCCCGCTGATGGCCGTCGTACGCGACGACCTGGGTCTGACCAAGAGCCAGATCGGCAACACGATCATCGCCTCAGTCGCCATCACTATCGTCGTCAGACTGGTGATCGGGCTGCTCTGCGACCGGCTCGGTCCGCGCAAGACCTACATTTGGCTGCTCTGCCTGGGATCGCTGCCGGTCATGTCGATCGGCCTGGCCGACAGCTTCGAAAGCTTCCTGCTGGCTCGACTGGCGATCGGCGCGATCGGCGCGTCCTTCGTCATCACCCAGTACCACTCCACCGTGATGTTCGCGCCCAACGTGGTCGGCACGGCGAATGCCACCACCGCCGGCTGGGGCAACCTCGGTGGCGGCACCACGCAGATCCTGATGCCGCTGGTGTTTTCCGGCGTGCTGATGCTGGGTGTCAGCGAGACCCTGGGCTGGCGGCTGGCGATGGTGGTGCCCGGCATCGTGCTGTTGCTGACCGGCCTGGCCTATTACCGCTTCACCCAGGACGCGCCGGATGGAAACTTCAGCGATCTGCGGGCGCGTGGCGAACTGCCGCCGGCCACCCGGGAACACGGCGCCCTGCAGAGCTTCATCGCCGCGGCCCGGGACATCCGCGTCTGGGCACTGTTCGTGGTCTACGCGGCCTGCTTCGGCGTGGAACTCACCATCAACAACATCGCCGCGATCTACTTCTTCGACACCTTCTCGCTGGACCTGGCCACGGCGGGGCTGATCGCCGGGCTGTTCGGATTGATGAACCTGTTCGCGCGCACTCTCGGCGGCGTGTTCTCGGACCTGTTCGCGCGCAACGGCGGACTCAAGGGGCGCGTGCGCTGGCTGTTCATCGCGCTGCTATGCGAGGGCGTGGCACTGCTGGGCTTCGCCCAGATGCAGACCCTGGCCGTAGCGATCGGCATCATGCTGGTGTTCAGCCTGTTCGTGCAGATGGCGGAGGGCGCCACCTTCGGGGTCGTGCCGTTCATCAACAAGCAGGCGCTGGGCGCGGTGGCGGGGATCGTCGGTGCCGGCGGCAATGCCGGTGCCGTGGCCGCCGGCTTCCTGTTTCGCTCGGAATCGCTCTCCTATCAACAGGGTCTTTTCTATCTGGGTCTGGCAGTCATCGCCGCCTCGCTATTCGCGCTCGCGGTCAGGTTCTCCACGGAGACAGAAGCGACCGAAGATGCGGCCTATCGCCAGGCCGAGGGCGAGCGCCATGTCGCTCGGGATGCCGAGCGGGGGGCTGCTGCCGGCTGAGCGCGCGCCCCTGCGATGACGCCTTGTCATCACGCCCCTCTCCATCGCGAGTCCATGCGATCTTCGCCGCTGCCTCCGGGTAGCGGCTTTTTTCAGAGGTCCTGGTGCATCAACGTGACGCGCTCGCCACGATAGATCACGGATTCGAAGGGCACCCAGCCCAGCCGCGCGTAGAGCGCCACCTGGTCGGGTGTGTAGAGATAAAGTCGCCGACAACCCGCTTCCCGGGCCTCGGTCTCCACCGTCGCCACCAATGCCGAGGCGATACCGCGGCCGCGCCAGGCCGGCAGGACGAAAACGGAGGCGAGCCAGGGCCCCATGGCGGGCCGAGTGCTCATGTCGCTGAGTGTCAGGCTCGCGGTAGCTATCGGCTCGCCATCGTTCATGGCCACGAATACCGAAGGCACGCCTCTGGCACCGCAATCCTCGCGGGTGTCGTCCCGCCATTCGTCGAAGGTCGTGTGCGGGTGGAGTCCGCCCCAGGCGCCGAAGGTCCAACGCGATACCGTTTCGATGCCGAGCGTGTCAGCGCGGTCCAACCGAGAGATATTCCAGTCCATCATGGCCCCACCCGTGATGCTGAATCCCAAGCCGATCGACGGCCTCGACGGCTAGAGAGCCCGATAGATCCAACGCCGGAGCCGGCGTCGATTCAATGTCAGAGCTTCTTGATGTCAGACCCTGTTGATGTCAGACCTTCTTGACGAACTCGGACTTGAGCTTCATCGCTCCGATACCGTCGATCCTGCAGTCGATATCGTGATCGCCATCGACCAGACGAATGTTCTTGACCTTGGTGCCCACTTTCACCACCTGTGAAGAGCCCTTTATCTTGAGGTCCTTGATCACGGTGATGCTGTCGCCATCGACGAGCGGCGTGCCATGGGCATCGGTAACCCGTCGGTCGTCGGCATCACCGCTCGTGGCCTCGGAGAGGGTCCACTCGTGGGCACATTCGGGGCAGACGAGAACGCTGGCATCTTCGTAGGTGTATTCGGAACCGCACTGCGGGCAGGGAGGCAACTGGCTCATGGTCGTTCCTGATGGCTGGCTCATGGTCGTTTCCGATCGAGAGGAAGGCGCGGAGTTTACGCGCCGGCGGCCACCCTGCCCAGTGCCGTTCAGCGAGCCGTGGCCGTCGCGTCGCGTCCGACCCAGGCGCTGGCCATTGTCACCACGCTACCCACCACGATCAGGCACGGCGACGGCAAGGGGCTGGCGGCGAGTCGCTCCGGCATGTCCGCCAGCGTACCGACCAGGGATTGCTGTTGCGACAGCGAGGCGTTGGCGGTCAGCATGATCGGCCAGTCGGAGGGCAGCCCGGCGCCGATCAATTCTTCGCAGATGGTTTCGACATGACTCAGACCCATGTAGAACACCAGCGTCTCGTCGCGCCGTGACAGATCACGCCAGTCCAGAGCCTGGTCCTCACGGCAGGCCTGGGCGGTGATGAAGCGAACCTGCTGGGCGTGGGCGCGATCCGTCAGCGGCAGCCCCATGGCCGCTACCGCACCGGACGCGGCGGTGATCCCGGGGACGATCTCCGCCGGGATCCCGGCTTCGGCGAGCGCGGCAAGCTCTTCCCCCAGGCGGCCGAAGATGCCCGGATCACCGCCCTTCAGCCTCACCACGCGTTTGCCGGCCTGGGCCAGGCGCACCATCAGGCGGCCGATCTCCGCCTGGGGCACGCTGTGGTGGCCGCGCGCCTTGCCGACGTAGTAACGCTCGCAACCCCGTGGAAGCAGCGCCAGGATATCCTCGCCCACCAGCCGGTCGTAGACGATCGCCTCGGCGCGCTCGATCAGACCCGCGGCACGCAGCGTCAGCAGATCCGCCGCCCCCGGGCCGGCCCCGACCAGGTAGACGTGGCCGCGCTCGGCCGACGACGTGCCTGTCGTCGAACGTCGACCTTCGTTCGTCAGGCGCTCCCGGCCGGTCTGCCAGACGCGGGCCATCCATTGGCCCACCTTGATCGATACCGGGCGTGACGGGTTATACGCTGACATGGGCGCTCTCCTCTTCGAGCAGGGATTTCAATTCCGGCAGGCAGGAGCCGCATTGGGTACCGCAGGCGAGCCTGGCGCCCAGCGCTTCGACGCTGGCATCGCCGGCACGGACCGCCTCGACGATCGAACGCTGGCCGACCTGGTGGCAGCTGCAGACGATCGCTCCCTGATCGCGGGCACCGCTGGCACAACCGGCCAGGATGCGTCGGCGCGTGGCCGGATCCAGCGACGCATCCGGCCCACGGGCGAAACAGGCATCCAGCCAGTGCAGGGCCGGCAACGCCGCCGGCGGCCCCACCATCAGCCACCAGCGCAGTCGGCCCGCCTCGAGGCCGCTGGCGCGCAGCCGCTCCCGGGCGCTGTCCCGGCTCCACTGTGTCGCCGGGAGCGGTAGCCGGCTCTCGGCCCAGGCCAGCCAGTCGCGATTTTCCAGCGCCGGCTCGCCGGCGAGCTGCCAGCGCAGGCTGTGAGCCATGGGAATGCGTGTCCAGTACGCGCAGTCGTCGCGTGGATCCACCGTCCCGGCGAGATCGCCGGCGACGATCAATGTCGCCTCCCAGGCCGTCTCGAGCGGTTTCAGGCTTACCGCGCCCTGTTTCGATTCCGGCTGACCGGAGACCGGATCGGTGATCGGCGCGATCAGCCCGCCGATCTTGGCCTGGCCGCTGAAGGCGTCGTTCCAGTGCATCGGCGCGAAAAGCTCGCCACGTCGCTGGCCCTTGGCCAGTCGTGCTCGCGCCCGGTATCGCCCCCCGGCACCATCGAGCTCGACCAGTTGCTGGTCGGCGATCCCATGGCTTTCGGCATCGGCGGGATGCATCTCGACGAACGGCTCCTGGCGATGATTCATCAGACGAGACGCGCGCCAGGTACGGGTCATGGTGTGCCACTGGTCGCGGATTCGTCCGGTGTTGAGTCGCAACGGCCGCCGAACGCTGATCTCCTGCTGCGGCCCCCGCGGGCGCACCGGCAGCAGTTTCGCCAGGCCGTCCGGCGTGGCGAACTGGCCATCCTCGAACAGCCGGGCGGTGCCCCGAGGGGCGCCACCGTTGACTGGCCACTGGATCGGCGCCAGCGCCTCGTAACCGGCACGATCGAGCGCCGCGAGGCCGGATATGTCGAACAACCTGGCATCCTCGCCCGGTTTGTCGGAGGGGTTCTCGAAACCCGAAAGCCGTGCATGCTCCGTGAAGATATCGGCGGGGTGCGCGTAGCCGAACGCCTCGCCAAAGCCCAGCCCGGCCGCGACCTGGCTCATGATCCACCAGTCGTGGCGCGCTTCACCGGGCGGCCGAAGCAACCCTCGCTGGCGCGAGATCCGGCGTTCGGAATTGGTCACGGTGCCATCCTTTTCCGCCCAGCTGCTGGCCGGCAGCACGATATCCGCCACTTCCAGCACTTCGGCGTTGGCCATGCAGTCGGAGACGATGACCAGCGGGCAGGCCGCCAGGATGCGCTTGATACGGTTGGCGTCGGGCATGCTGACCACCGGATTGGTGGCCATGATCCAGATGGCGCGAATCTCGCCGCGTTCGATGGCATCGAAAAGCTCCACGGCCTTGTGCCCCGGCTCGTTCGGCAACGTCGGCACGAGCGAGGCCGTCTGCCAGAAACGGGTGACCCGATCGATGGCGCCCGGCGTGTGATAGTCCATGTGCGCGGCCAACTGGTTGGCCAGCCCACCGACTTCACGACCGCCCATCGCATTGGGCTGTCCGGTGATCGAGAACGGCCCGGCCCCCGGCAGCCCGATCTTGCCCCCGGCCAGGTGGCAGTTGATGATCGCCTGACACTTGTCGGTGCCGCTGCTCGACTGGTTGATGCCCTGGGAGTAGAGCGTCACCACGTGCAGATGGGTCGCGAACCAGTAGAAGAAGGTCT
>NZNW01000098.1 GCA_002695065.1 Salinicola sp. | reverse complement strand
GGCACCCAGATGGCGGTGCTGGACAACGGCATCGTCAACATTGCCCTTCCCACGCTGGCCAAAGAGCTGGCGATCAGTGGCTCCGAATCGATCTGGATCGCCAACGTCTATCAACTGGTGACGGCGGCGCTACTGCTGACCTTCGCCGCGGTGAGTCGGCGCGTCGGGCGTCATCGCCTCTATATCGGCGGGTTGGCATTCTTCACCGTGGCATCGCTGGGCTGTGCGCTGGCCCGGTCGTTCGAATTCCTGCTGGTGATGCGGGGGCTGCAGGCGATCGGCGCCGCTGCGATGCTGAGCATTGGCCCCTCCCTCTACCGGATCATCTTCCCCACCCGGCTGCTGGGATCGGCAATCGGCCTGAGCGCGCTGACGGTGGCGTTCGGTATCGCCGCAGGGCCGTCGCTGGGGGGGCTGATCCTGCACGTGGCGAGCTGGCCATGGTTGTTTGCCATCAACGTGCCGATCGGACTGCTGGCGCTCGTACTTGGCGTGCGCGCTCTGCCGCGGGAGAAACCCATCCTCGGGCGAATCGATGTCTGGGGCGCGCTGATGTCCATCGTCATGCTCAGCGGCAGCGTCTTCGCACTGGATCAGTTCGGCCATGGCAAGGGTGGAGCGCTGGCCTCGGCGACGCTGGCGCTCAGCGCGATCTGCCTGGTGGGATTCGTCTATCGCCAGCGCCATGTCGCCAGGCCGCTGGTGCCGCTGGCACTGTTTGCCGAGCCGCGCTTCTCGTTCGCGGCGGTGGTGTCGATGTTCGCGTTCCTGGCCCAGGGCGTGGCGTTCGTGGGACTGCCGTTTCTCTACCAGACCGTCATGGGCGTATCGCCGATCATGTCGGCGGTGCTGTTCACGCCCTGGCCGCTGGTGATCATGATCATCGGACCGCTGGCAGGGCGCCTGGCCGACAAGGGCAATCCGGCGCTGATCAGTTCGACCGGCCTGGGGTTGTTCCTGCTCGGCATGCTGGCGTTGACCGGCCTGGACGCCGACTCGAGCTATCTCGACGTGATCTGGCGAACCGCGCTGTGCGGGGTGGGTTACGGTCTGTTCCAGGCGCCGAACAATCGCGAGATGATCGGTAGCGTATCGGTCGACCTCAGCGCCAACGCCTCCGGCGTGCTGGCGTCGGTGCGCACCTTCGGGCAGTCGCTGGGCACGGCGTTGGTCGGGCTGATCCTCGGCCTCTCGTTCGGTTCGCTCACGCTGTCGCTGTGGGTGGGGTGTGCATCGGTGGTGATCGCACTGGCCTTGAGCCTCTATCGCACGCCGATGGCCGCCAAGGGCGTTCGGCGCTGAGTCCTTTTCTCGAGGCTTCACCCAATGCCCGAGCAAGGCGTTACAATGGTCCGGTTGGTTCAGGAGGAACTGTCATGAGTGTTCAGGCACGTATCGAAGAGAAACTCGCGACGCTCGAGCCGGTCGAGATGGCGGTCGAGAACGAGAGCCACATGCATCATGTGCCGCCGGATTCCGAAACCCACTTCAAGGTGACGCTGGTCTCCGAGCGATTCGCCGGGCTGATGCCGGTCAAGCGCCACCAGTTGATCTACAGTCTGCTGGCCGATGAGCTCGCCGGCCCCGTCCATGCGCTGGCTCTGCATCTCTACACGCCGCAGCAGTGGTCGACCCGCGGCGGCGTCCGTCCGGATTCGCCCAACTGCCGCGGTGGGGGCGGCCAGTGATCGGCGATCCGCAGCGGCTGCAGTATCTCGAAGCCATGGGGATTGCCAGCTGGGCTTCGCGGTACCGCTTCGTCAATGCCAGACCGACCGGGCAGGTCGAATGGGAAGTCGCTCCCGAACCGGAGAAACCGGCGCGAGGGCAGCGACTGCAGGCGTTGCTGGAGACGCCGGCACGGCCGGTCGAGCGCGATCGCCCCGCCACCGATGAAGCGCCGACGCCGCAAACCGCGGCGCCGCTATCGCGAGCCAGGGCCCTGCTCGGGGGAGACGCGGCCCGGGGCGAGTCGCCCCGGCCGTCTCCCCACCAGGCTGCCGATCCCGATGCTGCGGCGGTTTCCCCGTCGTCAGAGGACACCGGGGCCGAGCAGGCCCCTGCGAACGCTACCAGGGAAGCGGCGCCAGCGGTCGATCCGCTTCGATTCACCCTGTCGCTGTCGGTCATCGGTGAGCGCTGGTGGTTGATGCTGCCCGGCGAGCGGTCGATCTCCGCCGCGGGGCAGGCGCTGCTGGGACAGATGCTGAAGAGCGTCGGCATGCCCGCTGGCGGGGCGCCGCTGTCGCGTCTGACCTGGCCGTTGATGGACATGCCAGCCAGCGATCCCGTCGGTGAGGCGCGCGAGGGCATTCAGGTCTTCTGTGCCGGGCAGGCGCGTCGCCACGGCATGAAAATCGACGGCGCCGTCATCGTGGGCGACGAGGTCTGGTCGTCGCTGCTGGACGATCCGGCGAACGAGCTCGAATGGACCTGTCATCACCTGCCACACCCCGACGACATGCTGGACTCGGCCAGTGCCAAGCGTGCGTGCTGGCCCCTGCTGCAGACGGCGGGAAGCGCCTGGCGGCAGGGCCTGGATGCTCCTGAATAGCAGGCGTCGCCTGCCGGTCCTCAGGGCTTGAACGAACCTCCTCGAGTAACGCCCATGCCCATCGACGCTTTTCATCCCGAGGCCTCCCTCGGCAGGACCGTGCCGGTCCGGCTCGGCGCGGAGGACCTGCCGGCGCTGGTAAGGTTCGAGCGCCGGGCCAACGATGACGCCTGGTCGGAAGCGCTGCTGGAAGCGGCGTTGAGGGACGAGGATTATGCGGTCTGGGGCGTCCGGTCGGCCAACGACAGCGCGCTGTGGGCCGTCGCCATCCTGGCCTACCTGCCTTTTGACGCCGAGCTGCAGTCGATCTGCGTGCTACCCGATGCGCGCCGCCAAGGCCTGGCGCGGGAGATGCTGGGGTGGGTCATGCGGTGCGCCCGTGCCCGGGGTGCCGAGCGCCTGCTGCTCGAGTTGCGGCAGTCGAACCTGGCGGCGCGGCGACTGTACGAGCGTGCCGGCTTCAGAATCGACGGCCAGCGCCGCGGTTACTATCGCCGTGACGATGGACGCGGAGAGGATGCGCTGCTGATGTCGCGGGATCTGGTCCGAGGCGACTGATTCAGGGCGCCGGGTCGGGCGCGAGGAGACCTGGCAGCGGCTCCGGAGGAGAGAAAGGCTAGGCAGCGGTGGGCGGTCCGCCGGATGGGGCGTCCTGCGCAGGTCGCCCCGTTCCGCCGTCTCAGCCGCCGTTTCAGCCGTTGTCGCTGGTCGAGGCGCTGTCCAGCGACTGCAGCTTGTCGAGCAGTCCACCGAGACGCTGTTCCCACTCCTCGCGCTCCTGCTGGAAGCGTGCGTTCTCCGCCTTGAGTTCCTCGTTCTCCATCTTCAGCATCTCGATGCTGTCGACGGCATCCTGAATCTTCTGTTCCAGTTTGGCGAAGATTTCACCGTTCATCTGCACTCTCCTTGAAAGTTCGTGACTCGTTCCCGAGGTATGGTCGCCTGTTCGATGGCCGCAGCCTACGTGGCGCCGAGACCGACGACAAGCGTCTCGAAGTGGCGACGTCAGCCGGCTTCGGACTGACGTCTGAAAAGCCGCCCATGGCTGTCTCCCGCGACGATTTCGCGATGCAGTCGCCAAGGGGCCGGCGGGGACCAGGCAAGCTCGTGTTCCGTCTCGACATAGATGACGGCATCGGGCGCCAGCCAATCGCCCAGCTCCAGGTCGAGGCAGGTCTTCGCGGCCAGTCCCTGGCGGAAAGGCGGGTCGAGAAAGACGAGATCGAACCTGCTGGGGGGCGTCGCCAGGAACCGTTCGACGGGGGCGCCGACGACGTGTCCGGCGGCGCCCAGTGTCGCGATATTCGCTTCCAGCGCCTTGGCCACCGGGGCGGTGGATTCGACGAAGGTGGTCTGGGCCGCCCCGCGCGACAACGCTTCCAGGCCGAGTGCGCCGGTGCCAGCGTAGAGGTCCAGCACCCGCCGCCCGCCAATATCGAGAGCCAGCCAGTTGAACAGGGTTTCACGTACCCGGTCCGGTGTCGGGCGCAGGCCTGGGCTGTCCGGTATCGGCAGCTTGCGGCGACGAAATTCGCCGCCTATCAGGCGCAGCTGGCCACGGCCACCGCGAGAGGTGGCATGAGGGGGCTGGCGTGGGCGGGTGCCGTCGGGAACCCGGCGTGGGCGGCGTCGATTCATGGCGCGCAATTGTACCCCCGCAACACTCGCGGTGATAGGATGAGCTCTCGATAACGATATTCTCCGAAGCCGTGACGGTCGACACTGGTGAGTGGCGCGAGCACGGCTTTTCAGCAGTGAAGCCATCCATGTTCGGACTATTCAAGAGTCGTAAAAAGCAGCAGGAAGAAGAGGCACGTCGGCGCGAGTCGGAACGGGCCGAGTCGGCGTCAGAACACGAGTCGGCGTCAGAACACGAGTCGGCGTTAGAACAAGAGAACCCGGAAGCCGGCGTGGCCGAGGACCGGGAAGAGGGCGTCGAAGGCGACCGCTCCGCCAGCACCGTTGCCGACGAGCCGCAGCCGGCTGCCGGGCAGGACGAGCGGCACGTGGCCGGGGATGCCACTCCCGGGGCCGCCGAAGCGTCACCCTCCCAAGCGGCAGAGGCCTCGCCGACGGTGGAAACCGTCACGCCCGCCGCGGAATCGATCGTCGAGACCGGATTTCCCGATCATCCGGTGCCGGTGGACTACCAGCCCTCGCCGGTCGAGGCGACGGCCGCCGAGGAGGCGCTGGGTCAGCCGCTGGAGCAGGAGTCGCCGCAATCGGCCCTTCAGGAAGTTCCGGCGGATGGCACCCGCGAGGCCGATCTGGCGACCGACGTGACGCCAGCGCCCTCGGCGGAGGCAGCGGACGGGCAGACGCCGGCGCCGCGGGAAAAGCCCAAGGGTGGCTGGCTTTCGCGCGTGCGTGCCGGCCTCGGGCGCACGCGCGCCAACCTGACCGACGGCATTGCCGACCTGCTGCTGGGCAAGAAGCAGATCGACGATGAGCTGATGGAGGATCTCGAGACCCAACTGCTGCTGGCGGACGTGGGGATCGAGGCCACCAGCGAGATCATCGAGCGCCTGACCGGCCGGGTCTCGCGCAAGGAGCTGGCCGATGCCGATGCCCTGTACCGCGCGCTTCAGGAAGAGCTGGCGGCGTTGCTCGAACCGGTTTCCCAGCCGCTGCAACTGCCGGCCAAGGGAGAGGGGCCGTTCGTGATCCTGATGGTCGGCGTCAACGGCGTCGGCAAGACCACGACCATCGGCAAGCTGACCCAGCGGTTCCAGAACGAGGGGCGCAGCGTGATGCTGGCTGCCGGCGATACTTTCCGCGCCGCGGCGGT
Organism: Salinicola sp.; assembly: GCA_002695065.1. Lineage (GTDB taxonomy): Bacteria > Pseudomonadota > Gammaproteobacteria > Pseudomonadales > Halomonadaceae > Salinicola. The sequence goes on along the minus strand of NZNW01000098.1, from coordinate 20,021 downwards.
GGAGCAGCTCAAGGTCTGGGGCGAGCGCAACCGGGTGCCGGTGATCGCCCAGCACACCGGCGCCGACAGTGCCTCGGTCATCTACGATGCGGTCGCCGCCGCACGGGCGCGCAAGGTGGACGTGCTGATCGCGGACACCGCCGGTCGTCTGCACAACAAGAGCCATCTGATGGAAGAGCTCAAGAAGGTGCAGCGGGTCATGGCCAAGCTCGATGCCAGCGCCCCCCATGAAGTGATGCTGGTGCTCGACGCAGGAACGGGGCAGAACGCGATCTCCCAGGCGGAGACATTCGACGAGGCGATCCCGGTGACCGGGATTACCCTGACCAAGCTCGACGGCACTGCCAAGGGCGGCATCATCTTTGCCCTGGCCAAGAAGATGGGAACGCCGATTCGCTTCATCGGTGTCGGCGAGTCGCTGGAGGACCTGCGCCCGTTCGACGCCGGGACATTCGTCAGGGCGCTCTTCGATCGAGACGTCGGCCGGGACAGCGACGCGGATTCATGATTGCGTTCGAGCACGTCGGCAAGCGCTACGGCGGGCGCTTCGAGGCGCTGGCCGATATCAATTTCCGGGTCGAGCGCGGCGAGATGCTCTTCCTCACCGGTCACTCCGGTGCCGGCAAGAGCTCGCTGCTGCGGCTGATCATGCGGCTCGAACGCCCTTCGCGCGGCCGGGTACTGGTCGCCGGCCACGACCTGGATCGGCTGCACATCAGTCAGGTTCCCTACTACCGGCGTCAGATCGGCGTCGTTTTCCAGGATCATCAGCTGCTGTTCGATCGCGATATCTTCGCCAATGTCGCCCTGCCGTTGACCATCCAGGGCGTCGAGCCCGTCGATGCCGGCAGGCGCGTGCGGGCCGCTCTGGACAAGGTCGGGCTGCTGCACCGCGAGCGGGCGCTGCCGATCGAGCTATCCACCGGCGAGCAGCAGCGCGTGGGCATAGCTCGCGCGGTGGTCAACAAGCCGGCGTTGCTGCTGGCCGACGAGCCCACCGGTAATCTCGATCCCCAGCTCTCCGCCGACATCATGCGGCTGTTCGAGGACTTCAATCGCATCGGCACGACGGTGCTGGTGGCGAGCCACGATCTCGCCCTCATCGCCCGGTTACGCCACCGGGTGCTGAAGTTGCGGGATGGCCGGCTCGTCGGCGACGGGGAGGCGGCATGAGCGAGCGCCAATCCACCGGCGTCTCCCGGCGAGGCGCACAGAAGCCCACGAGTCGGGCGTCCGGCGGCGGTCGGGCCTGGTTGCGGCATCACCGGGCCATGATGAGCGACAGCGCCCTGCGTCTGGTCAGACGCCCGATATCGACGTTACTGACCATGCTCGCGATCGCCATTGCGTTGATCCTGCCCGCGGGCCTGTGGCTGGCCCTGGACAGTGCGCGTCTGGTCGATGCCGAGCTGGACGAGAGCGCCACGCTGACGGTCTATTTCGACGCCGGTGTCGACGAATCCCGGGCCATGAGCCTGGCGGCCGAAGTCGGCGAGCAGAGCGGGGTCGCAGGGACTCGTCTGGTGACGGCGGCGGAGGGGCTGGCGGAGTTCCAGCAGACGCTGGGCGTCGAGGATGCGCTCTCCCAGCTCGACGCCAACCCGCTGCCGGCGAGCGTCGTGGTGACCCCCGACGATACCGATCCCGCCGCCGTGCAGTCGCTGAGCCAGCGTCTGCAGACGCTCGATGGCGTCGACGAGGTTCGCCTGGACCTGGCGTGGCTGGATCGGCTTCAGCAACTGGCTGCGCTCGGTCAGCGTGTCGCGCTGGCACTGGCGCTGCTGTTCGGTCTGGGTGTGCTGCTGGTGGTCGGCAACACGGTCAGGTTGGCGGTGGAGAGTCGGCGTCAGGAGATCGAAGTCGTGACCCTGATCGGCGCCACCCACGCTTTCGTGCGACGCCCATTTCTCTATAGTGGCGCCTGGTACGGGCTCGGGGGCGGCGTGCTGGCATTGGTCATGCTGGTCGTCGGCGGCAATTGGCTGGCATCCCCCGTCGCGGCGCTGGCGGAGAGCTACGGTGCCCAGTTCGCGCTGCCTTCCCTGGGCGCCAGTCACTCGGCTTTTCTGCTACTTTTTAGTACACTGTTGGGCTGGCTGGGCGCATGGCTTGCCGTCGGGCGTCATCTGGCGGACATCAAGCCGCGCTAGGGTGGTAGCGGGTGCCCTGACGCTGGTCAACGGGGCCGGAATACGGTAAGAAGGTCACCCAGGATGCTGGGTCAGCACCAGTCGACGGTTGGTTTCCGAGTCATCGAGACTGGCAAACATCTTGAACTTTTGTCTAAATTGAGGGTCTCATCAAGTATCCTCGCAGACAGGCAGAACAACCTGTTGCGGCGTGTGTCACGGCGGATCGAGCCGACTGGCTCTCCACACCGGCACGCCGTCAACCATGGAGACAACGCACATGAGCACCAGTCTTCAAGCCATCGGGAATCTCTCCCCGGGTCACGATCTCAACGGCTACATTCAGGCCGTCAACGGCATTCCCGTGCTGACGGCGGACGAGGAGCACGATCTTGCCGTGCGGCTGCACGAGGAGGACGATCTCGAGTCGGCCCGTCGTCTGATCATGTCTCATCTCCGCTTCGTCGTTCACATCGCCCGCAGCTACTCCGGCTACGGCCTGCCACAGGCGGACCTGATCCAGGAAGGCAATGTCGGCCTGATGAAGGCGGTCAAGCGGTTCGATCCGTATCAGGGCGTTCGTCTGGTGTCGTTCGCGGTGCACTGGATCAAGGCGGAGATCCACGAGTACGTGCTGCGCAACTGGCGTATCGTCAAGATCGCCACCACCAAGGCCCAGCGCAAGCTGTTCTTCAACCTGCGCAGCGCCAAAAAGCGTCTGGCCTGGTTGAACAACGACGAAGTCGATGCCATCGCCAAGGATCTCGACGTCAAGCCCAAGGTGGTACGCGAGATGGAGGGTCGGCTGGCTTCCTATGACGCCGGCTTCGACGCCTCGCCGGGCGAGGACGACGAGCAGAGCTACCAGGCGCCGGCGCAGTATCTCGAGGATCACAGCTTCGACCCGGCGGCACAGCTCGAGGCGGACGACTGGGAAGCCGACTACACCCGCCGCCTGCGGGAAGCGCTGAGCGAGCTGGATGACCGCTCTCGCGATATCCTGCAGCGGCGCTGGCTCTCCGAGCACAAGTCCACCCTGCACGATCTCGCCGATGTCTACGGCGTTTCCGCCGAGCGCATTCGCCAGCTCGAGAAGAACGCGATGAAAAAGATCAAACTGCAGCTCGGCGACGCGATCGCGGCGTGAGCCGCCCTTGGTCGACGAACCGGGAGGGCAACCGTAGCAGGCAACGAACTGGTACATCACGACAGCTAGACACGCAAAGCCCGGCAATCGCCGGGCTTTTTGCGGTCCGTCACTCCGGATTCGCCGCTAGGCGGACGTCGTCTGGTGCGCCGTGGTCAGCAGCCCGCCGCCCAGCAGGCGCCACTGGTCCTCCCAGTGTGCGGTGGGCTGGTGACGGAAATCGCTGCGCACGTACTGGCTGATCCGGCCCTCGACGAAGGCCGAGAGCAGATTGGCGGCGGCGGAGACCGGCAGTTGGGGGCGCAGCCCCTCGCGCAGTTCCGCCTCGCGCAGGATCTGCTTCAACTGGGTTTCGAGCCGCTCGAACAGCTGCGACATGCGGGTGCGCAGCCGGGCGGTTTCGCCCGTCAGTACGTCGCCGTCCATCAGCCGGCTGAGACCCGGGTTCTTCTCGGCGAAGACCAGCACGAGCTGGACGATCGTCTCGCAGCGGGCGAGGGCCGACGGCTCGTCGTCGAGGATGCGCCGGATGCGCTCGAACAGACTGGCCTCGATGAACTCGATCAGCCCCTCGAACATGCGCGCCTTGCTCGGGAAGTGGCGGTACAGCGCCGCTTCGCTGACGCCGACCTGACGGGCCAGCGCGGCGGTGGTGATACGCTTGCCGCTGTCCTCCTCGAGCATCAGTGCCAGTGCCTGGAGGATCTGTTCACGGCGGGAGAGTTGGGGGGTTGCCTGCGTCATGGCGATTCTTATCGGTCTTCTCGTCGGGGCTCCTTCCTGGAGCGCCCCGGGTGCTCGTCAACTGTCTGGCGCCCGGGAGGGCCTTCCACGCCCGCGATGTATGGAAAAGGATTATTGTCGAGGTCAGTCGCGATGATCGGTGATCTGCGTGCCGACCCCGGCATCGGTGAAGATCTCCAGCAGTGTCGAATGGACGACGCGGCCATCGACGATGACAGCGCTGCCGACGCCGCCCTTGACCGCATCCAGCGCGCAACGGATCTTCGGCAGCATGCCGCCGTAGATCGTCCCGTCGGCAATCAACGCGTCGACCTGTTCCGTCGAGAGGCCGGTCATCACCTTGCCCTCGGCATCCTGCAGTCCCGCGACGTTGGTCAACAGCATCAGCTTCTCGGCCTTGAGCGCTTCGGCCACCTTGCCGGCGACCAGGTCGGCGTTGATGTTGTAGCTATGGCCTTCGCGATCGACCCCGATCGGCGCGATGACGGGAATGAAATCCCGCTCGGCCAGCATCTCGATCAGGTCGGTGGAGATATGCTCGACCTCGCCGACGTGGCCGATATCGATGATCTCGGGTTCGGCCAGCGCCGGATTGTACTGCTCGACCTTGAGCTGGCGTGCCCGTATCTGGGCGTTGTCCTTGCCGGTCAGGCCGATCGCCTTGCCGCCAAACTGGTTGATCTGGGTGACGATGTTCTTGTTGACCAGCCCACCCAGCACCATCTCGACCACGTCCATGGTTTCGGCGTCGGTCACGCGCATGCCGTTGACGAAGCGCGATTCGATGTTGAGCCGTGCCAGCAGCTGGCCGATCTGCGGGCCGCCGCCATGGACCACCACCGGGTTGATGCCGACCTCCTTCATCAACACCATGTCGCGGGCGAAGGAGTCGATCAGGGTGTCCTCGGTCATGGCGTTGCCGCCATACTTGACCACCACCGTCTTGCCGGAATAGCGCTGGATGTAGGGCAGCGCCTCCGACAGAATCTCGACCACCTGACGCGGGTCGCGCGGGCTCTCGTTCATGAGGCGTTATCTCTCCACTGTCTATGCGCCGTGAGTCTATCGATACCGGCGGCGCGTTCCCTTTCGTTGCGTACGTCTCGTGCTCTGCGATCTCAGAAGGGCAGCTCGACGTGCGGCGCCACCGCGAGCACCGCGGCGCCGAACCGCTGCTGGATGCGCGCCAGCGCCGCCCGGTCCTTGCCTTCGAACCGCAGGACCAGCATCGGCGTGGTGTTGGAGGCCCGACAGAGCCCCCAGCCGTCGGGGTAGTCGACGCGGATGCCGTCCAGTGTCGTCTTGATGCCATCCTGACCGAAGTCGCCATTCTCGGCCAGTCGCTCGACGATCGCGAACTTCTCCTCGTCGGTCACCGGGGCGTTCAGCTCCGGCGTGCTGACGTCCTGCGGAAACGCTCTGAAGTAGCGATCGGCATCCACCGTCTGGCGCGACAGAATCTCCAGCAGCCGGGCGGCGGCGTAGAGTCCGTCGTCGAAGCCGTACCAGCGTTCCTTGATGAAGATGTGGCCGCTCATCTCGCCGCCCAGCTGCGCGCCGGTCTCCTTCATGCGCGCCTTGATCAACGAGTGGCCGGTGCGCCACATCTCGGGCTCGCCCCCGGCCCGTTCGATGATCCGGGCCAGGTTGCCGGTGCACTTGACGTCGAAGACGATACGCGCGCCAGGCTCCCGCTCGAGCAGGTCGGTGGCGAAGGCCATCATCAACCGGTCCGGGTAGATCATCTCGCCGGCCGGCGTCACCACGCCCAGGCGGTCGCCGTCGCCGTCGAAAGCCAGCCCGATATCGGCACCGGTCTCCCGGACCTTGGCGATCAGGTCGACCAGGTTTTCCGGCTTGCCGGGATCGGGATGATGGTTGGGGAAATCGCCGTCGATCTCGGCAAACAGGGGGATGGTTTCCGCCCCCAGCGCCTCGATCAGCCTGGGCCCCAGTTCGCCGGCGACGCCATTGCCGCAATCCACGACCACCTTGAGCGGGCGTCCGGCCCGGCCCGGGGCGAGGGAGAGGTCACCCAGGATGCGCTGAAGATACGCTTCGCCGATGTCGCGCCGTTGGAGTGAACCCTCGCCCTCGGTCAACTCGCCGCTGCGGATGCGCTCGAGCAGGTCCGTGATCGCCTCGCCGGAGATCGCCACGCCATCGAGCACGATCTTGAAGCCGTTATAGTCCGGCGGGTTGTGGCTGCCGGTCACCATCACCCCGCTGGCGCTCTCGGCCAGGGTGGCGGTGGCGAAGTAGAGTACCGGGGTCGGCACGCGCCCGATATCGATCACGTCACGGCCGGAAGCCCGCAGGCCGCGGATCAGCGCCGCCTGGAGGCGAGGGCCGGAGTGGCGGCCATCACGGGCGACGATCACGGTCTGCTGACCTCTCGCCGCCGCTTCGCTACCCACCGCGCGACCGATCCATTCCACGGTCTCCTCGGTCAACGTCTCGTCGACGATGCCGCGAATATCGTAGGCCCTGAAGATCGAGGCCGGTACGTCGGCACCGGGCCGCTCATTCGTCGTCATTTTCCAACCTTCCTTTGTCTTCGCCACCGAACGGCTTCGATTCGAGTTCATGTCCAGCGCTCGAACTCCAGCGCCACCGAAGCCTGGCCGTCGGTCATCAGCCATTCGCCTTCCATCCGGGTGGCGTCGAGGCTCAGGTTGCGATCGACGAGCGCGGTCAGCGCCGCCAACGGTTCTGCCGGCGGACTCCAGACCGTCACCCGGGGCAGCGCCCGAACATCGCTTTCGAGCTTCTTCCACCACTGTGCGGCACTGCGCGGCGCATAGGGATAGACCAGCACCCGTTCCGCCCGGGAAAGGCCCTGCTTGATGCGCTTCAGCGACGGTTCGCCCAGCTCTATCCATGACAGGATTCGCCCATCCGCCGCCTTGAGCCAGAGATCCGGCTCGTCTTCGCTGCTCAGGCCGCGCGTCATGGCGAGATCGTTGTCCGTGCCGATGGCGTGGGCATTGTCGATGAATGCCAGCAGGCGCACCATCAGGCGCGTCGCCGTCTCGGACGGGTGACAGGCCACGGTCAACGCATGATCGCCATAGTAGTGGCGATCCAGATCGCTGACGTTGAGTCTCGCTTTATAGATGGTTGCGCTTAGCGCCACGTGACATGTCCTCGCAGAGAGCGGTTGTGGGAGACGGGAGACGATTCACTGCCGGCCGGAGTGGCCGAACCCGCCGCCCGCGCGCTCGGTGGCGACGAACTCCTCGACGATGTCGAGCTCGGCCTGGATCACCGGCACCAGCACGTACTGCGCCAGCCGCTCGCCGGGCTCGAGCACGAAAGTGTCCCGGCCACGGTTCCACACCGAGATCATCAGCTCGCCCTGGTAGTCGGAATCGATCAGCCCGACCAGGTTGCCCAGCACGATGCCGTGCTTGTGGCCGAGTCCGGAGCGCGGCAATACCACGCCGGCCAGCCCCGGGTCGCCGATGTGGATGGCGAGGCCGGTGCGGACCAGGGCGCTGTCGCCGGGAGCCAGCGTCAACGCGTCGTCGAGCAGTGCGCGCAGGTCCATGCCGGCGCTGCCTGCGGTGGCGTAGTGGGGCAGCGGGTAGTCGTGTACCCGCTCATCGAGAATCTTGACCGAGAGCTTGGGTCTGGCGGGCGAAGTGCTGAGTGACATGTAGCGTCGTTCCTGATGGCGCATGAAGTGAGATGACGAGCAAGCCGCCCAGTTTACCACCGCTGGGGCGCGGATCGGATGCGCTAGCGCATCCGATCGGCGATGTGGTCGACGATGGCGTTGGCCAACGCCGTCTTGGGCTGCCGCGGTAGCGCGTGGCGCCGAGTCCGCTCCCGCTCTCTCCACAGCAGCGTGGCGGCATTGTCGTCGCCGCCGAAGCCGACCCCCTCGCGGGAGACATCGTTGGCGACGACCAGATCCAGGCGCTTGCGTTCGAGCTTGCTGCCGGCGTGCGTCTCCAGCGCCTGCGTCTCGGCGGCAAAGCCGACCGTGAACGGTCGGTCCGGGCGTGCCGCGATCGTGGCGACGATATCCGGATTGCGGACCAGCTCGAGGGTCAGCCCGCTAGCGTCTTCCGTCTTCTTCAGCTTGTGTTCGCCGATGGCGGCGGCGCGATAGTCGGCCACCGCGGCGCAACCGATGAACAGATCGCAGGGCATGCAGAATTCGACCGCGGTCAGCATCTCGACAGCCGAGATCACCTCGATCCGTTCGACACCGGGTGGCGTCGAGAGCGCCACCGGCCCGCTGACCAGCGTGACGCTGGCGCCACGCTCGGCGCAGGCCGCGGCCAGGGCGTAGCCCATCTTGCCGGAGCTGTGGTTGGAGAGATAGCGCACCGGGTCCAGCGCTTCGCGGGTCGGCCCGGCGGTGATGACCACGCGCTTGCCGACCAGATCCCGGTGCACGGGCATCACCCGGAGCGCCTCGTCCCGGGCCGGCTCGAGCTCGCCCAGCAGCTGGGCGAGAATGGTTTCCGGCTCCAGCATGCGGCCGAGGCCGACGTCGCCGCAGGCCTGGTCGCCGGCGTCGGGGCCCAGCAGGGTCCAGCCCAGCTCAACCAGCCGGTCGGCATTGGCCAGGGTCGCCGGATGACGCCACATCGCCTGGTTCATGGCGGGCGCCATTAGGCAGCGAGCTTCGGTGGCGAGGCAGAGGGTGGTCAGCAGGTCGTCGGCGTGACCGTGGGCCAGGCGTGCCATCAGGTCGGCGGTGGCGGGGGCGATCAGGATGACATCCGCCCATTTCGCCAGCTCGATGTGGCCCATGCCGGCTTCGGCTTCCGGATCCAGCAGCGACGTCCGCACCGGCTCGCCGGTCAACGCCTGCAGTGTCAGCGGGGTAATGAAAGCCTGGGCGCCTTCGGTCATGACCACGCGCACCTCGAAGCCCGACTTCTTCAACAGGCGGGCGAGATGGGCACTCTTGTAGGCGGCGATGCCGGCGCTGATGCCGAGCAGAATACGGGTTCCGGCCAATCCCGGACCAATCGGTAGCGACATGGGATCTGTCCTGATGGTTCGGCCGTTACCATACCACTGCGGTCGCGGGTTGCGTAACGGTGAGGCAAAAGTGGCGACCGCCGTTGCAGCGGCCGCCCGTGGCGATCACTCGGCGTTGCCGAGCTCTCCCTCGCCGACGACGACGTCACCGTCGAGCCACTCGATGCTGTCGTCACCGTCGTGGCGGACGCCATAGCAGGTCGGTTTGTCGTCGCCGTAGTCGAAGCACATGCGATCGTCGACGATCGTGGCCTGCCCGGTGTAGCCGTCGCCCTCGATCCTGCCGTCCTGGCGATAGACTTCGTCGTACTGCTGGCCGCTCGCCATGGCGCCCTGGACGCGATGCCCCCAGACCTGCTGCTGGATCTCGTCGCCGCTGAGCACCCGGGGGCGCTCGGTCTGCGCCGATGCGGTGTCGGGGTCGGCGGCGAGGGCGCTGGGGACACCGCCGCCGAGGGCGACGGCGATGGCCAGGGTGGCCAGGCGCTTGTGCGAATCGAACGAAGGCAGTCGGTTCATGATGGCTCCGAGAGGTGAAGGTGTGGTTTCACCATAGCCCAGTCGGCGTCCCTCGCCATGCACGGACGCCAACCGAGCCGCTTCCACCGCCGCCTTAGCGCACCGCGGGGCCGAAGGCGAAATCGACCGGCACCGGACTGTCGATCAGCTTGATCGGGCCTTCGAGCTGGCCGTCCTCTGCGCCGATGCGGAACACCGCGATGGTGTCCGAGTTCTGATTGCCCACGTAGAGCCAGCGGCCGGACGGTTCGATGTTCATGCCCCGGGGGATCTGCCCCCGGCTCTGGACCCAGCCCGTGGAGGCCAGACGCCCCGAGTTCGGGTCGACCGCGAACATGGCGATGCTGTCCATCCCGCGATTGGTGGCATAGACCCAGCGTCCGCTGGGATGAACCCGGATTTCGGCGGTGGTGTTCGTCCCTGTCGGCACGTCGCCCGGGTTGTCGGGATTGAAGGCGGGACGGGTGAAGGGGGTGTTTTGGGGCAGCGTGGAGATCGACTGGCGCCAGATGAAGGCGCCCCGGCGGGGCTCGAAGTCGAACACGTCGATGGTCGAAGAGAGCTCGTTGATCACGTAGGCCCGGCGCTCGTCGGGGTGGAACGCCAGGTGGCGACAGCCGCTGCCGGAGGGCACGCTGGCCCGCGGCACCGGTCCGGGTGCCAGCTTGCCCGTCGCCGGGTCGAGCTGCCACGCCAGCAGCGTATCGCCGCCCAGGTCCACCCCGAAGACGTGCTGGGCGCCGGGGTTGGCGAGCATCATGTGGGCGTGGGGCCCCTCCTGGCGTACCGGGTCGGGCCCGCCGCCATTGCCCGGCGCCTGGAACAGGTCGCTCATCGGCTCGATTCGGCCATCCTCGCCCAGCGGGAAGACGGCGAAGGTGCCGGTGCCGTAGTTGGCCGCGAGCAGGTGCCCGCCCGAGGGGTGAACGGCGCAGTGGCAGGGCCAGGTGCCGCGGGTCGAGCGGGCGTTGATCAGCGTCAGCTTGCCGGTGTCGGGGTCGATCGCGTAAGCGCTGACCCGGCCCAGCGGCTCGCCGGAGGCGTCCGCGCCGAGTTCGTTGACGCAGTAGAGATAGCGCTGTGACGGCGCCACGGCGAGAAACGAGGGGTTGTCGGCGGTGACCGTCTGGACGTGGCTCAGATCGCCGGTGGCGTGATTCAGGCGGTAGACGTAGAGGCCTTCGGCGCGGCTCGGAGCGACACCACCGGGAGCCGTGTTCGGCGCCGAATAGGTGCCGACATACAGATAGCGCGCCGCGGCCGGTGCGTTCGGGTCGGCCTGCGATGCGGTGTTCTGGGCGAAGACGCCCGGCGCGCTGACCGCCCAGGCCGCGCTGGCGCCCACCGCCTGCAGGAAAGTGCGCCGAGAGAGGCCAGTGGTGGCTGAGGAAGCACTCGAGGGCCGTTGTTGTTGCTCTTTGACTGTCATCTCGATGACTCCAGGGTCTGGCGGTCGGGCGTTATCGGCGTCGGCCGCAAGTTGGGTAGCGCTCGCCTCGGCGTGATGCCGAGACGGCCGCTACGGGATCCAGTGCTGCATCGCCGCTTCCACCCCGCGCAGTTCGGCCAGCCCCTTGAGCCGGCCGATCAGCGGATAGCCGGGGCGACTGTCGCGCTTCAGATCGTCGAGCAGGTGGTGACCGTGATCGGGGCGCATGGGCAGGCGGTGGCCGCCTTCACGCTGGCGACGCCGCTGTTCGCGAACCAGCTCGCCGATCACGCCCACCATGTCGACGTCGCCGTCCAGATGCTCGGCCTCGTGGAAACTGAGCGGGTCGGCTTCGCGGCGGGTGGCGCGCAGGTGCACGAAGTGGATGTGCGGCGCGAACCGCCTGGCCATGGCGACGAGATCGTTGTCTTCGCGAACGCCGTAGGAACCGGTGCAGAAGGTCAGGCCGTTGGCAGGACTCGGCGCGCTATCGAGTACGTACTGGGCATCTTCGGCGGTCGACACGACACGCGGCAGCCCGAGCAGCTCGCGGGGTGGGTCGTCCGGATGGATCGCCAGGCGGACCCCGGCTTCCTCTGCCGCCGGGACGATGGCGCGCAGGAACGCTGCCAGATTGTCGCGCAGCCGGTTGGCGTCGATCCCGCGGTAGCCATCCAGCACCCGGCGGAAGTCCTCGAGCGTGTAGTGCTCCTCGGTGCCGGGCAGTCCGGCGATGACGGTATCGATCAGGCGCTTTCGCGCCGCGGCGTCGAGCGTATCGAGATAGGCGCTGGCGGCTTCCCGCTCGGCGTTGCCGTAATCCGCCTGGGCACCCTCGCGCTCGAGCAGGAAGAGATCGAAAGCGGCGAAGGCGGTCTGGTCGAAGCGCAGCGCCGTCCCGCCGTTCGACAACGGCCAGGCGAGGTCGGTGCGGGTCCAGTCGAGGATCGGCATGAAGTTGTAGCAGACCACATCGATACCGCATTCGCCGAGGTTGGCAAGCGTTCGACGATAGTTGTCGATGTAGCGCGCGGCTGCCGGCAGGTCCTGCTTGATCGCCTCGTGTACCGGCACGCTCTCCACGACCGACCAGGTGAGTCCCGCCGCTTCGATCAGGCGCTTGCGCTCGACGATCGCTTCCACCGGCCACACCTCGCCGTTGGGGATCTCGTGCAGGGCCGTGACGATGCCGGTCGCGCCGGCCTGGCGAATCTCGTCGAGGGTGATGGGGTCGGCCGGGCCGAACCAGCGCCAGGTATGTTCCATGATCAAGCGTCCCGATCAGAAGCGTTGAGTGTCAAAGTGGCAATGGCCGATTCCACGCCGCCGCTCTCCAGTCGCGTCAGCGCTTCGAGGATCTGCCGGGCGAACCGTCGATCGTCGCGCAGCGCGGCGGGGAAGACGGCATCGAGGGCGAGGAAGGCGTCGATCAGCGCGGCGTGGTCGTCGCCATGGCGACGATGGAGCGCGGCGAACGTCTCGGCCATGGGGTCGTCCACCGGGTGCGGCTGGCCGCTGAGGTCGGTGCCGGCGGTGTAGCGAATCCAGCCGGCAACGCCCAGCGCGGTTACGTTGATGTCGGCGGTGTCGATCGACCGCTCGACACCGCCGGCCAGCCAGCGCTGGGGCAGCTTCTGGGAGCCGTCCATGGCGATCTGCTGCAGTCGATGACGCAGGCTGTCGTTGCCGAAGCGGGCCAGCAGACCGTCGGTGTAGGCAGCGACATCGGTTGCCGCCGGCAACGACAGCGTCGGGATCGCGTCCTGCTGCCAGTAGTGCCGGAGCAGCTGGCGGAAAGCGGGGCGCGCGACGGCGGCGTCCACCGTCTCGATACCGGCCAGCGCGCCGAGATAGGCGAGCAGCGAGTGGGCGCCGTTGAGCAGGCGCAGCTTCATGGTCTCGAACGGGGCGACATCGGCGACCATCTCGACGCCTTCGGCCTCCCAGTCCGGCCGGCCCAGCGGGAAATCGTCCTCGACCACCCACTGGCTGAAGGTCTCGCAGACCACGGCGGCAGGGTCGTCGATGCCCAGTCCGGCCAGGCGTGTTCTGTCCGCGTCGGTCATCGCCGGCACGATGCGATCCACCATGCTCGAGGGGAAAGCGACGCTGGCGTCGATCCAGTCGGCCAGTTCGCCATCGCGATGCCGGGCCAGCGAGACCACTGCACGCCGCGTGCGCCGGCCGTTATGGGGCATGTTGTCGCAACAGAGCACGGCGAACGGTGGGACGCCTGCCGAGCGGCGTCGCGCCAGTGCCTCCAACAGCGTGCCCGGTGCGGTATCCGGCGATTCGGGATGGGCGATGTCGTGGGCGATCGCTGGCGCGTCGGTCAGCAGCTCGCCGCTGCCCGGGCTGAGGAAGTAGCCTTTTTCGGTCACGGTGAGGGTGACGATGCGCACGGCGGGATCGCTCATCCGCGCCAGCAGCCGTTCCCGGTCCGGGCCGTCCGGCCCCGCGTAGAGCGCTTCACGGATGGCGGTGATCTCCCGCAGCGTGACATGCTCGCTGTCGCTGAATTCGGCCACGTGATAGCGGCAGTCGCCGTCGCGCAGTTGATCGACCAGGGTGCGATTGGCGCGGATATTGGCGCTGCTGATGCCCCAGTCGTCCGCACCGGTTCGGTCGAGGTGTCGCTGCAGGTACACCGCCTGATGGGCGCGGTGAAAGGCGCCCAGGCCCAGGTGGACGATGCCGATCCCGCTCGGGGGCCGTCGGCTCGGTTCTCGCTCGATATGGATGTCGGCTGCGGCCATGAGGCTATTTCCCCATCAGCAGATTGGGCAACCATAGCGACAGCGCCGGCACGAACGACACCAGCATCAGCACGATCAGGTTGCAGATCAGGAAGGGCACGATGGCTTTCGCCACCCGCAGCATGGGCAGCTTGCCGATGCTCGATACCACGAACAGGCAGACGCCCACCGGCGGCGTGGTCAGGCCGATCATCAGGTTGAGTACCGCCATCACGCCGAAGTGGATCGGGTCCATGCCGATCCCCGTCGCCACGCCCAGCAGGGCCGGGAACAGGATGATCAGCGCGGCGATGGTCTCCATGAAGGCGCCGACGAACAGCAGAATCAGGTTGAGGATCAGGATGACCACGATCGGGTTGCTGCTGATGCCGAGAATGGCATCGGCGAGCATCTGGGGGATCTGCTGGCTGGTCAGGATCCAGCCGAACAGATTGGCCAGGCCGACCAGCAGCATCAGCGAGGCGGAGGTGATGACGGTATCGGAAAGGATGCCGCCCAGGTTGCGCCAGTTGATGCCCTTGTAGATGAAGGTGCCCACCAGCAGGGCGTAGAGGCTGGCGACGATCGACGCCTCGGTCGGCGTGAACAGGCCGCCGATGATGCCGTAGAGGATGATGAAGGTCATCAGCAGCGCCCAGAACGCGCTGCGGCCCTCCTTGAGCAGCTCCCTGGCGGTGGCACGCTTCTCCTTGGGGTAGCCGCGCCGCACCGCCAGCCAGTAGGCGGTGATCATCATCGCCACGCCCAGCAGCAGGCCGGGCAGCGCACCGGCGAGGAACATGCGGCCGACGGAGATGCCGGAGAGCGAACCGACGATGATCATCGGCACGCTGGGTGGAATGATCGGGCCGATAGTGGAGGAGGCGGCAGTCACGGCGGCGGCGAACGGCTTGTCGTAGCCGGCCTTGGACATGCCCGGAATCATCACCGAGCCGATGCTGGCGGCGTCCGCCACCGCGGTGCCGGAGATGCCGCTGAAGATCATCGAGCCGCCGACGTTGGCCAGGCCCAGGCCGCCGCGGATATGGCCGACCAGCGCGTTGGAGAAGCGCACGATATGCTGAGTGATATTGCCCACGTTCATCAGGTTGCCGGCCATCACGAAACCGGGGATACACAGCAGCACGAAGGAGTCGATGCCGGAAAACATGCGCTGCGGCACGATGGTCAGCGAGATGCCGCCAAGCATCAGGTAGGCGAGTGACGACACGCCGAGGCAGAAGGCGATCGGCAGACCGATCAGCAGCAGTGCCAGAAAGGTGATGAAGAGAACGGCGATTTCCATCAGAGCGCCTCCTGTCGGGTGGCTTCGGCGCGGTCGCCACGAACCATGGCGGTGATGCCCTCGGCGAGGCCGATCAGGCTGTAGAGCAACAGCGCCCCGAACAGCACCACCGAAGAGAGAAAGATGTAGAGCATGGGGAGGCGCAGCGTCGGCGAGGTCTGGAACGCGCCGATCTGGGCGAACTGCCAGGCGTTGGGCAGCACCACCAGCGTGAAGGCGAAGGTGATCGCCGAGATCAGCGTAAGGTAGGCGGCCCGACCACGGAAACCGAGCCAGCCGTGGAACAGCTCCACATTGACGTGGCGGTGACGGTGCTGCACGACGCCGGCACCCAGCGCCACCATGTAGATGAAGAGGTAGCGGGTGAGCTCTTCGGTCCACGACAGCGTGATGGGCAGGAACAGGCGCGACGCGACCTGCAGCAGCACGGTCAGCGACAGGCTCACCAGCGCGATGACGGCCAGTGTCAGCAGAACGCGGTCGAGCGCGTTGGCCAGTCGGCCAATGGGGCCGCCCAGTCGCGGAACGCGAGTCAGTATCTCGAGATTTTCCTGGATGTCCTGGTGAATGTCCGTCTCTTGTTCCGACATGGCGGTCTCCGAACGAGATGAGAAACGGGAGCGGCGATCGCGCTGCCCCCGCATGCCTTGGCGCGGTAATCCGAAGGGGGATTACAGATCCTGGATGGCCTTGTAGAGCGCTTTTTGATCGTCATTCAAGGCGTCGAGCACGGCGGGCTCGGCTTTCTTGGCGAAGGCGGCCTGATCCACCTCGACGAACTCCATGCCCTTGTCCTTGAGCGCCTGTTCGAGACGCTTCTGGTCCTCGACGAACAGTTTTTCCTCATAGGACTGCATTTCGCTGGCGGCGTCTCTCACCACGCTCTGCAGGTCGTCCGGCATCGACTCGAGCTTCTGCTTGCCGATCACCACGTAGATCCAGCTGCGCACGTGGTCGGTCATGTCCACGTACTGCTGGACTTCGTTGAAGCTGGCGCTTTCGATCAGGCTGAGCGGGTTCTCCTGGGCCTCGATGGTGTTCTGCTGCAGCGAGGTAAAGACTTCGCTGAAGGCCATCGGGGTCGGGCGGGCGCCCAGCGCTTCCCAGGTATCGACGAACAGCGGCACGTTGGGCACGCGAATGCGCAGGCCGTCGAGGTCGTCAGGGGTCTTGATCGGGCGATTGGAGGTCAGTTCGCGCGGACCGCGCTCGAACCAGGCGATCGGCACCAGCCCGGTGCGCTCGGTGATCTGCGCCTCGATCTGCTTGCCGACGTCGCCTTCCACGGCCTTGCGCATCTGGTCCGCATCACGGAACAGGTAGGGCACGGCCATCATCGCCGCCTTGGGCGCCCAGTTCTGGAGACTCTCGCCGGTGATGGTCATGTCGGCGGTGCCCAGCTGGATGCTGTTGATCACATCCATTTCGCTGCCGAGCTGCTCGTTGGGGAACACCTGGACCTCGATTCGGCCGTCGGAGTTGGTCTCCACCAGCTCCTTGAACTTCAGCGCGGCCTGGTTCCAGATGTTCTGCTCGTTGGCCAGATGGCCGAATTTCAGCGTGTAGTCCGCAGCCATTGCCGCGTGGCTGCCCAGCAGCGTGGCGCCGAGGGCAGCGCCGGCCAGCAGATGCTTGAGGGTTGTCGTCGTCAACATGGCGTGAGTCTCCTGTCGCGTTGGTACGCGTCGGTGTTGTTGTCCGGGCCAGCGCTGTTCCGGGTCTCTTCCGGCATGGGTGGCGGACTCGATCGGACGTTCAAGGCGAGATTTTCACCAGCACCTTGCGCGCCCGTTCCGGGTGGTTCTCGAGCAGATCGATGGCGCCGGGCATCTCGGTGAGCGGGACGCGATGACTGATCAGCGCCCGGGGCTCGAGACGACCCGCGGCGATATGCTCGAGCACCTCCGGGAATTTGCGATTGTTCAGGCGGGAGCCGACCAGCGTCAGCTCCTTCTTGATCACTTCCAGCTGAACCAGGTCGCTGGGCGTCGGGCTGAAACCGAGCAGTCCGATGCGTCCGGCGGGGCAGGCCATCCGCAGCATGGCGGGCAGCATGGCCGGTACGCAGGCGGCATCGGCGATCAGCGGAATGCCCTCGCCATCGGTGGCGGCCAGCACCGCCTGTTCGAGATCTTCGAGGCGACCGTTGATCACGTGGCTGGCGCCCAGCTCGCGCGCCGTGGCGAGGCGTTCGTCGAGGATGTCGGTGACGATCACCTCCTCGAGGCCCATGGCGCGCGCCATCTGCAGCACGGTCAGGCCGATCACGCCGGCACCGATCACCAGCAGACGGTCGCCCGGGTGTGGTGCCATCCGCGCGAGCACGTTGGCGGCGATGGAGTAGGGCTCGACCAGGGCGGCAGCGTCGAGATCGAGATCGTCGGGGATGCAGTGGGCGTTGGCCGCCGGCACGTTGACCTGCTCGGCAAAGCCGCCATTTCTGTGAACGCCGATCACCTGCATCGCGCTGCAGACGTTGGGCCGGCCGATACGGCAGGGGTAGCATCGGCCGCAGTTGACCACCGGGTCGATGCAGACCCGCTCGCCGACACGGGCGGGATCGACGCCATCGCCCACGGCGCGGATCACCCCGGCGAACTCGTGGCCGGTGATGCGGGGAAACTGCACGAAGGCGTTGTCGCCATGGATGATATGCATGTCCGAGCCGCAGATGCCGGCGAACGCGACGTCGACGACCACTTCACCCGCTGCCGCACGCGGTGCTGGCTGATCGCCGACGGCAAATGCATGTGGGGCGCTGACTTCAAAGGCTTGCATCGATGACTCTCCTGGGTGTGTCGCAATCGGCCTGGCACGGGCTCGCCGGTGCCGTGTTCACCAGTGCCGTGCTCACCAGTGCCGTGTTCACCAGTGCCACAGGGTGCCGTCCTCGAGCCGGTTGACCGGCAGGCTGGCACGCTTGAACGGGTGGCGGGCGGCGGCTTCCTCGTCGATATCGACGCCATGCCCCGGGGTCTCGCCGACCAGGAAGTGGCCATCCTCGAAGCGATAGTCGTGGGGGAAGACGCTATCCGTCAGCTCGTCGTGGGGCATGTGCTCCTGGATACCGAAGTTGGGCACCCAGGTATCGAAGTGGATCGCGGCGCCGAGGCACACCGGTGACAGGTCGGTGGGGCCGTGGAAGCCGGTGCGCACATGGTAGAGCGAGGCCAGGTCGGCGATCCGGCGCAGATGGGTAATGCCGCCGCCGTGAGTCAGCGGGGTGCGGATGTAGTCGATCCACTGGTTCTGGATCATCTCGCGGCAGTCGTGGATCGAGTTGAACACCTCGCCGATGGCCAACGGCGTGGTGGTGTGTTCGCGGATCAGGCGCAGGCTCTCCTGGTTCTCCGCCGGCACGCAGTCCTCGAGCCAGAACAGGTGGTAAGGCTCCACCGCCTTGCCCAGCCGCGCGGCTTCGATCGGTGTCAGCCGGTGGTGGACGTCATGCAGCAGGTGCAGCTCGTGGCCGAAGCGCTCGCGCACCGCGGCGAACAGCTGCGGCACGTGGTTGAGATATTTCTCGGTGCTCCATACGTGCTCGGCGGGGAGCTCGGCATCGGCCGGCTCGTAGCGCTCGCCTTCCCGCTTGGCGACGCCGTAGATCGTCTCGATTCCGGGGACGCCGGCCTGAACCCGCACCGCCTTGTAGCCCTGCTCGACGTGACGGGCGACTTCCTCCAGGCAGCTGTCGATGTCCCTGCCGGTGCAGTGGGCGTAGGTCATCACCCGCTCGCGGCTCTTGCCGCCCAGCAGTTGATAGAGCGGCATGTTGGCCGCCTTGGCCTTGATGTCCCACAGCGCCATGTCGACGGCGCCGATGGCGCTCATGGTGACCGGGCCGCGGCGCCAGTAGGCGCCGCGATAGAGGTACTGCCAGGTGTCCTCGATGCGGCTGGCATCGCGGCCGATCAGCGCCGGCACCACATGCTCTTCCAGATAGGCCGCGACCGCCATTTCGCGACCGTTGAGCGTGGCGTCGCCGATGCCGTAGGTGCCCGATTCGGTAATCAGCTTGAGGGTGACGAAATTGCGTCCCGGGCTGGTGACGATGACGCGGGCGTCGATGATTTTCATGGGGTCTCCGGCTGGGGAAAGCGGCAGCTTCAGTGGGTGGCGAACAGGTCGGGGAAGCGGTCGATCAGGCGGGGCAGCGATGTCAGCAGCTCTCTCAGGTGCGCCTGCACGGCTCGCTCGGCGGCTTCCGGATCGCGAGCGTCGATCGCCGCGACGATGCTGGCGTGCTGGTCGACCAGGGTCTCCAGCGGCGTGCCGTCGGGCACGCTGATGTACCGGACGCGGTCGAAATGCGCCTTGACCTCCTCGGTGAAACGCCAGGCCGATTCATGCCCCGCTTCCCGGGAGAGGGTCTGGTGGAAGGCTTCGTCGAGCACGTAGAAACGGTCGTAATCGCCGCTGTCGATGGTTCGACGCTGACGTTCGACCAGTTCCAGGAGGTCCTCCATCCCGCGCCGGGAGAGTCCCTGCTCGGCGGCCGACTTGGCCACGGCCACCTCGATCGCCTCACGCACGAAACGCGCGCTATAGACTGCTTGTGGCGAAATCTTGACCACGAAGGTGCCGCGCTGGGGGCGAACCTCGACCAGCCCCGCTTCCGAGAGCCGGATGAACGCTTCGCGAACCGGCTGGCGGCTGACCTCGAAAGTGTCGGCGATCTCCTTTTCGGAGAGTGCCTGGCCCGGTGCCAGCACCAGCCGGATGATGGCGTGGCGCAGCACGTCGTAAAGCCGCTGACGCACGTGTCCGGCTTCCGAGGCGTTCCAGAGTGTGTGCAGGGTCGTCGTGGTCAAGGGGGCTCCGGTGTTCACGGCTGGCTATCTTGTCTGACTAGTATGGTAGTTCCCGTGCGGTGTTGACGATTCGACTTTGGGCGCATGAAAAACCGTGGCCGCCGTCACAGTTTTGGCCGCTTCTGCCGATGTCTCCTGCAATCGGCTGCGGGCTGCGGGCTGCGGGCTGCGGGCTGCGGGCTGCGGGCTGCGGGCTGCGG